>NZ_CAJPPN010000003.1 GCF_905372525.1 uncultured Porphyromonas sp.
TACACGCGTGTACACAAGTGCGCTCTAAGTATCTTCTCTGTAGGGCTCGCTTGTATGTCTATTCCTTAGGGATAACGCCTAAGATCTTTAGTAATGGGCTAAGGCTCCCTGGGACATGAAATGATATCCCCGAAGATCTAAGGGCAGGAGTGTGCGAGCGAGATCATGCGTCGGCTCTGAGCATCCCCTTGGCGTTCACCCCTTTTCTTCGCTCTTAGCTCACCCACTGTCCCTCTCCCCAATACCCTCCCCTCTTATCCCTCGTAGTATTCTCTACCTCATAGTCTACCTATATAATTATGGTATATACTCCCTCCCACGACTAGGCTACGACTATGCTAGATCAGGGAAGATCTACCGAAGAAATCTCTCCTCGTAATATCCTCTGTATCGGTCTCTTCGGAGGGGCTAAAACGAACATACTGAGAGCGTGTGTGCGCTCACGGTATGCACGTCCTCATCACCTTACATAGGTGACGGATGCGCTCTTACCTAGAGCGCACACACGCTCACGGTATGAACGTTCCCATCACCTTACATAGGTGATAAGTATGCTCTCACAGAGGCTGCTCCAGAGCAAGCATTGCACCCGCAGAGGAGTACTCAGGAGGGGAGGCCTGCCTCTCTCGCTATTCACTCTATGGTAGACCTCCTTAGGAGCCAGACTTCAGCCCGATGTGTATACACTTTTTTGTTTATTAAGTTGCTGTGGTTTAGTTCGTTGTTTCTTCTTTTTGTGGCTGGTAGAGCTTGATGGGTATGGTTTCAATTTTTATTTGTAGGTTTGTGGTAGTATTGTCAAACTCACGTTAGCGATGCGGTACCGAAGCACCCACCTAAGCCCATCTAGTAGCTCATGGCCCCTATGGAGTCTGCTAGCCTCCCTCTGCAGAGGGGGAGCGGGGTTGTTTGGTCTTGTCTATCTTAGCCTTAACCTCGGGGCACAGAGCCCCACCAAGCTCCGAGGGGTCGTCCACTCAGGCAAGGAGCCACTCCCCAGAGTCTCTATCACCCTCCTGTCCGTGACAGATAGTACCATCCTCAGCTACGCCCATACGGATGCTGGAGGACGGTTTGAGCTCACGGCAAGCGGCCAGCTCACTCAGGCTATTGTGTCGGCTCGCTGCCTCGGCTACAAGACCTATACCCAGCGTCTCACACTCCCCACAGCGCACGAGCTAGATATTGATCTCAAGGAGGATACCTACCTCCTCAAGGAAGTCTCCGTGCAAGCTCCACGGGTCTGGGGAAACCAAGATACGATCAACTATAATGTCGCTCGTCTAGCGAAGGCCACTGACCGCAGTATCGGGGATGTCATCCGCCGTATCCCAGGGATGCGTATGGAGGGAGGCCTGCTCAAGTACCAAGGCAAGCCCCTAAAGCAAATCAATATCGAGGGGATCGATCTGACCCAGGGGGACTATGGGCAGATCACGAGCAATATAGACGCGAGCGACATCTCCACCATACAGGTGCTGGATAACTACCAGGGCATCAAGGCGCTGGTAGGCAAACGCTCCTCGGATGATGTCATCCTCAACCTCAAGCTCTCGCCCAAGAAGCGTGGGATCTGGGGTGTTTCGCTTGACTTGGGTCTTGGCTATGGTGATGGGCTTGAGACCAATAGCCGTATTAGGAGTAACTACCTTGCCCGGAGAGCTCAGTTCCTCGGCGTGGCGTATGTCGATAACTCAGGCAGGCAGTACTACGAGAGCTCCTTTGGCATACAGAGGGGTGGCGCGAGGGAGGAGCGCATCTTTGCCCGCATAGATAAGCCTGCTACTCCCAACCTTCCCCCATCATACTATACAGACAATGTGTCGCTGATGGCCAGTGGCAATAGTGCCTTTGTCCTCTCGGATAGTAGCCAGCTCAAGCTGCAGGGGAGCTATCGGTATGATAAGATTCGCTCCGAGGGCTCTTCGCAGGCTCGGTATGGACGCTCCTCCTCCCCGCTCCTCCTAGATGAGCGCATCGAGCATCTACTACGGCAGGGGAGCGCCTCGACCAGCCTTAGCTATGAGAAGAACTTGCAGAGCTACTACCTCAAGGATCAGCTTCGTGCAAGCGCCTCGCAGAGTAGGGCCTCGGGGACAATCGCCCTCAATGGACTAGCGACCCCTCAGCGTCAAGGGCTAGATGCTCTGCACCTGAACAATCAGATGCACTTCATCAATGGCCGTACACGTCTCCCGATAGAGCTTATCCTCACCCAGCGGCTGACGACCTCAGACGAAGACTTTGAGACAGCCAATAACCAGCAACTGCAGCAGGTACTCCCCACACTACACAGTATGATCGGGCAGCGGGGATGGTTCACGAGTCTCTATACGGACAATCGCCTTCGGATCCTCAATCTCCCCCTTGTGCGTTACTGGACGTATAGCCCTCAGGTCTTCGCCTCGTACCAGTGGCAGAGCCTATCGAGTAGCCTACTGGAGCGCACAGGCAGTAGCTATGATCGTATCCTGCGTGTAGGTGTGGAGCAGACCCTAAGCTATCTACGTCAGAAGTATTCCATAGATCTAGCTCTCCCCGTCATCTACCAGCTCCGACGGACAAGCTCGGATCGTCTAGCAGGCCTCCTCATCGAGCCTCATCTCAAGGTCAAGCTAAGCTTAGGACAGCACTGGGGTCTCCAGTTGGCAGGTAGCTATGCACATACGGAGCCGAGGATCCGTGATTGGTATCCCTACCCCGTCCTAGAGAGCTATCGCAGTCTGACGGTCGGGACACCTAGGCTATTCAGGGAGCAAACAGCTACTCTAGAGGGGCGGGTAGACTACCGAGACATCTTTTCGTTCCTGTCGTCCTCTCTGAGGGCGAGGCAGAGCATGCACTACAAGCCCTTTATCCAGATGCTGCTCCTCGGTGAGGACGGAGGACGCTATGAGCTCCTCGAGCACAAGCACCATACACAGACCTTCTCGGGGGTGTGGTCGCTGAGCAAGGGATTTACCTGGGCAGGCCTAGGGATCGACCTCGACCTAGGCTATACACACCATCTAGGGCAGGTAGCCTATCAGGGGACGATCACGCCCTATAAAGTACATACCCAGAGCGTGCGACTAGCCCTGAAGGCCAATCCCATCAAGGAAATCCTCCTGGACTACAATGTCTACTATGGACGTAACTATACCTCCCGATTCGCCTCTCGCACCGAGATCGATAACCTCCTCTCCGAGACCGCACAGATAGGAGTAGCCTTTGGGAAAAACATATTCTGGGATATCATCCTAGAGCATAATCATGTCAGCTCCTCCAGCGAAAAGACCGATGTCCTACTCCTGGACAGCCAGCTCAAGTGGAGCGGCTCTCGAGTAGAGGTGGGCTGCGAACTGAATAATCTGCTGGGCATGCAGGCCTATCACAGCATCCAGCGCCTATCCTATGCTACCATCCAGCACAGCTATCGTCTACGTCCTCGTGCGGTGCTCGTGAAGGTCTCATTCAAGCTCTAACTACTAACTATAGATATAATATGAAAGCCATTAAACTCATACTCCTAGGAGTATCCCTATTCAGCATCCTCCCCCTCGGGGCACAGGTCTTCGACACACCACGCTCGCTCGCTGAGGCTGATAGTCTAGATCGGGTGCAGTATCGTATACTCTACCAGCTAGACTTCATCTCTGATCCTACTGATCGGGAGTATGTCACTCAGGATCAGGTGCGCCTAGACATAGGGACACAGATCAGTAAGGTGTATAGTCTGAAACACTACCAAGCAGACTCTGCCGCCACACCCTTGCTCGAGGCTGGGCAGCTTCCTCGGAAGATCGTGACAGATGTTGTCCCGCCGATGATCCTCTACCGGGGCTACCCAAAGGCTCAGGATATTACCACAGATTATCGTCTGCCCAGCGCTCATGTGGTGAGCTATGTAGAGCCTAAGCCTACCCTACAATGGCAGGTGAAGCCCGAGAAGCGGGAAATCCTCGGACATAGCTGTCAGAGGGCAGAGGTCGCCTTTGGGGGGAGGCAGTGGATCGCTTGGTTCACACCAGAGATCCCACTCTCTGAGGGGCCGTACAAGTTCGAGGGACTACCCGGGCTGATCCTAGAGGTCGCTGACAGCGAGGGTGACTATCGGTATACCTGCATAGGGATCACCAACCTCTCCGCTGGGGAGAATATCGTCCGCTGGAAGTGGAACCAGCGCCCCACAACGAGGAAGGAACTGGAGAAGATCATCGTCCAGCTCTATGCCAATCCCGAACAAGCTATCAAGGCGCTCGGAGGACGAACATCCTTCAAGGGTGATCCTATGCTCAACCTCCCATACAACCCCATAGAGAAGTAGAGCCATGAGCGCTCGGCAGGTCTTGTGTATCGCACTCCTCGGTCTAGGCCTCTGGGGCTGCAGGACGTCCCGAGGGATGCTTCAGGCGAAGGAAGGGCAAGCCCCGATCACTCCTCGCCCGCTGTCTGAGATCCAAGTGATAGATCATATCGCAGTTAGGGATCGAGATGGGAGGACTAGTTGGGAAGAGAATGGGCATACCTATGAAGCTGATATGGGGTGGGTAACACGACTCAGCATCACCGATCACCTTCCAACACTATCGGGAGTAGAGACCCTTCGGTATCTGGATGGAGCATGGGCTAGTTACCTCAATGAGCGACTAAGCCGAATAGGCATACGGATCGAGAAGGTTATCCTCAGCGTCTCGAATCACCTCATCGTCTTTCGTAGCTATGAGGCTCCGAGCCGTAGACGTATCGTGGACTGTCTGATAGCCCCTCATTCCAGAATCAGTCGTATAGGAGTCCAATATACGCAGCCAGGCATCTTTACCTCTGAGAATATGGCGGTCAGGGAGTTCTATGAGTTTCCCGCAGAGGATCAGATCTTGATCGTGGATCATCTACGAGACCGCAATGATGTAGGTGACCTCTGTATCGCCTATATCCTGCAGGATACCTCCCAATTCTCGGAGGACGAACTAGAGCGCTACAGCTTCCTAGGCTATACATGGTATCGTCGCCTCTTCACCAATCGGAGTACGACCTACCAGCATATAGCTGAGTTCATCAGTCCGATCACAGTGAGCCTCCTGCCCTCGTGTCGCTACAAGGAGTTTGTCCCACGGAACTCCTCCGAGGTGATCCCTAAGACCTACCTTACCGAAGAGGTAGGAGTGAAATAGCCAGCAGACTCCACACCCGGGGCACAGGGCGAGGAGTCCGCAGAGTTCTGCCCACACGATACTCATACTCCATAGAGAGCAGTAAAGGCTTATGAATACTAAATACCTCCTACCCCTACTCCTCATCCTGAGCCTCTGGGGCTGTAGGACGACTCAGTGGACCCTGAAGGGCAAGGAAGGACAACCCCCGATCACCCCCCGTCCTCTATCTGAGATCCGAGCTGTAGATCATCTGGTCGTCAGTGAGCCGGGCAAGTTCACCAGTTGGGACGAAGAGGGGCATACCTATATGGCAGTGCTAGGGTTCCTCACACGACGCTATCCCTCTCGCAGGATCTCCCTCCTATCTGGGACAGAGACGCTTCGCTATAAGAGAGGGACATGGGCACGGTACCTCAATGAGCTACTGGGTCGGGTCGGTATACGGACAGAGGGGATTATCCTCAGCATCCCCAATCATCTCGTTATCTTCCGTAGCTATGAGCCCCTCAGTCGCAAGCGAGGCATAGATTGTCTGATGAGCCCTTTCAGCTATGAGAGTCGTATAAGGGTGAGCTATGCTGAAGTACCCCTTTTTATCAGTGAAAATATGGCTATCAGGGAGCTCTATGAGAGCCCTGCGGATAATCAGATCTTGATCGTAGATCATCTGAGGGATCGCAATGGTGTGGGAGACCTCTGCGTCGCCTATATCCTACAGGATACCTCTGGCTTCTCGTACTGTGATCGGAGGCGATATAGCTTCCTCGGAGACCCGATACTTCAGCGTCTCATGAGTAGCCGGACGATGACCTACCAGTATATCGAGCAGACGATCAGTCCCATCACAGTGAGCCTATTACCCTCGTGTCGCTACAAGGAGTTTGTCCCAAGGGATTCCACGGAGATTATCCCAACGAACTTCCTCCACGAAGAGGAGCCTATAGATACGTCTCGCCCCCTGAGAGAACTATTTGAGGGTAATCAGAGCAAGTAGAGCCCAAGGAGACTCCCTCGCCACAGAGAGGTGCCCCGCTGGCTGAGGGGTAGGGTGGGGGAGGTAGACCGAGGGACTATGTGTCGTTATATCCATGTCCGAGATCGTGTCTTTTTAGGCTTTTTGTATTCGATTAGGTAGATTTCGTACCTTTAGTCACCAAATAGCTCGTCATAAGAAACCAAAGAGTATGTTTAGCGAAGACGAAAAGAGACAGATCTACCAGTGTAGTCGCTACCTCATCCGGACACTACAGCCCGTAGCGGGAGAGGCGAAGGTACGCTCTGCCTACACTTGGCTGACGAGGGCTGTGGTGGCAGGATGCTTCGAGACCAGTGATGAGGGGCTACACCGTATCCATGGTCTCATCCTACACCTGGAGGTCGCCTGTCTCGTAGCTCGGGAGCTCGGACTAGATGCCCCCTCTATCCTCGCCGTCCTACTCTATCGTCCCTTCGCCAAGGGTAGCCTCAGCAGTGAGGAGATAGTGGCTGAGTATGGGACAGAGGTACTGCGTCTGCTACAGCTACTCGTCCGTACCTCGGAGCTCTACATGCGTCGGGAGGCCATCAGCTCGGAGAACTTCCACAACCTCCTGATCTCTATGGCCGAGGATATGCGTGTCGTGCTGATCATCATCGCCGACCGCCTCTATCTGCTCCGCCATGCCAAGAGCTTCTATACCGAGGAGGCTCGTACACAGCTAGCCTCAGAGGTCTCCTTCCTCTATGCCCCGATCGCCCATCGTCTCGGGCTCTACACCATCAAGGGGGAGATGGAGGATCTCTGCCTACGCTACCTCCAGCCCAAGACCTACGGCTTCATCACCCGCAAGCTCGGCGAGACCAAGGCTGCCCGAGACGCCTATATCGCCGCCTTCATCGCCCCGGTGCGTGACCGGCTACGAGCGGAGCTCTCGGTACCCTTTGAGATGAAGGGGCGGGTCAAGAGCATTAGCTCCATCAGCAACAAGCTCAAGAAGCTCCCCTTCGAGGACATCTACGACCTATTCGCCATCCGAGTGATCCTAGATGTCCCCCTAGAGCGAGAGCGACAGGTCTGCTGGCAGGTCTACTCCATCATCACCGATATGTATCGCCCGAACCCCGAGCGACTCAAGGACTGGATCTCTATCCCTAAGAGCAACGGCTACGAGAGCCTCCACACGACGGTCCTCGGGCCTGAGAACCGCTGGGTAGAGGTGCAGATACGTACCAAGCGTATGGATGTCGTAGCCGAGCGTGGTGTGGCTGCCCACTGGCGCTACAAGGGGATCCGTAGCGAGCATGGGCTGGATGATTTCCTAGCCTCGGTTCGAGAGGCTCTGGAGGCTGTGCGTGACACCTCGCAGGAGGATGAGAAGCGACAGACGCTGGAGTCCTCGCTCCTGACCCTCAAGGCTCGGGAGATCTATGTCTTCACCCCCAAGGGGGAGATACTCAAGCTCCCTCAGGGGGCGACCCTACTGGACTTCGCCTTCATGATCCATAGCCGTGTCGGTGCCAAGGCTATATCAGGTAAGGTCAATGGGAAGAACGTCTCCCTGAGGCATCAGCTCTGCAACGGGGACAGCGTGGAGGTCATCACCTCGCCCCAGCAGAGCCCGAAGCCCGGGTGGCTCTCCATCGTCGTCAGTCCTAAGGCTAAGGCTAAGATCCGCCAGCTCCTCCGAGCAGAGGAGGAGGCTGGGATCAGTGTGGCCAAGGAACTCATCCGCCGAAGGATGAAGAATAGGAAGCTCCCCTTCGAGGAGGCGGCCTTTATCCGAGTGACCCAACGCAAGGGCTACAAGACCCTCTCCGACTTCTATCGAGACCTCACCCGAGATCGGCTGGATGTCCACGACTTCCTCAACCTCTATGAGCAGGAGCTCCATGCCAGCTCTGCCCAAGAGGTACAGCCGGCCGTAGGGGCCTCACGCTCGGCAGAGAGCCTTGTCTACAACGAGCCCGAGGGGGAGAGCCCCGTGGTCTCCTCCTCGACCTCCGAGGTCTTGATCCTAGATCGTGGCCTCTCAGGGGTGGCCTATAGCCTTGCCCAGTGCTGTCAGCCCGTCTATGGGGATGAGGTCTTCGGTCTCGTGACCTCCCGAGGCATCAAGGTACATCGCACGAATTGTCCTAATGCCCCCGATATGTTCGCCCACTCTCCGCACAAGATCATCGGCACACGATGGAATGGTGATGAGGGACACGCTCAGGTCATGAGCCTAGAGGTCGTGGGGCGTGACGAGCTAGCTATCGCCACCAACATCACCTCACTCATCCGCAAGGAGGAGGGGATCAAGCTCCGTAGCTATGCCATCCACTCAGAGGATGGCCTCTTTCATGGAGCCTTCGTCCTCTATGTGGAGCGCAGAGAGGCACTAACCCTTTTACTTAAGAAGATACGAGGAGCCTCTGGGGTCAAGTACGCAGAGCTCCTCAATCACTAAAAAGAACACTATGCATACAGCAAGCACATTAACAGATACGACTATGGACATCACAGAAAGAGAACTCAAGTATCTCGGGTTGCTCTCCAAGCAGTTCCCCAATGCGGCCTCGGCAGCCTCCGAGATCATGAACCTACAGGCTATCCTCAACCTCCCTAAGGGTACAGAGCACTTCCTAGCCGATATCCACGGCGAGTACGAGGCCTTCATCCATGTGCTGAAGAATGCCTCAGGGACGATACGTACCAAGGTAGAGAGCCTCTTCGCCGGGCAGATACGTGAGCAGGAGCTCCGTCAGCTCTGCACACTCATCTACTACCCCAAGGAGAGCCTAGAGCGACTAGCTCAGAAGCATGCCATCTCTACCGACTGGTACAAGGTCACGCTCAATCAGCTCATCAAGGTACTGCAGCGTGTGAGTGAGAAATACACCCGCTCCAAGGTACGCAAGGCCCTACCCCCACAGTACAGCTACATCACTCAGGAGCTCACCCATGAGGATAGTATGAACCCCAAGAAGTCCGCCTACGTAGGCGCTATCCTCGATTCGATCATCGAGACAGGACAGGCTGATGACTTCATCACGGCTATCTGTGAGACCATACAGAGGCTGGCTATCGACCACCTACATATCGTAGGCGACGTCTTCGACCGTGGCCCAGGGGCACATGTCATCATGGACAAGCTCCTTACCTACCACAACGTAGATATCCAGTGGGGGAACCACGATATGCTCTGGATGGGTGCAGCTGCAGGGAATGCCGCTAGTATGGCTAATGCGATACGTATCGCCCTACGCTATGCCAACTCCTCTACGCTGGAGAATGGCTATGGGATCAATATGCTCCCTCTAGCCCGCCTAGCGATGGAGGTCTATGGCAAGGATCCCTGTAAGGCCTTCGCTCCGAAGCTCGGGGATACGGATGAGAAGTATGATGACAAGAGCCTAGTGCTGATGGGACAGATGCACAAGGCGATCGCAATCATCCAGTTCAAGCTCGAGCACCAGATCATCGCCCGTCGTCCAGAGTACAAGATGGAGGATAGAGACCTCCTACATCGCCTAGACCTAGGGGCGGGGACGATCACCCTGCCCGATGGCAAGACGTACCCACTCAAGGATACGCACTTCCCCACAGTCGACCCTGCTGATCCCTATCGCCTCACGGAGATGGAGGCCGAGGTCGTGGAGAAGCTCTTACACTCCTTCACGCACAGCGAGAAGCTACGTAGCCACATCAACTTCCTCTACAAGAAGGGAGGAATGTATCTGACCTACAACCATAACCTCCTCTTCCATGCCTCCGTCCCCCTCAATGAGGATAGGAGCTTCAAGAAGATCCGTATCGGTAAGAAGCTCTATGCAGGACGTGCGATGATGGATCGTGTCGATGAGCTCGTACGTCGTGCACACTGGTCGTCGTCAGATCATATCGAGCATGCCGAGGCGGTGGACTTCCTCTGGTACCTATGGTGTGGCCCAGACTCTCCTCTCTTTGACAAGTCGGCGATGACGACCTTCGAGCGGTACTTCATCGCAGACAAGGAGACGCACCACGAGGAGAAGGGATACTACTATGTCTATAGGGTCGAGCAGGAGGTGTGTGAGCACATCCTAGAGGAGTTTGGCCTGACGGGCAACGATACACATATCATCAATGGTCATGTCCCCGTGAAGGCAGTCAAGGGAGAGCACCCCCTACAGGCCGGTGGTAAGCTCATGCTCATCGACGGGGGCTTCAGTCGTGCCTACCAGTCTAGCACTGGGATAGCAGGCTATACGCTGATCTTCAATTCGCAGGGGCTACATCTGGTGAAGCATGAGCCCTTCAGCTCTACGAAGGAGGCCATCGAGCATATGGAGGACATCTCTAGTACCTCGGTAGTCAGGGAGTATGCGACGGATCGTGTCCTCGTACGTGCCACAGACCAAGGGATCATCCTCAAGGATCAGGTCGACGAGCTCAAGAAGCTCCTCTATGCCTACCGTCACGGACTCATCAAGGAGAAGGAATAGCCCCCGAGGTGCGTCCTACCGTCCCTCTATGGGAGGGGACTGTGCGAAATCCTGACAAGGGATAGCCCTCTGTGGCTGAACTAAGAGGTAGACTCATTGTTAACAATACTAAAGATCGTAGGGAGATCCAGTTCGTCATATGGCTGGATGCTCCCTACGTTATACCTATAACTTATTTATTAGTATTAAGGACAATGAACAAGAATCAGAAGGCCTCCCTCCTCGGCCTATTTACTCTCAGCCTAGCCCTCGTCGCATGCTCAGGACAGAAGGGCCAGAATGCCGTCTCCGCTAGCGACTCTGTCGCAGCCAATACCCTCACCGTAGGGCAGACCGTATCGGTCGATAGCTCTGTCTCTTACCTGAGCTGGAAGGGCTTCAAGCCCGGTGGACAGCACTATGGTAAGCTCCCCGTAAGTGCAGGTGAGCTAGACCTCAAGGACGGTGTCCTCAGAGCGGGCTCTGTCTCCATCCAGATGAATGGTATCATCGTGGAAGACCTCAAGGCAGAGGATGGAGCAGATAAGCTCAAGCAGCACCTAGAGAGCGAAGACTTCTTCGACGTAGCGAAGTACCCAGAGGCTCGCTTTGAGCTCACCAACCTCCCTGCAGAGGGTGTCAAGGTAGCCGAGCTCACAGAGCTACAGGGCAACCTCACGCTCAAGGACGTAACGAAGAACATCACGATCCCCGTTGCCTCCGTTGTAGCTGACCCCGCCACGGGTGCTTACACGATCACGAGTAAGACCTTCACCATCAATCGTGCAGACTGGAACGTCAAGTACGGCTCCAAGAGCTTCTTCACGGGGCTCGGCGACAAGTTCATCAATGATGATATCGAGCTCAGCTTCGTCCTAAAGACGAAGTAAGATCCCTCCCCAGAGATACTGCGCCATAGCGTATGAAGCGAGGCCCCCTAGCTCCACGGAGCTAGGGGGCCTCATGCCTATAGGTTGGATAGGGTCTCAGTAGCCCTTACTTATCACGGCGCTTGAGCTCGTCACGGATCTCACGTAGGAGCTGGATATCCTCAGGTGTAGGAGCTGGAGCAGCGGGCTGCTCGGCCTCCTTCTTGCGGAAGCTATTCATTGCCTTGATCAGGACGAAGATACAGAAGGCGATGATGAAGAAGTCTACAGTCGTCTGTACGAAGCTCCCCCAGTTGAGCGTGATGGCTTCCTTGAGCACTTCCCCGCTCGCAGCATCTGTCTGGGCTTCGCGTAGGACGATCTTGGCATCCTCGAAGCTACTCCCCGTGATGAGCCCGATAGGAGGCATGATGATGTCGTTCACGAGCGAGGTGACAATCTTACCAAAGGCGCCACCGATGATGATACCGATCGCCATGTCCATGACATTCCCCTTGAGGGCAAACTCCTTAAACTCTTGGATGAACTTTCCCATTATTACTTGTGATTAGGTGAAATTAACTATTGTTGGAATTGTTACAAAGATAATATAAAAGCACTAGAATGATAAAAGGGGCGAAGGCTGGGTGCTATCCCAGGCCTTCGCCCCATTAGGTATTTGTCGGTGAGAGGTACTCTCTGATAGGGGGCTCCTCATCCTTGGCTATGCCCTCCTAGCGTACCTCTAGCTGCTGATAGGCACTCCCTAGCTGCTCGATGAGCTGAGTGGCTGTGAGACTCCGCTCAGAGTGACGTCCCGCATAGAGCTCTGCAGCCAGACCACAGAGATGGACGCCGAGGGCGCAGGCTACGATGGCATCGTACCCTTGGCCAAGTAGCCCTGCGATGACCCCAGAGAGGACGTTGCGACAGCCCATAGAGTGGAGCCCCCTATTGCCAGAGGTGTCGAAGAAGACAGTACCCCCTGGGAGGCAAATCGCAGTATGTATATCGCGGAGGATAACGTAGCCATCTAGTCGCTCGGCGAGCTCTATGGCTCGAGAGAGACGATCAGCATCGGTTCGATGCTTCGTGGTCATGCGGTCAAACTCCGCATGGGTGGGGATGAGGATGCTCCCCTTCGGGATGATGTCTAGTAGCGAACGCTTATTGGCGATGAGCTCTAGGGCATCACTGTCGAGGAGGAAGGGACGATTAGTCGACGTGAGTAACCCCTCTAGGAGTGAGCACGCAGCCTCTCCTCGTCCGAAGCCTTCGCTGATGACTAGTGCCTTGTAGTAATTAGACTTGGACAAGAGCTCTGTGCGAGGGGTGTGGGGCAGGACGACGAGCTCAGGGAGGGCTAGCTGTAGGGCTAGCTGCTCCTCCTCTGGTACGAGGGCACATACCTCATGGCAACCTGAGTAGAGAGCAGCCTTGGCGGAGAGGAGTGTCCGACCTGTGTGCCCATACTCTGTCGTGAGGAAGAGGATCTTCTCCTCCCCCAGTGTCGGCGGGATCCTGAGAGCGCTCGTCAGGGAGGCGTCCTCGGTGAGATAGTAGCTAGCATCGAGCTCATCCTGCGCCTGAGGACTGATCCCTAGGGGGAGGTAAGACCACTGGCCGATGTAGGGCTTATTTTCCTTGAAGAAGAAGGCTAGGTAGGGACAGTCAAAGGAGATGGTATACTTGGCCTTGATGATATGCTCCAGATCGTTCCCCGAGTTGTCCTCAGCGAAGAGTCCACTGGGGAGCTCAAGGCTCACGATGGAGGCCTTCGAAGCGTTGAGGAAGTCAACGAGACCGACATACCCCCCGAAGAGTGGGGTAGTCAGCTCTGTGCCGAATAGCCCATCGATGATGACATCCTGCTCCTTGATCCTCGGTGGGGTGAAGTTGCGATAGACTTCCTCGAGTCGGAGATCTCCATCTGCGATAGATCTACGTATGGCCTCACACTCCTCCGATAGCTTCCCCTCTCGATAGAATAGGTAGGCCATGACTGTATAGCTTCGTTGAGCTAGGTAGGAGGCGATGCGCAGAGCATAGGCCCCACAGCGACCAGCTCCAGCGAAGACATAGATCGTGTGCCCTGTCTGGGTGTAGAGACGACGAAACTCTTGCTCGAAGGAGCGTGCAGCACGCTCTATATGATCCTCGGCGGAGAGATGGTCATATACTTCTGCCTGACGATACAGAGCCCGTAGCTGCTTACCTGTATAGATCTTTTGCATTGGATACGAATGAGAGGGGGAGAGGAGGTTATCGGGTGATACTCGTGCACAGGCTCCGCAGGGGCATCCACTTCGTTGTGCTCTAGCGATGAGGCACCTAGGGATGAGGCTCTACTAGGAGCTTCACCTATGTGTATAGGCCTCGTCCCTAGGTACGGATGATGTGCGGGAGCTAGACTTCAGTACTGAGCGGAGTGACTAGTCCATAGTCCCTCGGACGATACCCCGCTCGGAGGAGCGGATGAAGTCCAGGATTAGCTGACGCTCATAGCTATCTGGGATCTCTTCCTCGATAGCCTTGAAGGCCTCAGTATTATTTAGTCCACGCTGGTAGAGGGTACGATATATGTCGTTGATGCGGAAGATCTGCTCGTTGGTGAAGCCCCGACGACGGAGTCCGACGATGTTGATCCCGCAGTAGACGATAGGGTCACGCCCGATGAGTGTATAGGGTGGGATGTCCTTGTTCACACGAGATCCACCCTGGAGCATGACGTGCTGGGAGATACGTACGAACTGGTGGATCAGAGAGCCACCACTAAGGATCGCGTAGTCATCGATCTCTACCTCGCCTGCTACCTGAGTAGCGTTGCCTAGGATCACGTGATCGCCGAGGACACAGTCGTGGGCGACGTGGGAGTAGGCCATCAGCAGGCAGTGGCTCCCGACGACGGTACGGCCACGGGAGGCTGTCCCCCTATTGATCGTCGCACACTCCCGTACCGTGGTGTGATCACCGACGATAGCTAGGCTGTCCTCTCCTGCGAACTTGAGGTCCTGAGGGATCCCCCCCACGACAGCACCTGGATGGATGTGGCAGTGCTTCCCTAGACGGGCTCCACTCTTGATGACTGCATGACTCTCGATGATGCAGCCCTCGCCGATCTCGGTGTTCTCCTCGATGAGTGCAAAGGGGTGTACGATGACCCCTGGGGAGAGTTTGGCCTCTGGATGTATGGAGGCCAGTGGACTTATATTATTACTGGACATAATCTACAGCTATTCTGTATAGAGACTTCGGACTACTTATTCTTGACGACCTGAGCCATGAACTCTGCCTCACAGACGAGCTTCTCCCCGACGAAGGCTAGACCACGCATATTGGCTACTCCACGGCGCACCTCTGTCAGTAGACGAAGCTTGAAGATGAGGGTATCTCCGGGGACGACCTTCTGACGGAACTTCACGTTGTCTATCTTCATGAAGTAGGTCGAGTATTCCTCTGGCTTGTCGATGGTGTTGAGGACGAGGAGCCCGCCGACCTGAGCCATAGCCTCGATCTGCAGCACACCTGGCATCACGGGCTCGGTGGGGAAGTGCCCCTGGAAGAAGGGCTCATTGCCCGAGACGCTCTTTACCCCGACGATGTAGTCCGTCCCGATCTCGATGATCTTATCGACCATGAGGAAGGGGTAGCGGTGGGGGAGTAGCTCTCGGATACGATTGACGTCTAGGAGCGGAGCCTGGTTAGGGTCGTAGACGGGTGCCTGAGCCTCGTTTAGCTTGATGTCCTTGCGGATCTTAGCTCCCATCTCGTTATTGATCTTGTGCCCCGGGCAGAAGGCGATGATACGCCCACGGATAGGGCGCCCGATGAGGGCTAGATCCCCGAGGACGTCGAGGAGCTTGTGGCGTGCAGGTTCATTGGGAAAGAGGATAGGAGCATTATTGATGTAGCCTAGGGATAGGTCCTTCTTGTGGGGTACGCCCACTAGGTCACAGATCTTGTCTAGCTGCTCCTGCTCCATCGGGGTGTCGTAGATGACGAGGGCATTGTCTAGGTCTCCCCCCTTGATGAGGTTGTGCTCCAGCAGCGTCTCTACCTCGCGGACGAAGACAAAGGTACGAGAGGTGGCGATCTCCGTATCGAAGTCCGCTAAGTTCTCCAGCGAGGCAAACTGGTTATCCAGCACGGGAGAGTCAAAGGAGACATGGACGTCGATCCCGAACCTATTATCTGGCAGGAGGATGATACGAGAGCGTCCATCCTCGGAGATGACCTCGTGGCGTTGCTTGACGATATAGGGCTCAGCAGGCTGAGACTGCTCCTCGATGCCGACTCGGTTTATCGCCTCGACATAGGCTCTGGCGCTACCATCTAGGATGGGGAACTCAGGGGCATTGACCTCGATGATGCAGTTGGTGATGCCCTTGGCATATAGAGCGGCCATGGCATGCTCGATCGTGCTGACAGAGGCGGCACCCTTGATGAGGACAGTCCCTCGCTCAGTCCCCTTGACGTACTCTGAGAGTGCTGGGATCTCGGGGGCTCCCTCTAGGTCTATACGACGAATGGTACGTCCTGTGCCTGCGGGGGCAGGGAGGAAGGTAATCTGTATATCTAGTCCCGTATGAAGGCCCTTGCCTGTGAGGGTAAAGCTATCCTTCAGTGTCTTCTGCTTGTCCATATCTACTTTATCTACTTTGATTGCTGTTGCTTGAGTTCTCCTAATTCTTTCTCTAGTGCCTGTAGGCGACGATACATGTCGGGGAGCTTGGGCTGGATGACGAAGCTCCGCATGGCCTCCCTCAGAGGCATGGCTGGGGAGCCCATCAGAGTGCTGCCCTCGGGGATATTGCTGAGGACACCTGTCTGTCCGCCCATCTCCACACGGTCTCCTATCGTTATATGTCCGCTGATCCCGACTTGTCCCCCGAGCTTGCACCACTTACCTATGTGCGAGGATCCTGCCAGACCCACCTGCGAAGCCATCACTGTATGCTCATCTACGCTACAGTTGTGTGCGATCTGGATCAGGTTATCTAGCTTGACCCCACGGCGGACGAGGGTACTCCCCATCACAGCACGGTCGATGCAGGTATTTGCCCCTACCTCGACGTCGTCCTCTAGGATAACGTTGCCTAGCTGGGGTATCTTGTGATAGCCATCGGCCTCGGGCGCGAAGCCAAAGCCATCAGCACCGATCACGGCTCCTGCATGGATGATACACCGAGCACCTACCTGCACCCCCTGGTATAGGGTGGTATGAGGGTAGAGGATGGTATTGGGGCCGACGGTCACCCCCCTACCGATGTAGGCATGAGGATAGATGAGGGCGCCCTCACCGATCTTGCATCCCTCCTCGATGACGGCGAAGGCTCCGATATATACCTCTGCCCCGAGCTCCACACCCTCTGCGATGCATGCCTGGGGGGATATACCCGAGAGGCGAGGGGTCTGCTGTGCCTCGACGAGCTGCATGAGCTGGGCGAGGGCGGCATAGGGATCCTTGACTCGGATCAAGGTGGGGGTGACGGACTCTCGGGGGACGAAGTCCTCCCCGACGAGTAGGATAGAGGCCTGTGTACTGTAGGCAAATGCCTCGTACTTGGGGTTGGCTAGGAAGGCTAGATCGCCAGGCTTAGCCTCCTCGATCTTTCCGAAGCCTGAGACGAGGGCTGTGGCATCCCCCTCGATCTTTCCTCCGATGAGAGGTGCTATCTGTGCGGCGCTATACGGCATGAATATACGATGTATCTGTATGTATGTGTGTACAGGACGGCGTCTAGGCCTCTACGAGCTTGTTCTTGATCAGTATCTCGGCCATCTGGTGGCGTAGCTTCTCGGCCTCGGCGGCTGCTCCGCTAGCGAAGGCCTCCGTGCTATCGGCATAGATGATACTACGTGAGGCATTGACGAGGAGGCCACACATGCTATTGAGCCCGTGGAGAGCTACCTCCTCCAGACTTCCGTTCTGAGAGCCGACCCCAGGGACGAGGAGGAAGGAGTCGGGGACGATAGCTCTCACTTGACGAAGCATAGCAGCCTTGGTGGCTCCTACTACGTACATGATCTGGTCGCTATTGCCCCACTCTAGGCTCTTGTGAAGGACGTGCTCGAAGAGGGCTCCGCCGTCCTTCATCTCGGAGAGCTGGAAGTCTGCTGCCCCTTCGTTGGAGGTGAGGGCGAGCAGGATGACCCAGTGTCCGCTATGCTTGAGGAAGGGGAGGACGCTATCGCTCCCCATGTAGGGAGCTACGGTGAGAGCATCTACCTTGAGATGCTCAAAGAAGCTACGAGCATACATATCACTCGTATTGCCTATATCCCCCCGCTTGGCGTCGGCGATGATGAACTGATCGGGGTAGTGTGTCCTCAGATACTCCACCGTCTTCTCGAAGGCGAGAATACCGAAGGAGCCCATACTCTCGTAGAAAGCTAGGTTAGGCTTATAGGCTACGCAGAGGTGTGCTGTGGCATCGATGATCCGGCGGTTGAAGGCGAAGATGGGATCATCCTCCTCTAGGAGGAACTGAGGTATCTTGCGCACATCGGTGTCCAGTCCTATGCATAGGAAGGAGCGCTTCCGCTGGATGTTCTTAAATAGTTCTTCTCTTGTCATGGTCTACATTATATATGGTGCCACGTCTCTAGGGCAAGAGGTGCTAGCATCCCGCTCCCTAGGGAGGGAGAGGCTAGCAGCTCTAGGATATCCTCAGAGTGCAGCTTCCTTCATTCGTTCAATATTCTCTGCGATGATTAGCTCATCGATGATGGGTTGGATCTCTCCAGACATGATCGCAGCTAGGTTATACAATGTGAGGTTGATGCGGTGATCGGTGACACGTCCCTGTGGATAGTTGTAGGTACGTATCTTGGCGGATCGGTCCCCCGTGGAGACCATCGTCTTGCGTCGTGCTGCTATCTCCTCGTTGTGCTTGGTGAGCTCTATGTCATAGAGCTTGGTACGCAGCATCTGCATGGCCAGCTCACGGTTGGCCAGCTGGGTACGAGCCTGCTGGCAGACGACGACGATCCCCGTAGGCTTGTGGGTGAGCTGTACCTTGGTCTCCACCTTGTTCACGTTCTGCCCTCCAGCACCACCGGAGCGAGCAGTCTGCATCTCTATATCAGCAGGGTTGAGGACGACATCCACCTCCTCCGCCTCGGGGAGGACTGCGACCGAGGCAGCAGAGGTGTGTACACGACCCTGCGTCTCGGTCTCTGGGACACGCTGTACCCGGTGTACACCGCTCTCGTACTTGAGTACCCCGTAGACACCATCACCTGTGACGGTGAAGACGATCTCCTTGTACCCGCCTGCAGTCCCCTCGCTCATGCTGGTGACCTCTGTCGTCCAGCCACGTCCCTCGCAGTAGCGTACGTACATGCGATAGAGGTCGCCGGCGAAGAGGGCGGCCTCGTCACCACCTGTCCCACCTCGTATCTCCATCACTACATTCTTGGCATCCTCGGGATCTGCGGGGATGAGTAGGAGCTTGATCTCATCCTCTAGGGCGGGGATGCGTTCCTCTGCCTCCTGCATCATCTCCCGAGCCATCGTGCGTAGCTCAGGGTCGCTCTCAGCCTCCAGAGTCTCGCGCCCCTCCTGGATATTGCCCAGTAGGTTCCGGTACTCCTTCCCCTTCTCTAGGATACGCTCCAGATCTCGGTACTCTTTACTGAGCTTCATGAAGCGCTTCTGGTCAGCGATGATATCTGGGGCGGTAATCAGGGAGGTGATCTCCTGGAAGCGGACCTCTAGGCTCTCGATGCGCTGGAGCAGGTCGTTCTCTATTGCCATGAATGTCGTCTCGGGATAAGGTAAATACTAAAAGTATATAGGTGAAGATATGACTCGTGTCGGGGGGATATTACTCGTAGCTCAGGATGCCGTGGGGGGAATGGATGGTGAGTCTATTGTGCTGCGCCTCCTCGACACGGCCTATGATACGAGCCTCGACGCCGAAGCTCTCTGAGATCTCGATGATGCGAGGGGCATCCTCTGGAGCGACATAGAGCTCCATACGATGACCCATGTTGAAGACCTTGTACATCTCCTGCCAAGGGGTGCCACTCTCCTGCTGGATGAGGGCGAAGAGGGGAGGAATGGGGAACATGTTGTCCTTGATGACGTGCTTCCCCTCGACGAAGTGGAGCACCTTTGTCTGGGCTCCCCCCGAGCAGTGTACTATCCCATGGATCCGTGGACGGAGCTCCTGGAGCACCTGGCGTATGATCGGGGCATAGGTGCGGGTAGGGGAGAGGATGAGTCGCCCTGCATCTAGTGGCGTCCCCTCTACGGGCGAGGTGAGCCCTCGGCTCCCACTATAGACGAGCTCGTCTGGGGTCTGTGCATCGTAGCTCTCTGGATAGCGCTTGGCTAGGCTATGCTCTAGTACATCATGACGGGCGGAGGTGAGCCCATTGCTCCCCATACCTCCGTTGTACTGTCGCTCGTAGGTCGCCTGCCCCGAGGAGGCTAGCCCTACGATCACATCCCCTGCCTGTATGCGAGCGTTGTCGATGACCTCGCTACGCTTCATACGGCAGGTGACGGTGCTATCCACGATGATCGTGCGTACGAGGTCTCCCACGTCAGCTGTCTCGCCCCCCGTAGCGTATACACCGATGCCTTGGTCACGGAGCTCAGCTAGGAGCTCCTCGGTCCCATTGATTATCGCTGCGATGACCTCGCCGGGGATGAGGTGCTTATTGCGGCCGATCGTGGAGGAGACTAGGATGCCGTCGATAGCGCCTACGCAGAGCAGGTCGTCTATATTCATGATCAGGGCATCCTGGGCGATCCCCTTCCAGACGGAGAGGTCACCGGTCTCACGCCAATATAGGTAGGCGAGGGAGGACTTAGTCCCTGCACCGTCGGCATGCATGATATTGCAGTAGGCCTCATCTCCGCCGAGGATGTCGGGGATGATCTTACAGAAGGCCTTTGGGTATAGCCCCTTGTCTACATTACGGATAGCGTTGTGTACGTCTTCCTTGGAGGCTGATACACCTCGCTGCATATAGCGTTCGTTCATTGCTTTGTCTCTCTTTGTCGTCTGGGCGGTGTGAGCTATCTCAGGCGTAGTATATCTCCCTCCTCGGGTACATACTCGTCGTCCTTATCATTGAGCTTGTAGAGCCTATCTAGTCGGATGCCGAAGCGCTGGGAGATCTCATGCATGGAGTCTCCGATACGCACCGTGTAGGTCGGGTAGCGTGGGGAGGCCTCCTTGTTCTTTGCCTCTAGGTAGACCACGTCCCCTTCGTTCAGAGGGAAGTCGAGGGGAGCATCATTGTACTTGGCAATCTTCTTGGCCGACATACCCATGTCCTCGGCGATGCGCTCATAGGAGTCATTCTGGTCGGCTAGGACGTAGAGTAGCCCGTAGCTGATATAGGTAGGACGCATGGGACGGTCGTACTTCGCATGGGATGCTGTACGGCGTCCTTGGTCTCGGGTACTGCCCGCATGGCCTCGGTACCAGGTGGGGTACTCGCCGTGGTCAAAGGTGTATAGCTCGTAGTCCTCGATGACCTTGATGAGCATATTGGCATAGCCCTTGTTCGTGGCATAGCCACAGAGCTGTAGCCCCTTGGCCCACCCTCGGTAGTCATCGTAGCGTAGGGCGAAGAGTCGCTGATAACGTTTGCCCTTGAGGAAGAGGGAGTGATCCTCATAGGACTCCCGGGCAGAGGGGTAGCTACGGAAGCAGTCGTTGGGGTTGTCGTCACTCTTGTAGGTACGCTTTCCATTCCACGTCGTATGGCACTTGATGCCGAAGTGGTTATTATGCACTTGTGCTAGGGTGCTCGCCCCAGCTCCTGTCTCCACGAGTCCCTGAGCTAGAGTGATACTAGCGGGGATAGCATAGCGATCCATCTGCCGACGAGCCTCTGCGTTGTAGGTGCGGATATAGTCCATATAGCCGACCTTGCGTACTGCCTGGGCATACGCTGAGCCCAGAGCGAGTAGCCACATGAGGAGGCAGAGGAGCGACCGCCTATAGCCTATCTTATATTGATGAAGTACTCCCATTAAAATCTATACGCGATGTATATGAGTATGTAGCTCACCTAGCTACGTACGGACGCAAAGATACGAATTATATAAGGAATGCGTCTGACACAGAGCTGTGTGCTCAGGACGGATGTATGATCCCCCCTTCATATTCTCCTCTCTGGCTCTCTGGGGTGTTCCTTCTTGTCCAGAGGGGGCTTAGCCATACCTCTTAGTTTGCTCAGAGGATAGCCCGAGAAGGGTACCAGCGAGACCCCTATGGGGGATATACCGAGAGCGAAGTAGTGTACACGTGAGTACACAAGAGTATACACGCAGGTATACAACAGTGTACACACGTGTATACTTCCCCCCTTCTAAATAGCAGAGGAATGCTTGGCTAGTCTACGGCTAGGGAGCCGGTATACCTATCTGAGGGTGAGCTCCTTGACCACTTTTCCCCTGATGCCTCGTGGTCTCATACATCGCTCTCACGATGTGACGGACTAAGCGTACAAGCCTAGATTAATGCCTAGGGAAGTCCCTCCTCGGGGGGAGGCCGCAAGCCCGACCTCCAGCCCTACCGGTTAGGTAGGCTCTAGTGGGGTGAAGTATGGGGATCTATGGCATCGGCTCTTTGTGCGCCTAGGACAAATGTCTGTTATTTGACTAGGTTCCTTATCTTTGTGAAGGATATTATCACCATAAGCATGTTTATGCCTGTATCAGCTCAACCAATGAAGACAAAGCAAGAGCTAATCAAGGAGCGACGTAGTCAAGACTGGAGAACAGACCTACGAAAGGCTCACCCCAACAAGGAGCGTGTACAGCTGGACAAGACTCCCATGCCTGAGCTCCCTATCTCGGAGCGCATAACATCATTCCACGAGGAGGTCGCCCTCGGCTACTCCAGAGAGGAGGCTATGGCCGAGGCTCGTCGTTGTCTGGACTGCCCTACACCTGGCTGCGTCGATGGCTGCCCTGTGGGAATACACATCCCCTCGTTCATCAAGCTCATCGAGCGAGGTGAGATGATAGATGCCCTAAATGTAATCCGTGAGACCAGCTCCCTGCCTGCCGTCTGTGGGCGTGTATGCCCCCAGGAGAAGCAGTGTGAGAGCCAGTGTATCTATACCCTTAGTCTCAAGAAGCAGGCCGTCTCTATCGGCAACCTCGAACGCTATGTAGCCGACTATGAGCGACTCCATAGAGACCGCTCCATCAAACCTAAGCCTACCACCTCCCCCCGTCGTGGCAAGATAGCTGTCGTAGGGAGTGGCCCAGCTGGGCTCTCCTTCGCTACCGATATGGCTAAGTGGGGCTATGACGTGACCGTCTATGAGGCTCAGAGCGAGCTCGGGGGGGTCATGCGCTATGGGATCCCAGAGTTCTGCCTACCCAATAGCATCATCGAGGATGAGATCGAGAAGATGCGGGACCTAGGGGTACACTTCGAGACAAACACCATCGTGGGGGAGACAATCACCTATGAGGATCTAAAGGCTGCTGGTATGGAAGGGATCTTCGTCGCCACTGGGGTAGGCGTAGCCAACCACATGGGGATCCCTGGCGAAGACCTCAAGGGGGTATATACCGCCAGCGAGTATCTAGCCAAGTACAATATGATGAGCCCTGAGGAGCTGGCAGCGGAGCTCCCCCAGCTTAGGGGCAAGCGTGTCGCCGTGATCGGTGGTGGCAATACGGCTATCGATGCCGTACGTACCGCTATCCGTCTGGATGCAGAGCAGGCTATGATCGTCTACCGGAGGAGTGAGGAGGAGATGCCTGCTCGTGCCGAGGAGATTAAGCATGCCTGCGAGGAGGGGACTCAGCTCCTGACCCTACATAACCCAGTGGAGTACATCGGAGACTCGTCTGGTCGGGTCATCTCTATGCGCCTACAGCGTATGGAGCTAGGAGCGCCAGATGAGAGCGGGCGTCGCCGTCCAGTGGCTATCCCAGGTGACATAGTGGAGATGCCCGTAGATGAGGTAGTCGTCTGTATCGGCTACTCTGCTCATCCTCTGGTGGCCTCGTCTATGCCTGATCTCAAGGTCGATAAGTGGGGGAATATCCTCGTCAACGACGACAAGCAAACCTCGATGCCTGATGTCTATGCAGGGGGAGATATAGTTCGTGGGGCGGCTACAGTCATCCTCGCTATGGGGGATGGGCGCAAGGCTGCTACGGCAATGCACCAGCGTCTCACTGGACGTATCGAAGAGGGAGCACTCATATAGCTCTCTCCGAAGGGAGACTTTAGCCCAGAGCACTGCTCCTTGGTCTATCCTTATACCCCCTATATAATAAGCCCAAAGTACAGAGGCGACACATCCACTTCGGTGGATGTGTCGCCTCTCTGCTTGTATCGGGGGATGCTAATGGACGGTGATGTAGATGGTCTGATCAGCCTTGAGGACGACAGCGGCGTCCTTGAAGGAAGGGAAGCCCATCTCACCCCGAGCGTTGTTGCTGAAGCCGTACTTCTCTGTGGGGATACCATACTCGCCCGTATCGAGCCGATTATTGCCATTGACATCATGGAAGAGAGAGACGACGTACCGTCCTTCTGGTAGCGTGATCTCTGTGTGCTTGACTAGGCTATCTACAGGTACGGCTCTATAGGTATAGGCCTTCGCTGGATAGCTCTCTTCCTTGTCGTAGATGGCGATGAGTAGGTTACCCTTGGTCTCAGTCATCCCATCCACCTCTAGGCGGAGCTGACGGTCTTTCTTGGGCTCTTCTGTAGAGGCGAGTAGTAGGCTAGATCCACCGAGTAGGAGGAGCAGGGTGGTGATGAGGATCTGTTTCATTGTAGTATCTGTTTGATTGATTTATATGTTCAGGGGCTTTCGACCTAGAGCGAAGAATATGCCTAGGTAGATCATGCGGGAGGAAGGGGTACGTCTCAGACCGCTTGGGTCATCGTGCCCATAGCTAGGATCGAAGCCCCAGTAGTTGGTCGTTCCGAGTATGTTCTGACAGCCCATATAGATGACCATACGAGGGGAGATCACATACGTCCAGCTTAGGTCGAGGCGCTGTCTGTAGGGGATGGAGACCGGCTCCAGTGAGGCATCATAGCCCGTAGCTCCACTATCTATGTAGTAGCTCACTCCGATCAGCGAGGAGAGGCTACGAGCCCAGTAGCGGAGGTTGGCCTTGAGCGTGTGGGGGCTTAGGTAGTCAGGGGAGAGGCGATGATGATAGCGGTCATAGCTTAGTCTAGCATGTGTGTAGCCGTAGGCTAGACTATAGTTGAGATCACTAATCTTGCCCGTGTAGATGAGGTTAGCTCCATAGCTCTCTCCTCCGCCCTGCTGGTCAAAGGTCAGCGGATAGCTACTGCCGAAGCTCCGTACGAGCCGGCTATACCACTTGTGATAGAGTGCGAGCTGGAGCGAATGCCCTCCACTGACTAGGCCGTAGGTGAGCTGGGTAGAGGAGACAGCTGGGCGTGTGAGCGAGGAAGTGAAGCGTAGGATATCCGCCGAAGGCATCTGCTGGTAGTATCCCCAGCTAGCAGATAGGAGGTGTATGCCCCAGCGATAGCCTGCGTAGAGTCGAGGAGAGAGCCCGAGGTCTCGTAGGTAGGTGCTGTAGCTACCCCGTAGGCCTAAGCTCACCGTGAAGCCTTGGCTAAGCCAACTAAGCTCAGAGAAGAGTGTCTCCAGGTGATCCCGAAAGCCTAGCCGATACTCAGCACCTCTCCTGTAGGTCTGTCGATAGTCTCTATAGCTATAGTCGAGCCCCGTGAGCCAAGTGAGGGCATCCGAGATACGCCAGCGGAGGGCACTACGTAGCTCTGCATAGAGCTCCTGCTCCTGTACTCTGTCCCCTGTATGCTCTAGTTCTCTACCGGTCAAGTCTCTTAGCTGTGTGTGCCCACCTAGCTCCCATTCCAGCTGGCTGGCGAGTGCTCTGCGTAGCGTCACTCGTCCATACCACTGATCCTCTCCGAGCGAGGTGTGTAGTAGGGTAGATAGGCGGCTTGGTAGGCGATCATAGGCAAACCCCATGTGGCGATAGCTGAGCTGTGCTTTGATCTTGCTCCCTTTCACATCGCTCGCAAAGGTTGCAGTGAGCGAGGGGGAGTGGAAGCTCCTACGCCAGGGGTAGTAGCTCGGGATGAGCTTGTTCATCAGGGTTAGATCGGTATAGTCGGCTTGTAGTCGTAGCTTGGCTCGTGTCGAGCCTAGGGTAGAGGCTACAGATCCGCCTAGTAGGCTTAGGCTTAGTTCGGTATTAGTGGGTATGGAGGAGAGCTCCAGTGTCTCCAGTGCGACTATCCCCGAGAGGGCCTCTCCGTAGGCTGCGGAGTAGCCGCCCGAGTAGAGGCGCATACTCTGACAAGCACTTGGGGAGATGGTGGTACGCCGACCGCCATTGTGTGAGGAGAGGGTATAGGGATTGGGTAAGAGGAGGCCATCCACATAGATCTGGGTCTCCCCAGGTGCACCTCCCTGCACTGCTAGGCGACCGTCGGTGTCTGATACCTGTACCTCGGGGGACTCGCTGAGTGCTCCTAGTATGTCGGCTAGTGCTCGGGGAGAGGAGAGTACCTGTAGGGTAGACAGCTGTGTGCTTAGTGGCGCGAAGGAGCTCACCTGCTGGAGCCGGTGGGCACGTACCACGACATCACTCAGCTGGCGGTCACTAGGTAGGAGTAGGATGCGGTAGGCTTGCTCCTGGGGGACGAGCTGCATCACTTTAGTGCGGTATCCTTCGCAGATGAAGCTTAGGGTGATGGTCTCTACACTATCGGGGAGGATGAGGGTGAACTCTCCTCGAGCATCACTGCTCGAGACCTGCACGCCTCGTCCGACCTCCATGATTTGCACCGAGGGGATGGGCTGACCCTTTAGGTCAAGGATCTGCCCTCGTAGAGGTTCTCTCGCCCAGGCTACCTCGAGGAGTAAGAAGGGTAGGAGCGAGTAGATAAGATAGCGTAGGTTCGTCTTCATACCAAGCAAACCTGAGGTCTATATTGTTTTTCTTCGTCCTTCGTCCTATCCTAGGAGTAAACGAAGGATATTACATCTAGGACAAAGGTAGATAAAAGGTAAGTAACAAGTGCACCTAGCTCCATCTCTCCCTGTGTGGGACTATATAGAGCTAGAGGAGAGCCCTCAAGTGCTAGAGTCTTATGACTTCTGCACCTGAGGGCTCTCCTCTATAGAATGATCGATGTGTCGGAGGTGAGCTCTTAGAGCTTGCCTTCGGTCTTGCTTAGGATCTCGTTTAGCTTGTTGTCAATGGCTTTGCCACGGAGGTCACGAGCTACGATCTTACCCTCGGGATCGAAGAGGATGATCTGAGGAATACCCTGGATACCATAGAGCTCAGTAGCTTCATTCTTATTGACGATCTGAGGCCAAGTGATCTCTAGGTCCTTCATCGCCTTGAGGTGATCCTCCATCTCATCCCATACTGCTGCCCCGAGGATGACGAGCCCCTTGTCGCTATAGGCATCACGTACCTGCTTGAGGTGGCTGATCTCACGACGGCAGGGACCACACCAGGAGGCCCAGAAGTCCACGAGGACATAATGTCCCTTGCCCACATAGTCGCTAAGGCTAACTGCCTGATTGGCATCATCGACACCCGTAAAGTCGATGAACTGTGCTCCGGGCTTCGTAGCTTCCTGACGACGCAGGGCACTGAGCTGCTTGGCGATGGGCTCACTATTGCGGATCTCTTCGGTAGCGATAGCAGCATAGGCCTCGGCACGAGCAGCCTCGACATCCCCTAGGGCGAGGAGGTTCTGTAGGGCATGATAGCCGATAGCATCACTGGGGTGCTCCGTCAGACGGGCTAGCAGACGGGGGCGCTGTATCCCGTTGAGCTCTGATACGATCTTGTCATAGGCCTCTTCCTTAGCTTCATCAGAGAGGGAGGCATCGGTACGCAGTGCCTTGAGCTTATCACGGTAAGGGGCTACGAGGGCTTCGTCCTCTGCCTTGAGCTTGGCATAGAGGTCATTGAGGGGCGTCCCCGTAGCAGCTTCCTTGTCCATAGGGGCATTGATCGTGCCAGCCTCAGGGATGATCAGCAGATAGTAGCTCTGGGGGATGAGGATACGAGCTACGATGAGTGCCTTGTCTACAGGGCGCTCGAAGTGGAATTTGCCCTCCTTGACCACGGTGCTATCTAGCGGAGACTGTCCCTCCCCGTAGAGATAGACCTGCTTCCCATTGGCTTCCTCGGGAGCGGTACCGAGTACGAGGAAGTTGCCAGCCTTGGGCTTCCGAGGGGTTGCCTTCCGGGCAGAGGCCTGCTTGGAGCCTTTCTTACGCTGTGCTACGGCAGGTAGAGCGAGACAGAGCGATAGGGTCAATAGGCCGACCCTAAGCCATGAGTTTGTCTTCATAGATGTACGTATTATATGGATGTTACTTAATCTATAGATGCTTACTTAATTCTGTGTGGGGACTTCGAGATCTCGATCCCGATGATCTTGGGGCTACGTATGCCCGGCTTGAGCTCCCCTTGTAGGAGATATACCCGTCGCTGGTCGTATGCGATCGGGCTTGCTCCTGCTCTACCCAATAGGTCGGGCCGCATAGAGCCGATACTCCGCCAGCCTCCCATCTCAGGAGCATAGTAGTAGAGGTCGCTCGTGAACTGATACCAGGCTATGGGCTGTCTCATATAGGCAGACTGCGTCTGGGTGAGTTGGGCTACTTCCTCCCCAGATAACGTTTCTTTGTCGTGCTTTAGTCTACGTATACGTTCGATGGCAGGCTCGAAGATCTCTGTATGGACACCTCCAGTGGCGATGATCCCTCCGGCTACGGGGACGAAGTTGCCACCAGCCCAGTAGTCCCGACGCTTGGGTGAGGTCAGGGTGAGGTAATATGTGTGCCATCCTCCTCGTGGATCAGTGAGGGATAGGCTATGGATACCCTGGTGGACACGAGCTGGGTGCTCAGCATCACCTAGTGTGAAGCCTCCACTGACATAGAGACTATCTCCTACCACTGAGGCGACGGGCTGGAGGTATCCGCCAGCCTCGGGGAGCTCTGCTAGGCACTTCCACCCACCCTCACTATGGCCTAGATCATAGACCCAGATCGTACCACTAGCGACTCCGTCCTGTATCCCACCGACAAGGTATAGACGCTGTCCGAAGACGGCTCCAGCAGCATTGTTAATCGTGAAGGGCAGGGGAGAGAGGGTGTCGGTTCGTAGTGCTCCATGTGTGTCTAGGGTGAGGCGATAGAAGCCCCGTTCGCTGCCGTCCGATGATTCTCCTCCAGCGATATAGAGGGTGTCTTGGGCTTGTAGACTGACCCCATAGGCCAGAGCCTTGGGGAGATGTCCTGCGCTTGCCCAGTCGATATGCCTGCCTCCTTGACGGGGTGTGCCCACGAAAGCTAGATCATAGTAAGCCTTCTTACCTCCTTCGGCAGCAGGCTTGTCGGGGAAGTTTGCTCCGCCTGCTAGCAGGAGCTTACCTCCCACTCGGCCAGCAAAGGCAGCTGACACTCCATGCTTGTCATAGGCTGGATGCCCTACGCTCCCCCCTACCTCATAGACCTCTATGTAGTCACTTGGACTGCAGGAACTCTTCTCTAGCTCATCTAGCTCGTCTAGCTCATGCTTCTCTCCCTCTTTGTGGGGGCGCATGTGCCCACTCCCTGTGCTGTGTACACCACAGGAGCTGCCTATGAACCCTAGGAGCAGTAGTGCTAGTCCCGCTATCTGATGCTTCATCCTTCGTGTAGGGTATAGATCCTAGAGGGGGAGGAGGGGATTGTACTACTTCACTCGTATCTTGATGATGAGCTTGCGGATCTTCTCACCCTGACCGATCATCGGGGCATGGGCATCCTCGGGATATACGATGGCGAACTGGCCGGGAAGTAGATCCACGTAGCTGGTAGGGGTATCGTCGTAGAGGATGAAGTCCTTCTCGTGGTCAAAGGTGCCACGAGCCTTACGGCACTCGCTGGCCGGGAGCCATCCGATGCGCTCTCTCCCCTCGAGGAGCACGTGCACATCCAGATAGGTCTCGTGTACCTCTAGGGGTTGATCACTGGCTAGGGAGGTCGTAGGGTCGATATTGTTGATGAAGATGTCGTCCCCACGGAGCTCGATGCGCCCGAGCTCTGTGTGTAGTAGGTCGTGCTGCTTGATGTAGTCGAAGACTTCCTTGAAGTCGGGGTGTAGTGCCTCGTAGCGAGCACTGTCCTTTAGGGTGCCTAGTATCATCTCGTTGTCTATTACTATTAGTGTTGGGGCAGAGTATTGCGTTATTGCATGTTGTCGGCTGTGGGGCGTAGAACGAGTAGCTGGATGGCGAGTGCTACGAGGACAATCAGTCCGAGGAAGACAAAGCCTGAGTCAAGGTGACCTGCATCCTTCAGCTTCCCCAGAAGCTGGGTGACCATTGCCCCCGCGAAGACCCCGATCATATTCATGAAGCCGTAGGCTGTGGCACGTAGACGTGCGGGGACGAACTGACAGAGGATAGGCATATTATTCGCATCAAACATCCCATATCCTACCCCGAAGAGTACCCCTGCTAGGACGATAAATACGATGCTATGCCCATAGCCCAGGAGGATCAGCGAGGGGATAGTCAGTGCCAGACCGATAGCCCCAGTGTAGATGCGTCCCCGGAGGTTCGTCCGTACCCATCGGTCGGAGAGTGTGCCACCGATGAGTACCCCTACGAAGCTAGAGGCTGCGATGGTAATCGTGGAGAGTGGCCCAGCCTCGCTCATCTCGCGCCCCAAGCTCTCGGAGAAGAGGGTCGGGAGCCAGTTCTTCGTCGCCCAGCCAGGTAGGCTCGGTACGGCGAAGTAGATGAGGATAGCCCAAAAGGAGATATTACTGAAGAGCCACCCGAAGCCCTGGAGAAAGCTCCTAAGGGTGAAGCTCTGCACTCCACCCTTTGCTCCTTCGCTCCTATCCCCTCTCGGGAGTTCGTGCAGTAGTAGGATGAGGACTAGGGCATAGGCCATCCCCACCATACCGAAGATATAGAAGGTCGTATGCCAGCTGAAGGCCGAGGCAAGGGTAGCACCGAAGCCCCCGATAGCCTGCCCCATATAGAGACCCGTCATGTGTATCCCTACGGCGAGTGAGCGGCTCTTCCCCTCGTGGTAGTCGGCGATCAAGGAGAGCCCAGCAGGGATATAAAGTGCCTCGCTGATACCCATCAGAGCCCGTAGGACACGTAGCTGCTCCAGAGTCTCAGCCACACCCATGAGGAAGGTCACTAGTGACCAGACGAAGATACTCCCTACGATGAGCCACTTGCGGTTCACCCTATCAGAGATAGCCCCAGCGAAGGGACTGACACATCCATAGATCCAGAGGAAGATGGCCATGAGGATACCGAACTCCTCGGCACTCTGTAGCTCGGTGATGTCGATCGACATAGCATCCTTCATGGTGCTGAGCATCTGCCGATCCATATAGTTCAGTAGAGCCACGACCCAGAGTAGGGCGACGACGAGCCAAGGGTAGGCCGGTCTATTCCGTAGAGAGCTAAGCATACGTCTGTGTAGCGTAATATTAGGGCATTATATATGTACTGCGTAGTATATACGTCGGGTGTATGTATCCGCAAAGATAGAAACTTTGCTTCATCCTGCCTAGCTGACGACGGGGCTAATGCCTGAAACTTCGGGAGACCGAGCCAGAGAGTCCCGTACGCTCCTCCGTGCGAGACTTGTCGGGGCGATTAGGTCGCCCCACCCATGTGGGGATGTGGGGAGATACCCCTCAACAGCCTTGGCTATTGAGGGTATCCCATACGCCCCAAGATGAGTATACCGAGAGCGCACCTGCGCTCCTATAATGAACGCTTCCGTCACCTATGTAAGGTGATGAGGACGCTCTTACCGAGAGCGCATAGGCGCTCTCGGTAAGAGCGTTTCAGACCTCTCGGCGTGCCTGATACAGAGCTGGTTATCTAGGGGTTGTTTGGTCGGCTTATCCCACTGGGGCGGAGAGCGGTATGCCTCCCCTGGTTATCCTCCTATACCATAATAATAGGTACGCGTGTGCGGGGAAGACTATGAAGAGGAGGGAGCGAAGCCCATGCCCAAGCTCCGAGGTATAGGAGGAATGATATGCCTCGGGGGACTCGGGTAGTGCTATCGTGATGTCCTATGAGGTGGTCTACCCGAGGAGACTAGGAGGCGAGGAATAGCTAATGTGGGGATGTACCGAGTCCGGTGGCTGACTATAGAGCCCTCTAGTAGCCTTGGGAGGAGGGGACTGAGTGCAAAGGACTTTGGGTGATTGTTCGTATCTTCGGGCGACAATTCGTATGTATCACTGTACATTATTGATAGAGTAATGATAACGACAGACCAGTTAGGAGACCTACTGGAGCGCAAGTCTGCGCTGGGGAGGTACCTTTGACATCGATAGCCGACGTATCCAATTAGAGGAGGAGGAGCTCCGTACGGCAGACCCCTCCTTCTGGGAAGATAGAGCACGTGCCGAGGCACAGATGCGCAAGGTCAAGGATCTACGTAAATGGATCAACTACTATGACGAGATCGATCGGCTGACCGAGGAGGTGAGCCTTGCTCTGGAGTACTTCAGGGAAGGGATCACCAGCGAGGAAGAGGTTGATGAGGCCTATGCCCGAGCCCGTGCCCTACTAGAGGAGGTGGAGCTGAAGAATATGCTCCGTGCCGAGGAGGATAGCCTAGGTGCCGTCCTCAAGATCAATGCAGGCGCAGGCGGTACCGAGAGCCAAGACTGGGCCTCCATGCTCGCTCGTATGTATGCCCGCTGGTGCGATAGGCAGGGCTACAAGACCACCATCACCAACTGGCAGGACGGCGAAGAGGCGGGGATCAAGACGATGACCATGCAGGTCGAGGGGGATCAGGCCTATGGCTTCCTCAAGAGCGAGACCGGGGTACACCGCCTCGTCCGTATCTCACCCTACAATGCCCAGGGCAAGCGCATGACCAGCTTTGCCTCCGTCTTTGTCGTCCCCCTCGTAGATGATACGATCGAGGTAGAGGTCAATCCTGCCGACATCAGCTGGGATACCTTCCGCTCTAGTGGCGCTGGCGGGCAGAACGTCAATAAGGTCGAGACCGGTGTGCGTCTGCGCTACCGCTACCGAGACCCCGAGACGGGGGCTGAGGAGGAGATCATTATCGAGAATACCGAGACTCGCTCCCAGACCGATAACCGTGAGAACGCGATGCGCCTCCTTCGTTCCCAGCTCTACGACAAGGAGCTCGAGCGTCGCCGTCGAGCTCAGGCCGAGGTCGAGGCAGGAAAGAAGAAGATTGAGTGGGGAGCCCAGATCCGTAGCTACGTCTTCGATGACCGCCGAGTGAAGGATCATCGTACCGGCTACCAGACCTCCAACGTCGGGGCTGTGATGGATGGCGAGATCGATGAGTTCATCAAGGCCTACCTGATGGGGAATGCTGAGGCGGAAGACCCCTCCTAGAGATTCCCGTATTCCCAGCGCTATGCACAGCGAGCCCACGGCACACCCCCGAGGATACGAGGACGTGCTGTGGAGCTCCTCCCCTCGGGTATAGTTATTGTGTGGAGCTCTCTATAGAGTGTGAGGGAGAGGCTATCGTGTGATCTGGTACCGCCTTGGTGTAGAGGAGCTAATTCACTACATTTGTGTAGAACAATCTACTAGACTCCAAGTAACAACGAACATGAGTAAGAAGAAAGAGATAGGAGATAAGATGCGCACGATCCCCGAGCCTACGCTACGTCGCTTGCCCTGGTATCTCTCCTTCGTCCAGCTCCTGAAGACAGAGGGCCATGAGTATGTCTCCTCGACCCGCATAGCCCAGGGGGTAGGGGTGGATGCCGCCCTCGTGGCTAAGGATCTATCCTACGTCCAGCTCCAGGGGCGTACTCGTGTAGGCTATGAGACAGCCGCACTGATAGAGTATCTGGAGGAGTTCCTCGGCTTCACAAAGCAGCATCGTGCCTTCCTAATCGGAGTCGGGAGTCTAGGTTCGGGGCTCCTTGCAGATAAGGGGCTTCGGCAGTTTGGTCTCGAGGTATTGGCCGGCTTCGATGTCGCCGAGGAGATCATAGGCACCGAGGTAGCCGGGGTACCCGTGTATCATATCGATGAGCTTGCCTCTCGTATCCAGGCCGAGGAGGTACAGATCGCTATCCTCACTGTCCCCGTCCTACAGGCACAGCTGATGACGGATCGTCTGGTGCGGGCTGGGATACGTGCACTATGGAACTTCACCCCCTTCCGTATCCAGACCCCACCCAATGTCGTCGTACAGAATACCTCTATGTACGCTCACCTCGCTCTGATGTTTACCCGCATGAAGGCTACGCAGGAGCGACTACAAGAGGGGAGGAAGGTATGAAGATCCTAGGTGTCTGCTTCAACTATCCTACACACCGAGACGAGGCTCAGAGCCTAGGCCTAGGTGTACAGAGCCCGCCTCATGCCGAGCCGGTATTCTTCCACAAGGGGGATTCGCTTCTCCGTCCCAATACTCCTTTCTTCCTCCCCGATATGGGTTCGTCGGTGGAGTATGAGGCTGAGCTAGTCGTACAGATCAGTCGTGTAGGAAAGCGGATCGCTGAGCGGTTTGCACACCGCTACTACAACTATATTACGCTGGGGATAGACTTCACCGCCCGAGATCTACAACGGAGGGCTATAGCAGAGGGGCACCCTTGGCTCTCGGCGAAGGTCTTCGACGGCTCTGCGGTGGTCGGTACCTGGCTCTCCAAGGAAGAGCTAGGCTATCCTGAGTGTCCGATACCCTTTCGCCTGGATGTCGATGGAGTGACGAGACAGAGTGCCACCTCCTCAGAAATGATCCATGGGATAGATAGCCTGATCTCCCATATCAGCCGACACCAGACCCTTCGTATGGGAGACCTTATCTTCACGGGGACACCCGCGGGGGTGGGTGCGGTGGAGATAGGACAGCTCCTGGAAGGCTATATCGGAGAGCGAAGAGTCCTACACCTACCCATCAAGTGAGCTCATATACCTACCTCAAGGATACAACGATAGGATACAACGAAACCCAATACATTCACTAACTCATACTCAAGACACATGAAACGAAGCACTTTACTTCTGCTCCTACTCACCCTCACCACGAGCAGCCTTATGGCACAACGCAAGGTAACCTTCGCTGTCGATGCTGGGGTGGACTACTCTTCTTTCTTGATGAATACTCCTGGTAAGGAGAAGGCACGTACACCATTATGCCTCTCCCCTTCTCTGACGGGACGTATTGATCTGAAGCTAGGGAACAGTGGCTACTATCTGTCGTCAGGTCTATCCTACTATGCCCCTAGATCAAGTCAAGACCTAAGTATTGATCAGGCCGCAACACTAAAGAAGGCTGGTCTAAACATCGACCTAAGTCGTCTAGCGGCAATCGAGGAAAGGATGACGACTCACTATCTATCCATCCCCCTGCTATTCGGCAATAGGGCAGCACTATCAGAGGACGGTAAGTTCAGCCTTGCATGTGAGCTTGGCTGCCGCTTCTCCATAGGTCTGGGAGGATCACTGAGCTACACTCTGTATGAAGGCAATCGGAATAAGTTCGGAGAAGCAAGTGTCCCCATCTTCTCCTCTGGGACGAATGGATCGTCTGGATCTGGTCGAGGCAATGGCTCCACTCTCTTCCTCCCCGTAAATATTGCAGCTCATGGTGGTCTTAGGGCGGAGTATAGTCGCTACTACCTACGCATAGGCGTGGATCATGGACTAACAAGGGTCAATAGTTACCCTGAAGGAAGTCGAGTAACTATCCTCAGCCTATCCACGACTCTAGGTGTTCGCTTCTAAGCCACCTGAGGTAGTCCAGACGATATCTATCCCCTAGCACCTAAGTATACGAAGCACCGTATATCTAGCGTTATCTCCCGTAGAGCCCGCACCATGACACCTATGTAGCGTCATGGTGTGGGCTCTCCTATTTACTTTACTTAGTGATCAGCCCAAGAATAATGTATAAGCTACCCCTACGCCTCCTCCTCATCGCTCTATTAGCCTCGTCCCCAGCTATCGCACAGTCCTATCCACTACGTATCGGAGCAGAGGTCGGGGGGACATCCTCCAACCTACGGGTCTCCTCGGGAAGGAGTACCGGGGGGCTCCAGCCAAGCTATGGAATACGCCTAGGGGTGGGAGCAGAGCTCTCTCTCGGACTCCTTAGCTATCTGTCCGCTGGTATTTACTACCAAGGGCAGGGCGCACAAAACGACCTGACACTAGCCAATGCCCGCCCCATGGGCTACCCCTCGGACGCTGGTGTAGGCAGGGAACAGCTCGATCTACGCTACGTCAATATCCCCGTTGCCTATGGCCTTCGTCTAGCTGTCCCCGGCCTAGGCGTTGCCCTAAGTGGGGAGGCTGGGCTCTCGTACTCTATCGGGATGACCTCACGCTATCACTACCTAGCGGGGGGAGCTAAGGGGCAGGAGGTCGAGTATCGGGTCTTCGAGGACGAGGAGTACCAGACGGGCAACAATACTCCCAGCGGGGAGCGACTCCAGTTTAAGAAGAATGACCTAGCTCTCCATCTAGCAGCTAAGCTGGAGCTCCAGAATATATACCTGCGCATCGGGGTAGAGCAAGGCCTGCGGAGTGCCACAAGGCAGGCTCCCTATGGGATGAAGAATACCACTAGTTGGTTCACTCTAGGCATACGCCTCCTCTAGCTACCGCCTTAGCAAGGGCAAGCACTAGCCCGAGAGGATAGGAGATGAAATAAAGAAAGGACGTGGCTCCCTCGGTGTGACCGAGTGGAGCTACGTCCTTTCTTGTGCTGGGGTAGGTAGATGTCTATCCCAGGATAATACCTATAGCTTACAGCTCATGCCAGCTGAGAGCCAGAAGCCTGGCTGTACAACACCTACGATGTCGGAGTAGCGGGTATCGGTGATGTTGTTGGCCTGTATCCCTATACGTAGATGTTCGCTGATGAGGTAATCGAGCTTGCCGTCTAGTGTAGCGAAGGGGGAGGACTGGCCTACACGATCCTGATAGCGAAGGTCCCAGCTACCCTCTAGGTGGCGACCAATGCGGTAGGAGAGGTGAGCCGTGAACTTGTGACGGAGGTAATTGAGTGTATATAGGGAGATGAGCTGCCGGGCTTGGTGCTCCTGATGTATGTGTAGGTAGTCCAGCTGTAGCTTGCTCTCTGTGCCTAGGAAGGGGAGGTAGGCTCCATAGCGTAGGGTGACCCCCGCCTCTAGGCCGTAGTTGTCGATCCTAGAGTGGTTCCACGAGCTCCACTTCGTGTCGCTGGGGGACTGCTTGACCCAGTCGATGAGGTCTCGCCCCTCTGTCTTGAAGCCAGAGATATAGGCCTGGAGTACACTGCTGTGGTAGCGTGCTGATAGCTCGAAGGACTGAGAGTACTCGGGCTGAAGGACTCCACTGGCGTTGTGGGTCTCTGTGGTGTACCAGAGATTGACAAAGGTAGGTGTGCGCATAGACTTGCTCCACCCTGCTGAGAAGGTCCATCGCTGCGTGGGGTGGTAGCTGAGGCTCACCGAGGGGAGTAGCTTGTAGACATCCCTTAGGAGGCTGGTGTGGTTGAGTAAGGCGCCTGCCGAGAGGGTGAAGTCGTGTATGCTCAGTGTGTGCTCTAGGCTGAGTCCGAGGTTGGTGCGGTCGTCTGCATGCGTGTACACCCCACTAGGCTTAGAGCGTAGTCGTCCGAGCTTGCTACTGATCACCTCCTCACGTCTCAGGTCTGCAGCTAGGGTCGTCATCCCGATGGAGGAGAGGTAGCTGGTGGCGAGGTGGGCTCCATAGCTGTCGGTGCGGTGGTAGTTGCGTCCCTTGTCTGAGCCCTTCGTTAGATCAAACTGATCGTAGGCACGATCCCAATATATAGCTGGTACGAAGCGTAGCTGTCCTGTACCCAGCTCCCCACGTAGGGAGGAGATGTAGCGACGTGTGTACTCGTACTGCATGGGGAACTTTGCAGAGTAGAAGCTGTTCGCCCCGAACTGCTTCTCATTGTAGCCTACCTGTAGGTCGATCTTGTTCGTACCCTCTAGCTGGAGACGGGTCTGCCAGAGGGCATTATTGATCTGATAGTCGGTGTTGGTCTGGTATCCTGCACTACTGCGGCTACTGGCCGAGAGTGAGTTCGTCGTCTTGCCCCAGCGGCTAGAGCCTCTGAGCTCTATACTGCGTAGACGGTGCATGCCGGCCGTGATGCTGGCATAGAGTCGGTCGTGTGTATCGTGTCGGGTGATGATATTGATCCCTCCGGAGAAGGCACCTACGCCGTAGATGAGGGCTGAGGGGCCACGCAGGACCTCTATGCGCTCGATGTCGGAGAGATTGATCGGGATGTCCAGGCTAAGGTGTCCTGTCTCTGCATTACTGAGGTTGATACCATTCAGTAGGATCATGGTCTGGTCTTGGGAACCTCCACGGATGGAGATGTCGGCTTGTACGCCGTGTGCGCCTCTCTGGGCTACGTCTATACCTGCTACATAGACGAGTAGGTCCTGTAGCGATCGTACCGGCGCCTTAGCGATCTCCTTGGCAGAGATGACGGTGATGAGTTTGGCTGTCTGATTGAGTGGCGTGGCGATCTTGGAGGCGGTGACGGTCACCTGCTCGATCTCGTGCTCCTTGTCTGAGTCGGGAGAGGTACGTGGGTCGGTGCCCCCGATGTTCTGTGCGCTAGCTGTGCTGGAATAGGCGCAGGCTAGGGCTAGACTGGTTAGTGTCCCGATCGTCACGACTCGATGCATCGTGTTGAAGGCACCATAGCCCTTCCTCGTCATACGACGGAAGCGTAGGGCGGTCGTCTGCTGGTGCAGCTGGGATTGCTTCATTGAGTTGAGTTGGATATATAGTTAAACATGCACCTTCTTCCCCCTCCGATCATGGGTGATCCAGAGCGAGACGAAGGTAAAGAGTCCATTGAAGAGGAGTATCTCATAGCCCACTCGGTAGCCGATGGTATGCTCTAGACTATAGGCGAGGGCATAGCTCACGAGGGGCGAGAGCACGGCGATGTAGGGGGCGAGGTGATCGCGAATAGGTAGCTTCGTCAGTAGCCCAAAGGCGAAGAACCCCAGCAGTGGGCCATACGTATAGGAGACGGCGGTGAAGATGGTCTTCAGGAGCGAGGTCTGCTGCATGCTCCCGATGAAGAGCACCATGAGGGCAAAGGCTACACATACCCCTAGGTGGATCCATCTACGACGCTGCTCGCCCCCCTTAATGTCCATGCCGAGGAGGTCGGTGCATACCGACGTCGTCAGGCTCGTCAGTGCAGAGTCAGCATTGGAGAAGGAGGCGGCTGTGATCCCGAGCGTGAAGCAGATCAGCACCACCGATCCTAGCTGGGTCGTAGCTAGATAGGGCAGTATGCTGTCTGTCTTCTCCGGTAGACTAAGCCCCATCGTGCTCGCATAGTGCACGAGCAAGACCCCTAGGGTGAGGAAGAGGAGGTTCAGCGGGATGAACCCGAAGCCGTAGGTGAGCATATTGGTCTGTGCCTCCCTAAGACTACGGCAGGTGAGGTTCTTCTGCATCATGTTCTGATCAAGTCCCGTCATCACGATCACGATGAAGGCTCCGCTGATGAGTTGCTTCCAGAAGTATAGAGGGCTCGCCCAGTCGTCGAAGACGAAGATCCGGCTATGCTCCGAGCTCCGCACCACCTCCACGATCCCCGATAGGCTGAGACCTAGCTGGGAGGAGACCTGGTAGAGCATGAGGATGAGGGTCGTGACTAGACAAAGGGTCTGTAGCACATCCGTCCAGATGATCGTCCCCATCCCTCCACGCTGGGTATAGAGCCAGATGATAGCTACCACACCGACTACTGTCACGGGGTAGGGGACGCCTAGGGGCGTAAAGACGAGACTCTGCAGGATCAAGGTGATGACGTAGAGCTTGGCTGCGGCCCCAAAGAGCTTGGAGATGATGAAGAACATCGCCCCCGTGCGGTAGCTATGCCTGCCGAAGCGTCGCTCGAGATAGCTATAGATAGATACCAGCTGTAGTCGGTAGTATAGTGGGAGCAGGACATAGGTCACCACTATATAGCCCACGAAGAAGCCCAGTACGAGCTGCATATAGGTCATGCCCGAGTGGACGACATCGCCGGGTACAGACACGAAGGTCACACCCGAAATGGAGTCCCCGAGCATCCCGATCGCTACCACCCACCAGGGGGTCGCTCGGCGGGCGAGGAAGAAGCTAGCGTTGTCATCCCTACGACCTGTTAGCCGAGCTAGCAGGAAGAGGAAGAGGATATAGGCGACGAAGGTCAGCAGGACACCTTGGACTACGGGCATTACCTTGAGATTACTTGTTTCTGTTAGCGTCACAAAAGTACAAATATTCAGCCTTGCCCCTAGTACCCTTCTTGTGTTTTAGGGCTGAAGCATGATCGCTTTTGAGTATACCCCGCTCAATGCCTCCGCTTGGGTTCTCCTAGAATACTACTTCATATCCAAGAGTACCCTTAGTTAATCTCTCCTGTGCCTAGGCATTAGCTCCGAGAATTCTTCCTCTGAGAGAGCCCTCCAGCAGACATACCTAGAGCGTTGTTGTGTACACACGTGTACACAAGAGTGTACACGCTTGTATACTGTTGTATACACACGTGTATACTTTTGCCCTCGTAGGTAGGAGGTGTATGCTCGGTAAGTTTACTCTTCGGACAGATGCCTCTACCTTGAATCTATATCCCTTGAGTACAATGCTATCGACCTCTAGTGATGTCATGTGTTCCCCCTCGTCTTCGCATCCACCCTGATGGCTTGGGTATCTCCTCTATGGGCTCTCTTTCCCATCTCTCCTAGTAGAGGAGAGGGGGACTGTGGGGGCAGAGGTATAGCTTACGGAATGGGTTGGTTGGAAAGGGGATATGCGAGGGTGCAGAGGGTGGGTAGGAGCTTGGGCAAAAGCGACACACGCCCTCAGCTACTAGAGCTGAGGGCGTGTATCCATCCCGCTGTGTAATGAGCGGAGTAGGTGTGGTTGCTTTACCTCCCAGCGGAGGGAGGACTACTTGGTCTCACTACTTGATCACACTACTTGATCTCAAAGGAGGCACTCTCCAGAGCCTTAGGGAAGAGAGGTGCGAGGGAGTTCAGCTGCTCTAGGTGGATACGCACGGCGTACTTTCCCTTGTTCCTGATCTGCCAGAGGCCGTTGCCGTAGTCAGGATCTTCGCCTAGGTAGAGGCGGGCATTGCTGGTATTGGCCTCTTGCCCTGCCAAGGAGGGGAATTTCTTGGATTCAATGATGAAGATGCCGATGAAATCACCTGAGCCACTGAGCCCGAACGGGCTGTCTGGGGAGATGAGTACCTTGTGAATACCCGTGAGGTCTACGGTACCATCCTTGCGTACGGTGACGGCATAGGGAGCTTGACCCTCGAAGGTGTCCTTGGTGAGGGTGATCTTCTTGCTTTTACCCCGCCCTACGACGAGATAGGTCTTGACATGAGCCTCGGGGGAGAGGGAGTTGTGGTCGATCTCTAGGCTCTCCAGCACAGGATATTCGTAGCCGAGCTCAAAGATGGAGCTAAGACGGTTATTGGGTACACGCAGCATCTGGAGCTTCGCTAGGCCGTTGATGTTGATGACGGCGAGACTCCCTCGTTGGTTGTGGTCTTGGGCCGTCTTACCCTTCTTGAGACCGAAGCATACGAAGGCCTCGAGGTCACGATAGGGAGCGAGGTTGGCCTCGGTAATAGCCTCATTGCCACTGATCGCTAGGCTCGTGATCGTATTCGGGAGCTTCATGTCGGCGATGGAGGCGAAGAGGTTGTGCGAGAGGTCTACCGTCCGTAGCGTAGAGAGGGTACTGAGGTCAAGACTCTTGAGCTCGTTGTCCGCTAGTCGTAGGGTCTGTAGCTTGGGGAGCTCTGTGAGGCTAAGGGTGGAGAGCTTCCCGCCCCCGATGTCTAGCTTGGTGAGCTCGGGCGAAGAGCTGACAGTGGCTGTGGTCACTCCGCCTAGGGACTGGATGAGTACTTCGTGGAGCTTGGGGAGGGCGGAGAGGGTGAGCGCAGTAGCTGATCCTGCCTGGGGCTTCTTGATCGTGAGGGTCTCTAGGCGAGGGTAGTCCTTACCATCGAAGGTCATGGAGCTCAGCTTAGCTCCTGAGATGAGGAGGTAGCTGAGGCTAGAGAGCTTCGACAGACTAAGCCCCTTAGAGACTGTAGCGTATAGAGGATCGACATAGAGCTCGGTCACGGCAGGGAGATCGGTGAGCTCGATATAGCCGATCTTAGGCAGGAGGTCTATGCCACCCTTGTCGGGGTCATAGCCTTGGGCAGGGAGCTTGAGAGCCTTGTCGTCATTGGCTGTCTTGAGTGAGGGGAAGCTCTGGAGAATCACGCTGTCTAGTAGAGGGAGTGCCTCGTAGGTGAGCTTGGTGAGGGGAGCCTTCTTGTCGCTCTGTGTACCCTTCAGACTCAGGAAGGCGAGCTTGGGGAGGTTGCGTAGCTGTACCTCCTCAAGGAGTGGGGCGGTGAGCTCGATGCGCTGGAGCTCGGGGAGGCTCTCTGTGGCGAGTAGGCTTAGCTTCTTGACACTGGTGTAGCCCGAGGAACCATTGAGGATCTTCGTGATGTGGTACTTGCTGTCCGAGCCCTTGACGAAGTCGAAGGCTAGGGCAGAGAGATTCCATTCGCTGGGCTTCTTAGCCTTGAATTGAGCCTCTAGTCCATTACGTGTAGCGAAGTCCATGAGGATGGCATATTCGCTGGGGGCGATCTCGTCTGTCGAGGCAGGGAGAGTCAACTGGAGCTTGGGGGGCTGAGGAGCGGGAGGGGTAGGAGGAAGTGGGTTGTCGGTGCTCTTGCAGGATGATGCCACAGCGAGCAGTGCTACCACAGGGAAGATCAGGCGAGTAAGGTGTCTCATACCTATCAAAAAAACTTATGGGTTGTCTAGAATAAATGTTACTACTAGCCCTATCTCATGATCGGGCACACAAAGGTACCATAAGAAACTAGCCAATAGGAGGTAGTAATAGAAAATACCTAACTATGGGGACTCCCCTTGAGAGCAGCATTGGATGACCTTATGCCTCTGGTGGCTTACATACGAATAGAGAGCGAACAGCCCCCATAGGATCATACCTATGGGGGCTGTTCGCTCTCTGTATATGGTGTGCTAGCTAGGAGCTAGAGGTCAAGTGCCTCTCGTAGCTCCTCGCCGGTGATGCCAATTAGCTTGGCCTCCCTACGTATCTGCGGGATGGTCTCATCGAGGAAGAGTGCCCTACGCTGTGAGCGTACACGCTCCAGTGCCCCTGTCGAGACGAAGAAGCCTAACCCACGTTGGGTATAGATGAGCTCACGTGCCGAGAGCTTGTCATAGGCATGTACGACCGTGTTTGGGGCCACTTGCATCAGCACGGCTAGGTCTCGTACGGAGGGGATACGTCCCTCTTCCTGATACTTACCCGAGAGGATGCCCTCGGTAATATAGTCGATGATGTGGGTGAAGCCCACGTTGAGATAAGCCATGTCATCTTACTTAATTTGGATTGTCTTGAGCCTATAGTAGATGCCGTAGGCTATAGCAGCATTAACGATAAGCATGACGCTACTATAGACGTTACGTATGAACGCCAGCTCCCTCTCTAGCTGTTCTATTTCACTATCGTTATAGAAGCTTGCGTTACTGAATATCCTGACTGTCTGGGAGGTGCTTATCCCAATAACAAGGATTATGATGAGCCCAATGGCGCAGAATCCGAAGAGTGGGCGTCGGAAGTAGAGCATGCAGAGGACAGGCATCACAATAGCAAAGATAGTCGATGAGAGTAGTGCGATCTGATTGGCTGTGCTTAGATTATCGATATCTTTCATGAGCTCCCTTCCTATCTCCCGTAAGAAGAACTCATTCTTAACTACGTCATCGGGCGCTATCCAGCTGAAGATTAGTGCGATGATCGTTATGGACATCAGGGTGATGAATAGGTATCCAAGCGTCGCTAGAGCCATCGTAGCTATCTTCTCCCCGACAGAGGCCGGTATCTGCGTGAAGGCTGAGGGATTAGAGGTATGCACGAGCTGGCAGATCCAGATCAGGCAGTATATCCAGGTGGCGAGTGCATAGGAGAGGAGGAGAGTCCCATCGAGGAAGGACTCGGCGAGCTTTCTATAGGCGAACTCTAGGTTGAACCCCGAGCCGATCAAGTTGATGAGGAGGGGGGCTGCGATGAAGACAATAGCCATGACGAGCTGAAAGATCAGGAAGGATCTGAGTGAGCCCGTCAGGCTAGCCTTGGTGAGTAGGAGGATACGACCAAGGGATGATGTATGGAGACTAGAGGTATTCATTGTCGTTGTATTGTTGTTTGGGTGTGAGATAGGGCGGAGTCAGTGATTAGTGCTTCTCAGAGAGAGCCTGTAGGATGCGATCACGCTCAGAGATAACGGCATTGAAGAAGAGCTCCATGCTGTAGTTGCTCTCAGACTCTTCGCTCCCATCACTTGGTAGGATACCTACTGTACCTACTGCTGAGGGCTCACTATAGAGAGCCTTGTCTGCTAGCTCGGGAGTGATTAGTCTGAAGCTTAGTCGCTCTGTGATATCTGCTACTGTAGCATTGCAGAAGATAGATCCTCGCTCCATGATGAGTATACGGTCTATTAGCTGCTCTAGGTCTCTCACTTGGTGCGTGCTGATGATGATCGTCTGCTCGTCGGTGGTGTAGCGGGCTACGGTACGGCGGAACTCACCCTTAGATGGGATGTCTAGGCCGTTGGTGGGCTCGTCGAGTAGGAGCAGGGGCACACGCAGGGATAAGGCAAAGGCTATGAGAGCCTTCTTCTTCTGCCCTTGAGAGATCTTCTTGAGGTTCATATCCCACTGCAGCCCGAAGGTGTCTATCAGCTCCTTGGCTACCGCTTCATCGTAGTTTGGGTAGAAAGGGGCAGATATGTCGAAGAAGCTTCGGATCGAGATCGGGGGTACCTGAAACTCCTCTGGTAGCAGATATACCTGCTGGAGGAAAGAGACAGCTCGGTGCTTAGGGTCTAAGTCTAGTACCTTGAGCTCTCCCTGACGGCGTAGGAGCTGCCCATAGAGGAGCTTGAGTAGGGTAGTCTTCCCCTCGCCATTGCGCCCTAGTAGGCCGACGATGCTCCCTTTGGGGAGCTCCAGGCTTAGGCTGTCGAAGATGTTACGACGACGGGTATAGCCGAATGATAGTTGCTTTACAGTGATCATAGCTTGTAATGTGGATGATGTATTGATGTGTACCATTATTGTGGTACACTGCAAAGGTAACAAACTTTTCTTAACTACTACCATCGTGCTCAAATTCTTCTTTATCCAGCCCTCTTAGTAGCAGAGCTGTCCACTCCTTGCTCTCCATCCTCTCCACTTAAGCTGAGACGATCTACCCTTGGCTACCTGTACTGATGTTCACGGATCTCGTAGTGGAGTATATATGGCTAGCCCCCTAGAGAGAACCTCTCTAGGGGGCTAGCCATGTATGGGATATCTAGGGTGGAGGTGCCTATCGACGCTCGCTCCAGGAGGAGGTGAGGCATAGGATAGGTAGGCTTAGTCGTAGGGCTACTCGGGCACGCGAACTCTGATGGTCGTAGCCAGCGAAGAGACCTAGACGTGCGAGGTCACCCCAGCCGATCGAGTACCCCGCCTCGGTGTAGGCGCGACCATCCTGCCCGATGAAGTTCTTGAGGTGCAGGGCATCGTCCATCTTGAGAAATTCGCCGAAGGCTCTCGTGCGTGAGAGGAGGAAGTGACCACTCAGGTAGTTCACCTCCTGAGTCGTCCAAGCTTCTCCCCCAATATAGTCTATGGGGAGAGTCGTCCAGGCCCTATGTAGAGGTGTGCGACCTACAGCTGGGAGGTGTGCGAAGTACTTCTCGTCACTCTGGCTACGTAGTCCGTGGGAGAGGTAGCCCCCTACTGAGACCTTGAAGTCCAGCCTACTGCCTACCCTCAGCGGGATGCATCCTCGTACGAAGCCCTCGACCATGCTGTACTCGCTATAGGGGATCGTGCTCCGATCAATACCCTGTGGGCGAAGAGCCTGACGATAGATTAGCCCGAGTTCCTTACGGAATCCTATGGGTATCGGGGTCGTGGTGACGGAGGGATTGAGGAAGGAGGGGGCCCAGAGGAGCTGTCCCTCTGCCACGAGTGCTCTGTGGTGGGCAAGGGCTGGTGTGACCTGGCTCTTTCTGTCCTCAAAGGTGAGGCTCGTCGAGAGATCTATCCCTCGCCCGAGACCGATCCTATTGCGTAGGGTGGCGAAGAGCTTCTCATAGTCACGTACTGGGCTATTTGTCCCGGGGAGAGCGCCATAGTAGTCCTGGTAGATCTCCTCTGGTGTGAGGTGCGTCGTCTCTCGTGAGGTACGTCCAGCGGATAGGACGAGCAGACCGCTGAGCCGAGGAGCGTAGTAGAGCAGGAGGTGGTTCTCCGTGAACCACTGGTGGGAGCGTAGGGTGTAGTTATTGGAGGTACGTAGGCGGATGCTCTTACCAGCTCCGAGCCATCGGACGAACTGCAGTTCGTATCCGAGCCACTGCCCATCTACCTGATTGCGGTCTGGGATAAGGTTAGCGATACCGTCTACTCCTATTTGCCACCTCCCGAGATCGATATTGACGCCCGTGCTCCACTGGATCAGGCGCTTCATCGTAGAGGCCTTACCCCCAGAGGCTTCATGGCTACGAGCCTGACTGGCTGCAACGGCTCGGAGGAATTCGTATCCCCGATCCTGGTTATAGGGATAGGGCGGCTCATGCCTGAAGAGGCGGTCGATCTCCTCGATCCCGTAGCTCCGCTGTGTGAGCTGGGACTGAATGAAGGTCTCCTGCTGCCTCTCTAGGCTATCGCGTAGAGCCTCTCCCCGTTCACTAGGGCTCTGTGCTTGAGCCCTAGTGAGGGGGAAGAGGCTCAGCAGTAGGGTAGCTCCGAGGGTACGAACGAGGTGGTGCATGATGGGTTAGGGTTGTAGGATGAATTCCCCAAAGAACTGTGGGCGGTGAAAGGCTGGCTTGACCTCCACGATGGGTGCCCAGCTAAGGAAGTGTGGGTGTGCCGTCTTGTCTCCGCACTTGTAGAGGTTGGCGAAGAAGTGGTCAGGGCGACCAGCCGTGTAGCCCATAGTCCACCAGGAGAGGGATACCGTGAGTGTCCAAGCATGCGCCCCCGTGGTCTCTATGCCCCGCTGCCCTAGGTGACTTCCCCAGCGCTCTATGGCTGCGAACTCTCCCTCGGTGAGTAGCGTGCTCTCGCTAGGACTCGTATGGTGGGCTGCATAGCAGACCCCTGCGGCATTGAACTCGAAGTTGGTGTATGCCTCTCCTCGCTCTCGCTGCATGAAGAGCTCCACACAGCTGTCCTCGTGTACGTAGTGTCCATCTCCGGGGGATAGGGTACGCAGATCCTCTCCCGCCACGACATAGCAGGCATAGAGAGCCTCGTCGTCGTAGCCGAGGTAGGCTGCTACGAGGGGACGATGGGGGAAGTCCTGAGGCCAATTGAGGGTGTCGATATAGATCGCCTGTCCCTGCTCTCGGAGTGTCGTCGTGAGTGCCTCCAATGAGCGCCCCTGACGCTCTATGCGTGGGATGATTGCTTGCTTCATATGCTTGTCTAGAATGGGTGTGAGATGAGCTCTCTGCCAGAGGTGCCTTTACTCAAAGAGTACGGAGTAAATCCCTAGGGCTGCGATGATGATGAGGACGAGGGCCACGAGGCGGTTGATCCACTCTAGGCTCTGCACTCCGAAGCGTAGGGAGAGCTTCTTGACAGCATAGGTCAAGATGATCCACCAGAGTAGACAGCCAATCCCTATACCCGCCATAGCAACAAAGAACTCGACGAACTGTAGCTTCACTACTCGTACGAACTCTAGTCGGGTATAGAGGGGGAGGAAGAGCAGAATGATGAAGGGATTGGAGAGTGTCAGTAGGAATGCACCAGAGACCTTCTTCACGCTATGTACCGACTTCAGGGGATGGATCTGTATGGGCTCGTCATCCTCACGGGGGGCGACACGGCGGGTCAGCAGGATCGCACAGAAGCCCAAGATGAATATGCTCCCCCCCAAGCGGAGGGAGCTACTATACTGATCAAGGAGGTTCAGCACAATACCTACCCCCCAATAGGCGATGAGCCCATAGACGAGGTCGCTAAGTGTAGCACCCAGCCCCACGAGCATCCCTTGCTTCCTCCCTGCCCGCGTCGTCTCACGCAGACAGAGTAGCCCCGTCGGCCCCATAGGGGCAGAGACCAGCATACCGATGAGTATCCCCTTTAGGAATGTAAGTAGTAGCTCAAAGAGTAGCATAACGGCTACAAAGATACGTAAATAATGTACTTTCAAGGGAACGCTTCATCCCGTACCTAGGGCTGATGCATGAAATCACCACAGTGCGAGGGTAAGGTCGTGGGGAGCATACGCCTAGGATAGAAGTATCCGCGTCCTAGGTGTAGAGATCCCCAGCGAATACCTCCTACCTAAGGAGGGATGAGTGTACACGTGTGTACACAACTGTATACCCACGTGTACACAACAGTATACACGCGTGTACACAAGTGCGCTCTAAGTATGTCCTCTGTAGGGCTCGCTTGTATGTCTATTCCTTGGGGATAATGCCTGGGATCTTTAGGGTTGGGCTAAGGCTCCCTGGGATATGAAATAATCCCCCCGAAGATCCAAAGGCAGGAGTGTACGAGCGAGATCATGCGTCGGTCCTGATTCTGTACCCTAGGATCGATGTATGAGATACGAGGAGGAAGCTGACAGACCAAGCCTATCCCTCTCGGGGTGATACTTGGCGGATCGGGACTGGTCTATCTGACTCTTTCGCTCTCTGCGAGGCGGGAGCTGTCTGAACCGCTTGAATAGCGCCCTCCGTCAAGGATACCTCAGATCCCATGAGACGAGTATACTGAGAGCGCATCTGCGCCCCTATAAAGAACGCCTTCGTCACCTTACATAGGTGATGAGTGCGCTCTTACCGAGAGCGTAACAGCCCTCTCGGTATGTTCGTTTTTGTGGTCTTGGGGCATTTGATACATAGGATGTTGTATGGAGATAGATTTATTGGTAACCACCTCTTCGTGGAGCAGGATATAGCTCGCCCTACTACTTTTACAACTGTACAATAGGTCTACACGTACGGACGGGAGGTACACCTACATAGCTAGGAGTACGATGGGGATGATGGTAGGCGATACCTTTATACTGCACAATAGGTCTACACGCACGGACGGGAGGCACACCTACATAGCTGGGGGTGCGATGGGGATGATGGTAGGCGATGTGTGGAGCCTACGAGGAATATGGCTAGAGGAGGTGATAGGATCGAGCTTAGTACCCTCACAACGAGGGCATGCGCAGCTATGCCCGAGGAGGTACTATAGTGCAGAGTGAGTGGTGAGGGAGGGAGGATAGTGCACCAGCCCTAAAGGATGATGTCGTTTACTTGGGTATACAAAGGGAATTAACGTATCTTTGTCTTAGGGTGGTGGGTGTCTTTACCTCCTCCCTTTGTGGGTTTCTTAATTAGTTAGAACTATGGAACTACTCCTCAAGCGAGCCTATCAGCCAGCCTCTCCTACAGATGGCTATCGTGTCCTCGTCGATCGCCTCTGGCCTCGTGGGCTCAGTCGGCAAGAGGCAAAGCTGGACGAATGGAACAAAGACCTTGCTCCCTCTACAGCACTCCGCCAGTGGTTTGGGCATGACCCTGCCCGATGGAAGACCTTCGGAGAGCGTTACCTCGCAGAGCTACGGGCGAGTGATGCCTGCCAGACCTTCCTAGACAAAGTGCAGCAGCAGGAGCGTGTAACCCTCGTCTACGCTGCTCGAGATGAGGAGCACTGTCACCCCCTCGTGCTGAAGGCTTACCTCGAGGAGCTGATGCACCGGGATGCTCCCCACGGCAAATCATAGTTCCCCCCGAGACATAGCCCCCCCTTAAGCGTACTTACTACAACACAACAGATATAGACGATATGGATATCAACGAAGAGCGGCTGCACCACCCCGAGAATGACCCTGCCTACCTAGGGCTCAAGGTCAATGAAGGGGTAGCAGCACAGCCGATGATCAACCCAAACCTGAGGCGTGTGGCACGGCGTACCTATACGGTAGATGAGTTCGTGGCAGGTATACTTGCCTCTGACATCACATGTCTGAGTCAGGCCGTTACCCTTGTGGAGAGCAATCGCCCAGAGCATCAGGCCGTCGCTCAGCAGATCATAGAGCGCTGCCTGCCCTACTCGGGTAGGTCAATGCGCATCGGTATCACTGGCGTGCCTGGGGCGGGGAAGAGCACCTCGATAGATACCTTCGGCATGCACCTCGTCAAGCAGGGGCGCAGGCTCGCCGTCCTAGCTATCGACCCAAGTAGTGAACGCTCGGGTGGATCGATCCTAGGGGACAAGACTCGTATGGAACAGCTCTCCAGAGAGAAGAATGCCTTCATACGTCCTAGCCCTACGGCCGGTTCACTCGGTGGGGTTGCTCGCAAGACGAGAGAGACGATCATCCTCTGTGAGGCTGCAGGCTTCGATACCATCTTCGTGGAGACGGTAGGTGTCGGGCAGAGTGAGACGGCGGTGCACTCGATGGTGGACTTCTTCCTGCTGATACAGCTAGCAGGCACAGGAGACGAACTGCAGGGGATCAAGCGTGGTATCATGGAGATGGCAGATGCTATCGTCATCAACAAGGCCGATGGTGACAACATCGACAAGGCCAACCTCGCCGCCTCCCACTTCCGCAATGCCCTACATCTCTTCCCCCCGACAGAGTCGGGCTGGCGACCCAAGGTGCTCACCTACTCGGGCTTCTATGGCATCGGGATCAAGGAGATCTGGGATATGATCGACGAATACCGACACTTCGCTATGGACTCGGGCTACTTCACGGAAAAGCGTCAGCGTCAGGCTAAGTGGTGGATGTATGAGAGTATCAACGATGCCCTCAAGGCCTCCTTCTACCAGAACGAACGTGTACAACGCCTTCGTAGTGAAGTAGAGCAGCAGGTACTCTCCGATACACTCTCTTCCTTCGTGGGGGCACAGCGTCTGCTGGATACGTACTTCGAGGCTCTAAAGGGTAAGTAGGACTCAGGTCTCTATATATCTTTAGTAGACCCATACCAAAGGCAAAGAAGCCGTGCAAGACGAGTCTTGCACGGCTTCTTTGTATTCTCTAGGGGAGAGGGCTAGTGTTGCTTGCCGCCTCTTAGCCAGTCGAGGCTTACCCGGGTGAAGTAGATATCGAACCCAGGGCGGTCATCCTCCTCACTGATGATCCCGATAGAGCCATCGGGTAGGATCACGATCTCGCTGTAGACAGCCTCGCCTCCACAGAGCTCTCGGGAGTACCGCCACGTCTTGCCCTCGTCCTCGCTTAGGAAGAGGCGCAGGTGGTCTCGTGTAGGGCTCGTGGGGAGTGTATGTAGTAGGAGCTGCTGATCCTTGCCACTACCGACGGGGGCATAGCGAGCGAGTGCTGCGTTGCAGGCATTACCCGTTAGCTCAGGCCATGTGCGAGGGGCGCTCCAGGTCTTGCCCGAGTCGGTAGAGCGTACGAAGGTGCGGGCATTTGCTCCCCCAGCCCTATTACGGCTCGAGACGAGGAGTGTGCCATCGCTGAGCTCTACGACCTTGGCTTCGTCGCCGTTGGCTCGTGCTACGGGAGAGGATTGCCAGGTCTTGCCTTGGTCATCGGAGTAGACAAGTACGTTGTCCATGGTACCTCCCCACTTCTCATCCGTACGCATAGCAGCCACGAACATGATCCTGCCCTGAGATGTGATGAGCCCATTACCCGAACCAAAGAAACCTCCGTAGCGGAAGCGGTCGCCATATACCTCATCTGATATTTCGCGTACAGTGCTCCAGCTCTTGCCTCCATCTTCACTATGTGTATAGTACATCTGTAGGGGCTTCTTTGCCTGTGATGGGTAGTGCCATAGCCCGCTACCGCTGACCATGACCATATGTATGGTACGTCCATCGGTAGCCATAGCTGCATCACCGAAGCCCTGCTGAGGACTACCCTTAGCTACTGTGATCGGTGCACTCCAGGTCTTACCCATATCGTGGCTGAGCTTGACCTCTACATCAATATCCTCGGGCAGGTCATACTCGCTATTCTTGCGCTTATCTATACTCGCAACTAAGGTACCGTCATCGAGACGGACGATCCCAGGTATGCGGTAGTGTGCCGAGTGGTTCTCTCCCGGTGCCCAGAGGAGTGTACGCTGTAGGACGATCTCGTGCTCATAGGCTCTGGAGAGTGTATCGGGGCGGAAGGGGTGGGGTGTGCTCGATAGACGTACCTCCTGCAGGCGGGAGACGACCTTCCCTCCCTCGGGAGCACTGGGGGCGACGTCGGTGACTACCCATAGCTTGCTGTGAGCGTTGAGGGAGGGAGCCTTGGCGACGGGGCGCAGGGTCACTTGATCGCCTTTACCGACTCGACCAGTAGCGACTAGTCGTCCCGGGCTACGAGGATCGAAGCGATCCCCATTGATCGTCTCGTAGAGCTTCACCTGACTCAGCACAGAGGGGGTAGTGCCACTGAGGTCAAGGGTGAGGGAACGTAGCCGTTCTGTCCGAGCTAGGCCAAGCGAGAAGGTGAAGAGGGGCTGCGTAGGCCCTCGGCCCACTAGGGTTGCATTAGTGCCGTGCTCCCGATAGGTACGTACTGACCGATGAGGAAGACGCTGGGGGAAGCCCATGAGGTGAGCTGGGTGCCTGCCCGTGACATCCTGTATGAGTGTATCCCCCGGAGTATAACCGTCGAAGTCATAGGCTGCGACTAGTCCCTTGGTCGAGGGGCTGATGCGCTCGGTGAGGCGATCACGCTCTACCTCTTCGCTGGTGAGCGCACGACTATAGAAGCGTATGTTATCGAGCTTGCCCCCATAGTGAGCTGTCGTCTTGCCCCCCTGCAGTGCCGCGCCGATGAGTACCGGTAGGCCATTGGCCGTGGACCACTGTCGGATATCCTTATCTAAGCCCTGCGTATGGAGCTTGCCATCGATGTAGAGGCGCATACGCTGTGTGGCTCTATCTACGACCCAGGCGACATGATACCATCGGTATAGCTCCCTACGATTGGTCTCCTCTCCTGTCCAGAGGTTGAGTGAGTGATCATAGCCTCCAGCTTGGTCGGGGGTAGAGATGCCGAAGAAGCCTGTGGTGAGGTTGCGTAGGCCGAGGAGCTCATAGCCACTCTGATCGCTACCCTTAGGAGTAGCTAGGTCTCGTCTGGAGATGAGGCGCTGTCCCTGGGCATAGGTGATCGTGCGGTCTCCAGAGAGGTGTAGGCTGATGGTATAGCTCCCCTCAGGTGAGATGTCGAAGTCTCGGTGTGCGGGGATCTGTAGGTACTCCCTCCGTCCATCGAGCTCGAGTACAGAGCTATGTCGCTGTGCCCATGTCGGAGCAGATAGGGTGGTGAGGAGTAGGAGGGGTGGGATATGCTTCATGAGGCTAGTCATCCGCTATCATTAGTTTATTAGTGGGTAGGATATTCATCGAGTTCGAAGCGTAGATCTTCGGCGAACTCCCGCTGTACGGGGCTATTACTTTGCTCCCAGCTCTGTAGTTCATCGCTGGCTAGCACCTCAGCTCTCAGAGCTTCGTCTGCACGTCCCCATCGCTTCAGTAGGAGTAGGGCCGTGCGCTGTAGGGGGGTAGGATAGGGGAGCTCCGTGTCGGATAGTGTCACGAGGAGCTCTCGGAGCAGGAGTTCTCTCCAGCGAGGGGACTGGATAGCAAAGCCCTTAGAGACTTTGCGGGCTAGGGTCGTGAAGGCGATCGGTAGGAGATCATCCCAGCGCTGGGCTCGGTCGGTGAATATCCAGTCGAGTGCCCAGTAAGCAGCGTCGGGGATACGGTCGAAGAGGTTCTTCGCTAGGTAGTCCCTTAGTTCGGGATTGGAGAAGGAGGCAAGGGCCAGCTGTGTCGCTACCTCGTAGCTCACCCGCTCGGCAGGGTATATGAGCTGACCGATGATCTTTAGTTCGCGTACGTCTCGGCTCAAGATATAGCGAGCGAGGTCTTCGCTACGTGGTTGCTTCTCTGCTAAGCGAAGGATGTAGTCCAGCGTGAGCCCAAAGTTGATACCATAGTATAGCCCCTTGGATCGCATCGAGGAGGCGATCTGTCCATCCATCGAATGGCGAAGCTTCCCACGGAGCTCCTTAGCCAGCTCTAGGGTCTCATCTGAGGGCTCTGGGTGGCGGAGCTCCTCTGCAGTCACGGGGTCAGAGGATAGTGTAGCATAGCAGTGGCTATAGCGAAGCATCTGCTCTGCATAGCCCTCGTCATAGTGCGCTACGACATCGGAGATCCCCCCGTCCTCATCATACACGAGCTCCAGCCTAGGATTGACGAAGCCCTTGTAGGGGGCTATGCCGAGGCGTGAATACCGAGCTAGTATCTCGGTGTGCAGCTCTGTATCTACTGCTATGGCATACTGCTCGACGAGTGTGCGTCCAGCCTCGTAGTCTCCCTCGCTCTTGATCCGCTGTACCTCTGCGAGAAGCTCTGCGAAGAGGGGGCGTAGGGCGGCATAGTTATGGATGATGAGCTCGAGCCCACGTAGCTCTAGGATACCTTCCTTCGCTCCACGCTCTAGGACGTAGCGTGCGATGAGAGCACGATTGCGCATGTGAGCCTCCTCCAGCTGATGGCCGGGGCGGATACGTACGAGCTGAGTAACAAGCCCATTCAGGAGGTAGCGATAGTAGCAGGCCTTATAAGCCTCGTGGTCGGGGAGTAGCCCGAGCTCTATCAACCGCTTGTCTGCCATATAATATAGGGCAAAGAGGTCAGCACGAGCCTCCTCGAGCGTGGAGTGGTAAGCCCCAAGGGCATCTGCTGAGACCCCAGGGAGGAGTTGCCCAGAGCCGTGCCCAAGGCACTCGTGTAGGTCTGTGTGGAGGTGCTCTGTGACTCCCTCATATCGGGTAAGTAGGGCACGCACCTCTGGGTCGGGTACGAAGGCTTCGTCCATCCCGCTGTGCTGTGCAGCCCGATGATAGGCCTCATGGATGTTGTCTATCGTCACGGACTTGGATCCGTGGACGGCACGTATCCAGTCGGCATTGGGTAGGTTGATGCCGATCGGCGTCGCAGGGTAAGAGTCTCCTGCGAGCATGGCTACTGAGACTACGGTGGCGGAGACTCCTCGGGGGGAGGCCTTCTTGAAGCGTTCGTCTATGGGAGCGTGCTCCTCGAACCATGCAGCCTCCCGACAGATCTTCTCCGTGCGTCTGCTGGCCTCGTGATCTCGGATATGCACTAGGCTCTCCCACATCCCCTTTGTTCCTAGGGGGTCGGTGTACACTTCGGTAAATCCATTGATGAAGTCTACCTCGGGTGTGGTGTCATTGACCCAAGCGATCGAGTAGCGGTTGTACTCGCTGAGGTCTCCTGTCTTGTAGTATTCCAGTAGGGCTAGGATCGTCTCCCTCTGGGCCTCACTCTCCGTGTAGGCTAGGGCAGCCTTTAGCTCTGTAGAGATACGGCTAAGGGCCTCACCATAGAGCCCACCTATACGGTAGGTCTGCTCATAGAGTCTACCATCCTCGCTTCGTGCTAGACGGCTGTTGAGCCCTAGGGAAGGGGGAGCCTTGCGCTCTCGCTCGGAGAGAACCTCGTAGGCCTCTCGGTAGTAGGCCTCAGCCTCCTGCTGGGTCACTTGGTCGTCGTAGAAGTTGGCCGAGGAGGCACGCACGAGATCCTCTGCCCCCGACTGTACGGTACGGCGGGGAGCTTGGCTCGGGTCGAAGATGAGGGCTAGTAGTCCCTCTAGCTCCTGCCCTCTGAAGCGTAGGAGCTGTCCCGTAGACTGCTGTACCTCCTCTAGGAGCTGTCGTAGGTAGCCCTCCGTGAAGTGTGGCTCGAACTTCTCTGACCCATAGTGGTGGTGAATACCCGAGGAGAACCATAGGCGGAAGAGGTACTCCTCTACGGCACGGAACTCTTCGCAGCTACGCTCCCCTCTACAATATAAGTATATGCCCTCGAAGAGCGCACGTAGGCGTAGCCCATAGCGACCATTCTGGTCAAAGGTGATGTCTCGCCCTAGTAGGGCGGCTCGGCTGAGGTGGTAGATGAAGAGCTTGCGCTCTAGGGGTAGATCCTCGAAGCCCGGGATCTCGTAGCGTAGTATCTCTATATCGGCAAAGCGGGCTACGGAAGTGCCGCTTACGGATGGTCTTCTAGCGTCTGTATACATTGATAGATTGTACTTAGTCTGCTGTCTCCTAGTCCAAAGGGTGAATAGGAGTAAAGGGCATTATGCCACACAAAGATACCGAAAAGCCCAACGCCTGCCCAATCTCCATCCCGTCAGAGCGATGCCTATCCCCTCTCTTCTGCATTCCCCTCTCTTAGCTACTCAGGGGAGATGATCCTTGGGTTTTAATATCTGGAACGCCTAAACGTTATCCGTTGGGATACACGCATATGAGATAGCCCTACAGAGGTGATACTTAGAGCGAGGTTGTGTACCCGTGTGTACACTGTTGTGTACACGCGTGTATACAACAGTGTACACGTGTGTATACCTTTTCGTCCTAGGTAGTGAGTGTGTACTGCTTGATTTTACGCCTAGGATACAGGTCTTTATATCTTCGATCTACGCTTCCCGACCCCTTGACTCCCGACCTCTATATGATCACACGCACGAGCCCTCCCCATCTCCTACCCAGACCCTCTCGCTCTTCCCCCCGTACTTGCCTCTCCATCCCCCCACCTCTCTCCTCCTTCGTCCACCTGAGAGCTGTTCCCTACTTGGGAGAGTTCCCCGTTCCCATTGGAGGGGGGCGAGTATGGGAAGAGCCATACTTGGGGCTTAAGGTCGTCGGAGGGTGATCGTGGGGGAGAGGAAAATGGGGCGATGGGGAAGTTGAAATCACCGATTATTCTATTTATCCTAGAGAGTTAGGCTATGAATACGATTATTCTTACTTTTGTAGCACAATCTTGGTGAGGGAAAGCCCCCCACCATAAACATATCAATTCAAGCAAGAAGAGCTATGAACCTCTCACACATCGAACATCTTGGGATCGCTGTCAAGAGTATCGAAGAGTCCCTGCCCTACTACGAAGGTGTACTTGGGCTAAAGTGCTACAACATCGAGGAAGTCGCAGACCAGAAGGTCAAGACGGCCTTCCTACGTGTCGGGCAGACGAAGATCGAGCTACTCGAGGCTACCTCCCCCGATAGCACCATCGCTAAGTTCATCGAGAAGCGTGGCGAAGGTATTCACCACATCGCTTTCGCTGTACCCAATACGGACGAAGCTCTACAGGAAGTAGCAGAGAAGGGTGTCCAGCTGATCGACAAGCACTCCCGCAAGGGCGCAGAAGGACTTAACATCGGCTTCCTTCATCCCAAGAGTACACTCGGTGTACTCACCGAACTGTGTGATAGCCGCGACGTGAAGTAAGGCCTAGCGCAATGACGAGTATAGGGACCATAGAGGTGTCTGAGACCACTCCCCCAAGGGGGGGAGAGCGGTACGGGGCACCTCTATTGTCCCTTTCTTTTTACCAACGATAGCAACGACTAATAGCTAATAATATGAGTGTTCAACTAGAGAAAATCAAGGAGCTCATCCAGCTCCGCGCCACAGCTCATCTCGGTGGTGGGCAGAAGCGTATCGATAGCCAGCATCAGAAGGGTAAGTTCACGGCACGTGAGCGTATCAACATGCTTCTGGATGAGGGTAGCTTCGACGAGATCGATACGTTCGTGCTACACCGCTCGACCAACTTCGGTATCGACAAGACCAAGTTCCTCGGGGACGGTGTCGTCACGGGCTCGGGTACGATCGATGGCCGTCTGGTCTATGTCTTCGCTCAGGACTTCACTGTCTTCGGTGGAGCACTCTCGGAGATGCTTGCCTCCAAGATCTGCAAGGTCATGAAGCTCGCTATGGAGATGGGAGCGCCTGTGATCGGCCTCAACGACTCGGGTGGTGCTCGTATCCAGGAGGGGATCAATGCCCTCAGTGGTTATGGTGACATCTTCCAGAACAACATCCTTGCCTCCGGTGTCATACCTCAGATCTCTGCTATCTTCGGTCCCTGCGCCGGTGGTGCTGTGTATTCGCCTGCCCTCACGGACTTCAATATCATGAGCAAGGGCACGAGCTACATGTTCCTCACTGGTCCAAAGGTCGTCAAGACCGTAACGGGCGAAGACGTCACGCAGGAGCAGCTCGGCGGTGCTAGCGTACACGCCTCTAAGAGCGGTGTCGCACACTTCGCCGTAGACAACGAAGAGGAAGGTATCCGCCTAATCCGTCACCTGCTCTCCTTCATCCCTCAGAACAATATGGAGGATGCACCATGCGTAGAGCCTACAGATGCTATCGACCGCGTAGATGACGCTCTGAATGAGATCATCCCTGATCAGCCTAACAAGGGCTACAACATGTATGAGGTCATCGGTACGATCGTTGATAATGGCGAGTTCCTCGAGATCCATCGTGACTGGGCTAAGAACATCATCATCGGCTTCGCTCGCTTCAATGGGCAGAGTGTCGGTATCGTAGCTAACCAGCCTATGGTGATGGCCGGTGCACTAGATAGCAATGCCTCTCGTAAGGCTGCTCGCTTCGTGCGCTTCTGTGACGCCTTCAATATTCCTCTAGTTACCCTCGTCGATGTGCCAGGCTTCCTCCCAGGTACCGGCCAGGAGTACAACGGGGTCATCGTCCACGGTGCTAAGCTCCTCTACGCGTACGGGGAAGCTACCGTACCTAAGATCACCGTCACGCTCCGTAAGTCCTACGGTGGTGCCTACATCGTGATGAGCTCTAAGCATCTACGCTCTGACGTAAACCTCGCTTGGCCCTCTGCAGAGATCGCCGTCATGGGGCCTGCTGGTGCCGTAGAGGTTATCTTCGCTAAGGAAGTCGCCGCTGCTGAGAACCCCGCAGAGGCTGCAGCACAGAAGGAAGAAGAATACCGCAAGGCATTCGCTAACCCCTACAACGCAGCTTCCTATGGCTTCATGGATGATGTCATCGAGCCACGTAATACGCGCTTCCGCATCATCCGAGCCCTCGAGCAGCTCCGTACAAAGAAGCAGATCAACCCAGCTAAGAAGCACGACAACCTACCCCTCTAGTATGGGCACTAGCCGTGCATAGTCATCCAACGCTACACTAGCATGAATACCGCTCGTCTTCTCACGCTATCTGTTGGCCTCCTCTCGGGGATGGCCACGGATATCGTGTGGGCTCAGAGTAAGCCGACTGAGCTTCCCGAAAAGGTTCTCCGCCTGCAGGAGCAGGATCCCGCAGGTCTCATCATGACCTTCACGGCCGTACTTGTCGTCTTCGCCGCCTTGGTGATGCTTGTCCTTGTCTTCCGGCTCCTAGGTAGGTTCTTCGAGACCACCAAGGCACCTGCGCAGGCTTCGACAGCACCAGCACGTCCCGCCTCTGTATCGACCGCTTCCTCTCAGCCCTCTGGTGAGGCTCTAGTGGCTATCTCTCTAGCTCTACAGCAGAGCCTAGGGGGAGCACCATCGGAGGTAGCTGCCGCTATCTCACTCGCCCTGCGCAGTGAGCTAGAGCAGCATGACGCTGAGAGCTACGTCCTGACGATCCGTCATAGGCCGACCCAGTGGAACGCCCGTATCCAAGGCACACAACGTCGCTATAAATAATCATCGATAACCCCCAATATGCAACAGGAACCGAACCTCAAGGAAGTATTCGCCGCAATCTCCTATGCTCTACACGAAGAGCTCGGCAAGCACCTCCACGATCAGGAATCCTACGTCCTGACTATCAAGCGTGGCGTAGTCCCCTCCCCATGGAGCACTAAGAGCCAAACGATGCGTCAGCTCCCTTCCCGATAGTTCAATCCCCATAGCAAATCAAACACTCACACATATGAAAGAGTACAAGTATAAGATCAATGGCAACGAGTACAGCGTAGCCATCATCGACCTCGAAGGTAACACGGCTGCAGTCGAAGTAAACGGCGTCTCCTACAAGGTAGACATCCTCACCGAAGGCTTCACCGCAGCGCCTGCACGCCCCGCAGCTAAGCCCGCTGCACCCGCCGCTCCTGCTGCCCCCGCACCCGCAGCTGCTAAGCCCGCAGCACCACAGCCTATCGCCCCCGCAGCTGCCCCCGCAGCAGAGCCTGCACCTGCAGGTAAGGGTACGGCCGTACAGTCACCGCTGCCAGGTGTCATCCTCGACATCAAGGTCGCTGTCGGTGACACCGTCAAGGCTGGTCAGACGGTGGCTATCCTAGAGGCTATGAAGATGGAGAACAGCATCAACGCAGAGTGCGATGGTGTGATCACGGCCATCAAGGTAGCTAAGGGGGATAACATCCTCGAAGGCTCTGATATCGTTATCATAGGTTAGTCTAGCTATGTCCTTCTGGGGCTTTCTGGTCGAGAATATGCAGACGTTCTATTCCTTCACGGGAATAGCGAATGCGACGATGGGACACCTCATCATGATCTTGGTGGGGCTGCTCTTCATCTTCTTGGCTATCAAATATGAGTTTGAGCCTCTCCTCCTCATCCCCATCGGCTTCGGTATGCTCATCGGGAACATACCGATGCTCAATGGGATGCAGGTAGGTATCTACGAAGAAGGATCTGTCCTCAATATCCTCTACCAAGGGGTACGTCAGGGGTGGTATCCTCCCCTGATCTTCCTGGGTATCGGAGCGATGACAGACTTCACGGCTCTTATCTCTAACCCCAAGCTCATGCTCGTAGGAGCAGCAGCGCAGTTCGGTATCTTCGCCGCCTACATGACTGCTCTACAGCTAGGCTTCACGCCCCCCGAGGCTGGAGCTATCGGTATCATCGGAGGTGCAGATGGCCCTACAGCTATCTTCCTCTCCAATAGACTGGCTCCACACCTCCTAGGTGCTATCGCTGTGTCGGCTTACTCCTACATGGCTCTTGTACCTGTGATACAGCCCCCCTTCATGCGTCTACTGACGACGAAGAAGGAGCGTGTCATGCGTATGAAGCGTCCTCGTCAAGTATCCCAGACTGAGAAGATCATCTTCCCGATCGCAGGGCTACTCCTTACGACGATGCTTGTACCACCAGCACTGCCTCTACTGGGGATGCTCTTCTTTGGCAATATCCTTCGTGAGAGTGGTGTGACCAAGAGACTCGCTGATACGGCTAAGGGACCTCTGATCGATACTATCACGATCCTCCTCGGAGTCACGGTCGGTGCCTCTACGCAGGCGACGGAGTTCCTCACGGGAGACTCTGTGCTGATCTTCGGCCTCGGTGCCTTCTCCTTCGTTATCGCTACGTGTAGTGGGGTGCTCTTTGTGAAGTTCTTCAACCTCTTCCTCAAGCCAGAGAACAAGCTCAATCCACTCATCGGTAATGCAGGTGTATCCGCCGTCCCCGACTCTGCCCGTATCTCACAGACTCTCGGTCTCGAGTATGACCCTACGAACTACCTCCTCATGCATGCCATGGGGCCTAATGTCGCAGGGGTGATCGGGTCGGCTGTCGCAGCAGGTATCCTACTTAGCTTCCTAGCGTAGGGACTCTCTGTGTAGACTTGTACCCTCATAGATACCTTACTCTCGTCCCTTCCCCATGCCTGGTCTTCTCGGGCATGGGGAAGGCCTTTTTAGGCTATCGGCTCTGTGGTAATAGGCGCCTCCTATGATAGCTGGTGCCAGTGATGAAGTTATTGAGCCCGACCTATTACTTCCTTAGTTCTCCTGAGTAGGAAACTTCTATGGAGGAATAGCTATATTTGCTCCAAAGAAACTATCCCAAATTCGTATAGTGAACATGAAACCAATCAGAGCAGTACTACTTATGCTTACCCTCCTCCCATGGGTGAGCATAACGACCCTGAGAGCACAGGAGCCCACCCGAGTGATCGCTCAGCAGGGTGTAGAGCAACAGCCTATCCAACGTCGAGGCCTCAAGTGGAAGGTAGCCGTAGGGCGATTCTCCAATGAAACCTATTATGGCAAGGGGATCTTCTACAACCGAGCTAATGATCCAATGGCCAAGCAGGCACTGGATATCTTGGTGGCAAAGTTGAGTGCTTCGGGCAAGTTCATCCTACTAGAACGTAGTGACATGGACAAGATCGCAGCTGAGCTAAGAAACAATCCCCAGCAAAAGGTGGGAGCTGACTACCTCATCCTAGGTTCGATTACCGAATATGGACGTAAGATCGTTGGTAAGGAAGGGGTCTTCACTTCAGAGAAGAAGCAGATCGTAGAGGCAGGTGTCAGTATTCGTATTGTCGATGTCTCGACAGGGCTAGTTATCTACTCCGAGGAAGCTAAGGGGCATGCCGAGACGACGAGCCGTAGCACCCTAGGCCTTGGAGGGAAAGCTGGCTATGACGCTACGCTCAGCGACAAGGCCATCTCTGGAGCTATTGACCAACTCGTAGAGAATATCATCAATAAGTGTACGGATAGGCCTTGGCGTACCTACGTGATCAATGCCGATGAGGATGGAGTAATTCTCGCAGGAGGTGCTACCCAGGGGATCAAGGTCGGGGATACCTTCACCGTATATAAGCGGGGTAAGAAGGTGACGAACCCTCAGACAGGGACTACCTTTGAGCTCGAAGGCAAGCCGGTGGCTCAGGTGCGCGTGCAGAGCCTAGCTGGCGATACTCCAGAGACAGAATACTCCATCGTTGAGTTCGTATCAGGTGCCCTAGACAACACGGCTCTCGACACCTACTACGTACAGCCATAGTCTAACCCTTCTATCAGCTTACTATCATGTGCCATCCCATTAAGCGACTTGCCACACTCTTTACGCTTACCCTTACTCTCCTCCTCGGTGTCGCCTCTTGTGGCTCTACGGTATCACTCTCTGGAGGTCTAAATGATGAGGCATACCTCGTCGTAGCCTCCTCCTCGGTATACCAAGGGCATAAGGTCTATGTCTCAATAGATGAGGAGTCCGTCGTCGGTATCGTTGCGATCCGGCCAGATCAAGTGACACCCAAAGCTAAGAGGATCACGATCACGCCTGGGCGTCATCTCATACGTGTCCACGACGCCGAGAACCGAAAGCTCTTCGAGAAAGAGATCTTCGTCTCCACACGATCGACTAAGACCATCACACTACGCTAGCTAGTACTAAGTCTATCTTCTATACCTGAAGCTGTATCCCTAATATAAGCATTATGAAACATCACCTCTGGAGTATGGTCCTAGCCACTGTATTCTTGTCTAGCTGTGGCTCTACTAGCAAGCTGTACTCTTGGTATAACTATGAGCCTGTCTCGTATGCTGTAGCCAAGAACCCAACTCCCGAGCGTATCGAGACCCTAAAGAAAGTCTACGAGCGCCTTATCAACGAGCCCAAGGGCTCACGTAAGATGCCACCGCCTGGTATCTGTGCTGAGTATGGTTACCTACTCTACAAGCAGGGGCAGCAAGAGAGGGGGCTTCGCCTACTAGAGCGAGAGATAGAGCTCTATCCTGAGAGTACGTTCTTCATCGGTAATCTCATTAAGCAGCTCAAGAAATGACACCAAAGCTACACCAGATCGCTGGGCTTACGCTCCTTGGGCTCTCGTCTCTATTCCTTCACTCCTGCGGGCTAGGTAAGGACTATACTCGTGGAGCACTCTATCCGCACCTCTATAATGATAAGCCTAAGTCTATTCTCATCATGCCTCCGATCAATGAGACGAACCAAGTGGAGGCAAAGGATAGCTTCTTTGCAACTCTGATGGTACCGCTAGCAGAGCAGGGCTATTATGTGTTCTCCCCTTTCCTCGCAAAGGAGTTGATGCAGCAGGAGAGTGCTGCAGATGCTGAGCTCTTCTTCCAAGCGGATCTGTATCCTTTTGCTGAGGTCTTCGGGGCTGATGCGTCGCTCTTTACTATTATCCATCGCTGGGAGAAGAAGGCCCTGGTAGGAGATATTCTTATAGATGTAGAGTACATCCTCCGCTCTACCCATACGGGAGAGACGCTCTTTTCTCGTAGGATAGCAGGGGTACTAGACCTTTCTACGCCTCCGAATGGAGGTGGTGGTCTTGCCGGGATGCTTGCGACTCTGTTTGTCGATATGGTGAGGACGGCTCTGACCGATAAGGCATTGGCTGCAAGCTGTGCTAATAAGGAGTGCGTATCAGATATGCCTGTGGGTATATATCATCCCAATTACGGCAAGGATAAGAAGACACCAGCGAAGGCTAGTACCCTCGAAGGTGTTCGTCTCCAACAGTAGATCATAGGAGATAGCCGTTATCTCTAAGGGCTACCATCTATAATCGGGAAAACGAAATATTACGAAATTAGGAAACGAAAAGACCTGAGCACGGAAAACGAAACGTCCTAAGAAAACACTAGCAACGGCCAACGCTTACGAAGGAGCGCTGGCCGTTGATGGTTTGTCTTGAGTCGTAATATCAGCTTACCTACTAATCACCGACAAATAGATATATCCAGTTGGGAGTGTCTGCATCACTTCTGGAACCTTGATCGTGATCACAGCTGGATCATCTAGTTGAGTCATACTGCATCCCAAAATGAAGCTTGTTTTATCCCCTGCATTATCTTCGGTGGCCTGTATTCGTGCGGCTCCTGTCCGCAGTAGCACATGGCGCTCTGGAGTTATCTCTATTTTGCCTCGAGTTTCGCTGTTACACTTCGCCTCCCTGAGTACACCTGTCGCATGTTCCATCTCGGCATAGAATACTTGATGATTTGCAACAACCTTAATCAAAGCTGACCCTATGACCTGATTTGGGAGACAGTGCCACGTATAAGCGGTTACAGCTTGTAGCTTTTCAGCCTCGTCTGGAGATATGTACACACGTTTATACTTTACCCCATCGGAAGTCTCGAGCTCTTGCATGTAGCTCTTGTTGCACCCCTTGAACAGATAAGTAGTGAGGCATGCTCCATCTATTTCCCTATTACTCATCGGCACTGATCTCACAGGACTATTATCCATAGACTTTTCAGATAGAAATGCTTTGGAATGCTTTGGAACATCATGCCCGAAAAGGAGATAGCTACCCTCCACTGGTATTGTTGTTATCATCTCTTGTAGACTATTGAGCGAGGGGCTATCTGAAGTCATCACCTCTGACGAGCTGATGGCAAGAACCATGCCCAACTCCTGATCTGATGTTGGCGTACCATCATCTGGAGCAAGATAAGCTGTCATATACTTGCGGGCATACTCATATCGATTATCCTCGGTGAGGATGTCCTTATATTCCTCCCTGAGTAGGAGGCGGTATCTATTAGGAGGGACGAGCGAGGTACCTGGGCTCTCTATGGGATAGAGAGCGCCATTGTAGGCGAGTAGTCCCTCGTCCTTCTCTTCTCGCCCTGGGGACTTGATGATCCAGGGGCGGTCTACGCCTACCAAAGAGGAGAGACGCTCCAAGAGGAGAACTTGCTGTTGGATGAACTCTAGGGTCTCGGTGGAGAGGGGATACTGTCCGACCTCTCCAGCCCCGTTGGCTGTGGTGGTGTATTGAGCGGTATGCATAATACTTAATCGGTGATTAAAGGGTAATTACTTACTTATTAAGACGCCTGTATATAGGCTGTTTGGTGGGAAGCTTGTATTGATCGACGAGCCACTTAACCTCGGCTAGGTGCTTGTCATAGACGTCGCTGGGGACAAATACGATGAACTTAGATGTCTCTATGACCTTTAGCTCCTGGGCAGTGATGAGGAGCTTAGGGTCAGTCTCCTCTGGTCGTGCAATGGGGACACCGGCCTTGCGCTCGCTGTGGGTGTAGATGACCTGCCCTGTGTTGCGTACGTCCTCTATACGATAGTGTAATCCGAGGGCGGAGGGATACTGCTCCTCTAGTACACCGAGCAGGTGACATACCTGTCCGTTGTGCTGTAGCTTATACCGATCCCTGAGATAGGCATTAAGGAAGAGCTCATACAACTTTATGAGAGGTGTCAGGGTCGCTAGGAGGAAGGCTATGATGAGTGGCTTGCGTAGGAACGAGGGCAAAGCATCTGAGACGACCTTGTGCCAATTGATGCTATAGGGATGCTGGGGCATAGGGTAGATAGTTAATAGTGAGTGACTGTAGTTGATAGTATCCTGAGCGTGGGCGATGGTAGCCGACAATGGTTGTCCAGCTATCGGTACCCGCAGGGGTAGCAGAGGCAGAGGTGACTAGGGATGCCTCTACGCCTGAGATATGAGAGAGGGCTACCACGATGTCTGAGAGGCGCAGGACTCCGTCAAAGGGTAGCGAGGAGATGTTGCCCTCGATGGTCTTGCGGATGGTCGCCTGATAGTCATCTGAGGGCTTGCCTCCATGAGAGAGGAGAACGGGCTGAATGTAGACGGATAGGGTGAGGCGTAGCTTATCACCTGGGGCGGAGATCACACGCACGGGCACGCCTGCGTCCTTGACCTGATGGATATAGGCCTTAAATGGGGTAATGACGTCATCAGTGAGGACAATGGGCTTACCCTTGTCATCTGCACCTGCAACCTTGAGATAGATAACGTTGCCTACCTCGGAGGCCACGGCATAGTGCACGACGGAGGCGGAGGACATCTGCTCGGGGGTGAGGGCAGAGGTGTCGTACTTGTCGCTGTAGGGGAGGAGGGCATACCCATGGAGGTACGCCTTAGCCTTGCGGGCGTACCAGCGCAAGGTATGGGGCTCCGCCTCGGCGACGAGCTCGGCGACGTCCTTGCGGTGGGTGTCAAACAGCTCCTCGAGGGCGTGGATAGCGGAGGCGAATACCCAGAATAGGATCGCCTCAAGGGAGACCTTACTGAACTGCTCCTCAAAGGTCTTGCCTGGGGTAAGGTGATAGCCCTGCTGTATGGTAGGATCAGCGATGAATGCCTCGCTGATGGATCGGCGGATGTCTTGTGTTGTACGTGCCATAGGGGTTAGTCCTTAAAGGTAATGCCGTAGCCATCTGAGGTGGCTACAATGCGCTCTACGGGTATGAGGCAGTGGCGCATCATCTTGACGGCGAGGGTGGGGAACATTGGGTCGTGAGGGGCACCTAGCTGGCGACGTACAGCGAGCCCAAGGGTGGGGTACTCGCCGAAGGAGCCGGGCACGCCCTCGAGGAGGAATTGGGCGGTCTGCTCTCGTACCTCCCCGAGGGTCATGCGTCCCTCAGGCAGGGCGAGGTCGCCCGTAGTAGTGTCTATCTGTATACCTATCATGATGGCTAATAGTTAGTGCTTAACTTTAGTATCCTCGTAGTCGCTTTGGCGGGTAAGTTGTAGCTGGCGACCTGCCCAGGAGGCGGCTGATGCCTTGAGGGAGGCACCTCCGTCCTGGGGGACTGGTGTCCACGAGGTGAGTATTTGCTTGAGAGTGTTGAGCTCTCGCTCTAGGGTATTGATCTTGCTGGTGAGGTCGGCTATCTTGATTATCCCACCTAGCTTACCCTCGTTGAGGGTGATACCCTCACGGGTGATCGAGATCTGCTGGTCACCTATCTGTACATTGAGCTCCTCGAGCTCATCGGCGAGGAGGACGGCACCGAGAGGCGTGCCCTCCACGAGCCCTACGATAACAAGGGAGCCCACCTTGGGGTAGAGGGTCAAGCCCTGAGTGCCTCCGCTGTCAGCCTGGAGGCTCGCCCCTAAGATAGGGGCGGTCTCATCGAGTGGCTGGCAGTCGATGGTACGGGCTCCTCGGTCAAGGCTCGTCACCTCGCAGACCTTGAGGACGGAGGATGAACGCCCTGCCAAGGAGCGTATGATGGATGCTATCTGGCTCATATTGCTTACTGTGCTACTCTGTAGCCGAGAGTCACCTCTTGGTGGAGGCCCTCAGCACCATACTTAATGACCACTTTTTTCGCTTGGTAGACGCCCATGCGCTTACCCTCGAGGCGGATAGCCACGTGGTCGAGCTTATCGATGAGGCGCGCGCCAAAGGTGGTGACGCTCCCTGTGAGCCCATCCTGCTTGAGACGCTGGAGTTCCTGCTCTGCCCATTGACGTAGCTCGCTCTCCGTCTTGTTGTAGGTGTGTAGGGTGCGAAGTTCCCCATCCTTATCGCCTACCTCCACCTTGATTTTCTTTTTCTTCCCTCGCCCCTCGGGCTGGAGGGAGATAGCCTTAATCTTGAGGCGTAGGGTGTCTGCATGTTGCTGCTTGAGTTGGCTATCACTAATAAGGTTGATGCCTGTCGCAATGACCTGCCTTGTAGCCTTACCCACATCATGATCAAAGAGTACCCCTGAGTAGAGGACAGCTTGTCCGTCCTCGTAGCGAAAGAAGCTACGAATGCCCTGCTCCTTGAGGGTGCCGAGGAGGCTCGCCACGGTGTCGGCTTGCACTCGGTAAGCACCGAGATGTTGCTCGCCCATCACACGGATCGGCGTTGCGATGCCTTGGTCACGGAGGACACCCTCCAGGGTGGCGGACTTATACGCCTTGGGGAGGGTTGGCTGGGTCTTGAGGCGGTACATCTCATCCTCACACTCCAGGACAACGGGTGTCTTAAAGCCGATCTCCCGGATGTAGCCGACGAAGACCAGTTGCAGGTCATCGTCATAGCCGAGGGATACTCGCACCTTGTCCCCACGCCTCAGGGGCACGCCCTCCCGCTGATCCCAGAGCATGCGCTTGGGTAGCGTAATCTTACACGTATCGGTAAGCTCCTCGGTGCTGCGCTCTATCTGTAGGGCAGTGACCTGAGTGATCACCCACTTACGGGTGCTCTCTATCTCTACACGGGCGGTTAGGCGGTACATAGGCTAGTAGTCTGTGCTGTAGACGTTGTACTCATCATCGGAGAGAGCGGAGAGGGTAAGCTCCTGGTAGTTGGTCGCCGTATCCTGGGTGAGTGAGTAGCTCTTGATAACTATACGATTGACCCTAAAGAGATCAAGGAAGGCACTCTGCACCTGTATGGGTTTGTCCACCTCAAGGTACCTCAGGAGCTCTCGCAGACCCTCCTCGGGGTAGCGGTCGGCGATCTTGCCGTCCTCAAGCCCTTGGATGCCGACAGCTATGTTGATGTCGTAGTCGCCAGAGCTGATATACTCCTTAACCGTGCCCGTCATGCCGACTACCTGGGTGGTAATGATTTGCTTGGTGCGGGTCATCGCCACGACGGCATCAGCAAGCTCTAGGGTAGTGCCATCCTCTAGGCGCAGGCGAAGGGGACAGAGCACGTACCTGCCCTCCCACCAGGCGGGGTCGGTGATGGGCGAGGCTACGGGTGAGGGAGCGAACTCCCCTGCCTCCTCGCGCTGGGGGAAACTCCCCTTGCTCTGCTGGGGGAAGCGGTAGAGGAGCACCTTGCCAGCCGTGATGGCTGGGGGTACAATGGTCTGTAGGGGCATAGGGTGATCGTGTTACTAGTCCTCAGCACCACCTAGGCGGTGACGGATGTATAAGTCCTGATAGTAGGTGACTTGCTTGACAAAATCGGGGGTGAGGGAGCTATCAATAGTCATACGGTGCTCCAGCCATTTGCCAAAGGCGATGAAGGTGTCTATCGTATCTACGATGTTTGCCTTTTTGTCGATATTGGCAATAGCATCGCTGAAGGTCTTGAGCTGCTTGACCAGACCTGCATCCACCTCATTGCTGGCGATAGCTCTATCGAGGAGCTTATTGATGGAGAGTAGGATCTTATTAGCTAGCTCAGGACGGGTGATATTCTGGGCTGCACGTAGCTCCTGCCACCCACCCTCCTTGACCCACTTGCTGATGGTCGTCTCAGACACCTCGATGCGCTGCGAGATGCTCTTTTGCTCCTCCCCCTGGAGGTAGAGTAGGCGGGCAAAGTCCTTTTTCTCGGCTCGTTCCTTAGCTGTCATTAGCTTTGAGAGTTAGAGGTGGGTAGTACAGGGCTAGGTCCTGGCCCAGGATCAGTTGTATGCAGCCCATAAAATTCAGGGTGCCACACCTTGTCTAAGGCCTCTGCCTTTGACTCATCAAGCACCTCCCAGTCAGCCTGACTGTCAATGCTCGTGCGTACGATGAGGCCAATAGCCTTTAGCTTACGATTGACTAGCATCTTCCCCTCTGGGGCATCTAGTCTGATTGATCTTTCTTCTCCCATATCTATCTGTTATCTATAGGTTATCGTCCACCCCTTACTCGTTGCGACTTTACCCAACTCCGCCATCTCTGAGGGATACCTATCCACCAAGCTCTGTGGTAGGTACATCACTGTACCAGTAGAGACACTCTTAGCCTCATTGATGAGGTAGCGTACGCTCTCAAGAGAGAGCGCAACAGACTGAAATGCTATGAGCTCGCGCCCAACTCCCTTTAACCGTATCTCGCGGAGGTTTGAACATCTTGTGATGAGACTTGAAATGTTAGTAGCTACTGACAAGTCAATGATGCCCTCTACTTCCTCTAGCATCGCACACCCATCAAAAAGGTACTGCGCATTGCTTACCATGCCAGCTCCAAGAGATAGCTTTACCCTCTGGAGTTTTGTACACGCATAAAACGCCGCGAATACATCTGTCACCTTGGATACATCGCCAATAGTTACAGATCTAAGCGAAGCACATTCTGCGAAGGTGTAGAATAGCGAAGCATTCTGTGGCATTGCTCCAACAACCACAGACTCTAGCGAACTCGCCTTATGTGCAAAACTTCGCATGCTCGTCAAGTTAGGAAGATCTGGTAATGTGAGTTTTTTGACCTTCACACTCTCCTGGATGAAACTCTCCATGCTCACAGCCTTGCCAATTCCTTCTACAGAGGGAACACTGGTGAGGTTAGGACATCGAGCAAAACACCAAGATAAGTCGCCGGAGGTATACCCATCATCGATTTTTGCGGGAGGGAGCGCCTCGTCTTTCCACTGATAGAACTGCTGCGATTTGAATATCTTGATTGGAGTGGGCGTTAGGCCACGTATCTTGTCTGGGTAACTGGATAGCCCATCTTCTTCAGCCACGGATGCTCCTAATTCTACTAGAGCCATCCTTATCTCCTCCTTATCTCGCATAAGAGCTAGCAGTTCATCTGCTACAGCCTTTGGTGTATTCATCTTGTACCTCTTATCGTCTTTATCAATTCCAAGACGACGAGCCATCCGCCCGTCGCCCACTCTTCTTGCGTCATCTTTGGGTCATCTTTTGTGGTTGCCAGATAGCTAGCATAGGCGTCTATCCCATCATTGCCAGGATCGCCCTTAATAAAGGCGGCATACTCCTGCTCCGTGTCCACCCATCCTTGACTCTTGGCGAACTCAAATGCGCTGAGACCAGTCGCTCCTCGCATGGCGGTCGTTATGTCCGCTGTGATTATATAGGCCTCTGGAGTGGTATATCCTCTCTCATGACGGGGGAGCACCTCGCACAGTCCTTGGCGCAGGCGATGTCCTATGTATGTATCACCCCCTGAGATAGAGGGTGTAAAGTAACTCACCTCAATATCCCACTTACCCGGAAGCTGCAATGTAGCGGGAAAGTCTACCTCTAGGATACTCTGACGTATACGCCACTCTGGTCTAACTGGCTGCCATCTCATATAGGGTATGAGTTGTACAGAGACCTCGCGAGCAAGAGATAGATCTATCTGCCTACGCTCAAAATGGCTACTACCTGATGGGTCTGGGAGCAGTAGTGCTTGGGCGTAGAGGATGAGGGATAGAGTGGTGTCGTTACCCAATATTATCTGTTGCATAGCTATTGTATTGCTAGATTTGCATCATTGACGGCGGAGAGGAGTGTCTCGGTGATAAGCGCCTTGATCTCGGAGGTGTCGCTGGAGAGGTTAGTCGTCTGCACGGTGAGACTCTCGACAAGCTTCCCGATATGGATGTTCACATTACGCAAGCCACTGGCATTGCTTGCTCCTCCTGTACCGTGCGCTCCTGGTCCACCAGTGCCACCACCGGAGTTGTCTGTTCTGGGTGGCTTTATCTTTGGAATCCCGAGCCCTCCACCATCAAAATGAGTCATTTGCATTTGGAGCTTAGGAGTGTCAGATTGCTCCTCTTTGGCACTCCGCTCCATCTCCTCATCATACGCCTGCCTGAAGGCACTAGCGGTGTCTTTGCCAAACTTGCCAAAGGGCTCCCGACACACGCTTAAGAGCAGCATCAATACCATCTCCATCAAAACTTAAGGCAGACTTTATGAGGTCAAAGACTCCGCCAAATACATCCTTGGCGAGTGTCCAGATGTTGGTAAATGCCTCTTTAATCGCAGCCCAAAGCCCCTTAACAATCGCACGGAACTTAGCCGATGTCTGCCAAAAGTAGACACCTAGGGCGACGAGCCCCGCTATCCATCCGATGATAGGGATGCTAGTGATGGCTGTTGAGACGGCTGCGCAGGCGGCACGTCCCGCCGTAGCGAAGGTGGCGAATGAGAGCTCAGCACTGAGTGCGAAGCCTACGTGTGCTGCGCCACTAGTGACTAGTGAGGCAATATAAGATCCTAGGGCAGCGATCCCCGAGAGGAGCGCACGTCCAGAGAGGATGGCTATCTTGAGCGCAGCCTGTCCAGCCTTGAGAGCTAGTGATCCCATCCATGTAACAGCCGAGCGCAGTGTGCCTACCCATGTGCGCCATGAGCCTCCTACGATCCATGTATAGATCCCTTTGATGCCACCTCCTGCAAATTGTAGGAGGGGTAATAGCTGGGCGATGGGGATAGCGGCATCTCCTAGAGTAGAGCCCCAAAGGGCAATGTCACCAATACCATTAAAGATGCTAATCTTTAGATCCTCTATCTTCTGACGGATACGTGCTTGACGCTCCGCAAAGCCATCCATAACAGTTGCAGCCTGATCTTGAGCCGAGGTCGTACCTTGAATGGCTGCTGTATAGCCAGCAATATCCTCAGATCCTCCAACCAAAGCCATAGCAGCGTTAGCATTCTCCTTACCGAAGAGCCGAGTAAAGAGAGCACTATCCTGCATCACGGGACGTAGCATATCTAGTCGCTCCTTGAGGGAGAGGTTTTTGTCGGCAAGACGGGCTACGTCTATACCCATCTGGGCGAGCTCCTTGCGTACTTCTCGGGGAAGAAAGCGCCCCTGAGACAGGGTGGAGAGGACGTTGCGCAGGGCGATACCACCCTCACTGCCCTTTTTCCCCGCCTTGTCGAGTACCTGGATAGCGGCATTCGCCTCTTCAAAACTCACACCTGCGCCTTTGGCTGCCATACCTGCCTGCTCCAGTGCCTCCTTGATCTGGGGGAGCTCTGCTGATCCCTCCTTACCTGCAGCAGCCATGACGTTCATCATGCGCGCCATCTCCTCAGAGGCCGCAATAGGGTTGGAGAGATCTACGCCATATTGGTTCATCGCTGTGTTTAGCACCTCAGCGGCGGCGGTGGCATCGCCCCCCATGAGCTTAGAGAGGGTCGCCACATGGTCACCCATAGCCTTGAGGGCTACAGGGCTCTTGGCGAGCTCAGGGGAGAGCTGGCCGAGGATGAGCTTGTAACTCTCGACCGCTCCAGCGGCATCAATACCAAAGGCTTTAGCAGTGTCACGTGCGTAGCCCTCTATCTGGCGTAGTGACTCACCCGTGACACCAGTTATCGCCTGTAGGTCGGTGAGTGAGGTGTTGAGAGCGACACCTGGAGCAATGATACCGCTGAGGCTCTCCGATACCCGTTGAAAGCCCGAGGAAAGTGTCTCAATCTGTAAGGTTAGACCAACAAATGATTGTAGACCCTTCTGAGCAGAGCTTACCTTGGCAGTAAACTCTCCGGTGGCCTTATTCAGGCTCTCCATTTGCACGGTGAAGTCACCTCCAATATTAAAGAGGTAGTTCATTGCTGGACTAGTCATACAGATTTACTATATTTGCTATTGAATTCTAAGATGACAGAGTTATGCTTGAAGAAAATATTTTCTTTCGCATCTTAGTACACATCCTTGCCGCTTGTGTACTGCTACCGTTGATTTACCTAGTCATCAGGATGTTCGTTGAGGCGTTTACAGCTCCTTTCCGCAAGAACTCTAGCTCAGGGGTAATGCCTCCATCTCTATTCTGGATGTGGTTCATCACACACAATAAGGACTAGGTCTCATCCTTCCCCCCCGAGGGCGAGGGCTACAGCACGCTGTAGCTGCTCGCCTTTTCTTTTTTCGATCCAAAGGGACTGGGCAAGGGCTCTTGCCCAGTCCTCCTCATCTAGGATCTCGGGATCGAGACCAAGGTAGGCTCGTATGAGGGCACACCCCTTGAGGTAGTCCTGGCTAGCATCATCATCCTCAAGGAGGTGCGCCTCTATACGTTTTTTAGTGTTGCCTTGGCTGAGGTGATGAGCTCACCGATAGCGGAAGCAGCAGCCACGATGAGCACCCCATCCTGTAGGATAGCCTCGCTACCTGCTACCCGACAGTTGGCAAGGAGTACCCGAGAGCTCTCCAGCTCGTCGGTCTTAGCTACCTTGCTGACGGCCTTGAGGGTATCAAAGTCGGGACGACGGAGGTAGAGGCAGTGGATGGTGTCGCCATCTGTGACCTCAATGAGGTAGATACGGCTGGGGGTCTTCGCCTTGAGGGCATCGAGAGCGTCGGGGGTGAGCTCCCCGATACGCTGGGACTGGGTCTTATCCATGATGATATTACTCGTACTTAATAGGTGATTAAAGGGTGATTAACTAAGCCTTGCCCCCCCATTCAATATGGGAGGGGACGAGCTCGAGGTCTACGGGGATGTCGGTGTCACCCTCTTTGACCTTGCGGGAGTTGTCGCTGAAGTGACAGTTACGTATCTTGTCGTAGGTGATGAGCCCCGTGGTGGGGTGTAGATAGCCCACTAGGACGTCAAACATCCCGAGGTCTTGCAGGCGACCCGTGGGGCTCTTAGCCTGTAGGGCGACGACCTCATCGAGGTAGAGGGTGAGCTTAGCCGAGGGGGTGATGCGCCCGAGCCCACGCCCTACAGGGTGACGCCCTGCGCCGTACTTATTGACAACCTCCTGCTTATCATCGTACTCTACGGCGGTGATACCCGTGAGGGGCACCCCCTGGATCGTTACCAGGACGTTAGCCCAGCCGTAGAGGACGCCATTGATTAGGGGCGTGCCGTTATTGTCTAGTGCCATACTATATCTACTTATATCTTATTCGTGTAGCCGATGCGCAGGATGAACTTGCGAGCTACACCTACAGGGACGTTACGGATGATAACCTCAATGGAGGAGGACCTAAGGATATCCTGGTCTGGATCGATGTACACCTTATAGCCAGATAGTTCACCGGACTTGGTCATATCCTCAAGGGCTCGGTTAGCCTCCGTCTCAAGGTATGCCACTGAGTGACTCTGTAGCTTACCAGTAGTCTCATCGAGGTAGATGTTACCCGAGAGCTTGCCCACGAGATAGCGGCGGATACCACGCTCCGCCTTGTCCATTGTACGCACACGCTCTAGGTAGGCATAGTCACTAAGGCCATCGTCCATCGTGTGGCTGTCGCTGGCGTAGGTACCATTGATGTCGGGATAGGTGACGGCAAAGAGATAGTGCGCCTTGTCGAGGGTGTCGATAACGGCCTCATCGAGGTCCCGTAGGAGGGTGCCATCGCCAAAGGCAGGGAGGCTCAGCCCGAGGGGGAACTGATCCACCCATCCAATAGACTGATGGACACGAGCCCGGGAGAGAATACCGAGGAAAGAGCCGAGAGCCGAGACACTCGTCTTTGCAGTATTATTTGCCTCATCGGCATAGAGCTTAGCTGCGATACCCTCGCCATCTTGAGCAATTATGACCGATACACGGCTCTTACCTGTCCCATGCAGATTTACAGGCAGGCTCGCCACTGGTGACGCCACCTTGGGAGCAAGGAGGACTGACAGAGGCATAGAGGCAGAGGCAAGGCTATCGGCGATCCCACTAAGGGTAGTGATGAGAGCTGTGTCTGCTGCCTTATCTCCAAGCCAAATACCCACCTGCCGAATGCGCCCCTGGGCATAGCGCTGTAACTGCTTGAGCTCAGCAAACGTATATGCACCACCAGAGGGCTTGGCGAACAAGCCTACGTAGAGGAGGACGCCAGGGTTGAGACGGTAGATCTCAGAGAGGTGGTAGTGCAGGACACAAAGCTCCCACTTAGCATTATCGGCAGTGATGCCGAGGGCTTCGGCTCGCTCGATACTGGAGATGGGGAGGATGCGACTCGTAGTGCTGTAGCCGTCCTTGACCCCTGCCTTGGCTGTGGGTAGGTCGGTGACGTAGGCGATGAGCCCCGAGATATGATCCTCTCCAGGGAGAGAGGCAGGGATACCGCCATTTTCCCTCAAGAAAGTTAGCTTATTCATTGTCTAGTGCTGTTGCTTGCGGAGGTGGGCGGGTAGGAGTGTCTCTCGCTCCTCCTCAGTGAGCCCAGGTGCAAAGAAGTAATCCACCTGATCAATCTTTAGACTACGTGCATAGTTACGAGCATCGGAGTAGCTAGGGAAAGCTGTTCCATCGGTGGTGAGCCAGACGATAGGAAGCTGATGCGAGCGAAGGACCTCACGAGCGATGGAGGCAAGTGCCGTAACCTCTTCAGGCTCTCCCTTGGGCGTCTCCTCGGGCTCATGGTTGGGAGCTTCTGGGGCTAGGATGTCCTTAGCTTTCCCCGCCTTGCTCTTAGGCTTCCCCGCCTTACGGTCTCCGTCGTCGGGTGTTGCTATGTCATTGGGCTCCGCTTGGGGAGCATTGGAGGTGTCCTCCTCTGACGCAGGCGTAGTATCAGAGGATCCTATGCCTGGTCCCTCAGGTGTCTGAGGAGAGGTCTGCTGCTCTACCTCGTCTGGGGTAGGCGTCGTTTGATCTTGAGCCATAGTGCTATGATAATTAGGATGATGGGGATAATAATTGGGATGATGTAGAACAAGAGGGATATATAGCTCCCCGTCCTTTGATCTACCTCCTTATGCTCCACAGACTGTAGAGTCTTGTGTTGCTGGCGGTAGAGGTGCTCTACCCGAGGATAGAGGGTTGTGGAGTCTGTAGAGGCGACCAGATGGAGGCTATCCCCCCGACGAGTTGCCTTGAGGTGTATCCGTCCTTGGCGGACGCTATATCCAGCTCCATCAGGGAGCATCGGGAGGGTCTGGATCGGGAGCTGTAGGGTCGTCGTCTCCCCTGGGAGGGTCACGGGGACTGGCTGTACCTCGATGCGCTCTCTGAGGGTATCGGAGGAGCTGGCGTAGGTCTGGCTCGTCTTGCGTACGCTGCAACTCGTGCCTAATAGGACACTGAGACCAAATACGGCAAGTAGTGCCCTTAGTGATTGCCCGCTCGAGGCGTGCGAGCATCTGGCGCATCTCGCTGTTGTCATTCGCTATATCTATTACCTGATTATGCAAGCCCTCGTACATCTCCTTGTAGGTGTCGTGCACCTCCTTGGCTGTACGTGCCTGCCTAAGCCTTGTGCTGGTGATCCACCCGAGGAGCATTCCTACGCCCCCCGTAGGCACCAGCCACTGTAGGAGTTGTAGGATGCTTTCCGTCATTGGTGATGTGCTCTATCGTTTACTGATTGATGCCGATTGTGCTCAGCCACTGCTGCACGTTGAAGCTTGGGCAAGCCTTACGGGCGACCTCATTATGTCCGATGATACGGACTCCTGGGTGCTTGGAGTGGAAGTCGAGGACGTACTTACGCATGGACTCTAGCTGCTGAGGTGTGCGGGTGTCCTTAGGGGTCTTGCCGTCACGGGCACAGCCCCCGACATAGACTACGTGGCGAGCGATCTGGTTATAGCTGACAGCACCATTGGTCACCTCCCACGGGTCTACCTGAGCATCCTCGTTGTTAGCTACCAGTCGCTCGACCCTGCCATCTAGGTGGATCATATCGGTGTAGCCGACCTGCTTCCATCCACGCCCGCCCTGGGCGACAGGTGCGGTATGCCATCGGCGGATCTCGTCACTGCTCACCGCCCGCCCCTCGGGCGTAGCGGTGCAGTGAATAACGAGGTACTTTAGCTGTGCCATAGTTGTATCATTTACTAGGCAGTAGCACTGACGATAGCAGCCGTGCATCCCTTACTACGCAGTGGGCAACAGATAGAGCGCTGACGTAGGTTAAAGAGGTTGCGGTGGTGCAGAGGGTCATTCTTTGCCTCGCTGGAGTAGGTGACTAGAGAGCCCGTGGCGCGCATCATACTCTTATCATGATAAGCGATCGAGGCGGGCTTGTGCTGCGTCTGAGCCAGAGCTCCATAAGCCAGCTTGGTCTTTGCGGTGGTATCGTAGTAGGGGGAGCTACTCATCTCATAGATGTCAAAGCCGTAGAGACGCCCAACCTGACCATTGACATTGTCTAGGTTATACTGACGCTGGAATGTCTCACTTACAGAGAGTAGATCCTGTACATGATCATTACAGAGCACCAGCACACGCTGCCCCTGAGGGACGCGACGGGCATCAAACCACTTTTTTAGGCGCCTCAGATCAGCGAGGGTGAGCTTCTTACGACCTCCTTCCTCGGCGGTGTCACCCGTTGTGAGGTACACGGGGGTATCAGCCTCACTGTGAGACTGTGGAGCAATAGCATGTAGAGCCTTATTGGCAATCTCCTCTGCGACAGCCTCCTTATGTCGCTCCTTGACACTACCTAGTTTATCATAACTGATGGTGTCGAGCTCCTTATCACTAATAGCAGTAGCTTCCGTTTCAAAGTTGGCAAGGGATACCGCTCGGTCACCATCTCTAAGTTCCTGCACATTGAGTGGATAGGTATTGTTGTCGATAAGCACCTTAGGGTCTCCACCTAGCTCCACAAAGTGAATAACATCATTATTTACATGCTCGTCGTAGGCAGGGATACGCTTATACCAGCCGAGATGCTCGAGAGCCTCGCGGAGTGCCTTGATCAGCAAGCCCGTGTAGATCTCCTGGGCCACCCCTGCATTGATGTTGCCAGGTTTGTAGATGACACCGATACAGAGGAGGGCTAGCAGAGTGACAGCCGATCCGATCCAAGCAGGGATGCCGATCAAGAGAGCGATGAGTGCACCGACAGCGGCATCTATAGCCAGCACGCCGAGGCTCACGACAAGAGCTGCTATCCAGCTCGGGATTTTATTCTTCATATTTCCGATTTGATGAGTTAGACTACTTACTTAGGTAGATCGATACCAAACTCAGCCTTGTAGAGGCGGGCATACTCCTGGGGGCTCTCCCTCTTGAGGGTGTCTAGTTCGTCCACGGGGACATCCGAGAGTTTGGCATGCTGCTGAGGCATAGCACTACCCCCCATGGGTGAGGGATGGATGAGCTCTGAAGGGAGACGGGCTGGCTGGAGGTCTGCAAGGGTGATGCGCAGGGTCTCAGCTCCCATCGTGAGCCCAATCTGTGTATAGTGAGCTCGCTGGGCTTCGGTTAGCTTGCCAAGGCGTACAGCCTCGTCCACAAGTCCTCTGACAAGGGCTTGGCTCATCTCTTCCGCCTGCTTGGCTCGGAGCTTGAGCTGCTCAATAGTGCCGATGAGCTCCGCCTCGGTAGCCTGCTGGCTTAGCCCGAGGGCTAGGGCAATCTTTTCATTCATGTTGTCTGTATTTTGGGGTGATACTTTGGGGTTACTTAGGGGGAGTAGAGGGAGGTCGGGGCACTCAGTACCTGAGGCGAGGGTGATGCGCTCGCCCGAGGTGTTGTAGAGTTCAATGGCAAGCGCCTCATCGTTAGCTCCTATATCCACGATGGATACCTCATCAAGCTTACTCTTAGTGATGGTCATACGAGTCTGCCCTGGTAGTAGGTGCTCGGGAGCATCACTGAGCTCAATGATTGTAAGCCCAGCGCTGGACATGCGCAGGAAGCCCTCCTCCCACTTGCGAGCAATCTTGGCGGCGAACTCATCCGACATATCAAAGACAGGCGTGCCGATGATCTTATCGCCATCAATATGGATGTCGTCGATGCGACCAATGGGGATGTCCTCTCGGTCATATCTACGGTGCATCCACAGGAGCACAGGGTTGCGCTTGTACTGCTCGATGTCCACACCTGAGGTGAGCACACGGGTGCCATAGGAGTTCAGGGCAGAGGTGCTTATGATTACTTGTTTCATTGCCTTTGCTATTGATTTCTGGTGCAAAGGTCGCCCCTCAGTAGTAGGGGCGGAAGAAACGTTGCAATCTTGGCATAGATACTTTGTTAAGGGGGTATTTCAGGGGACTTTTGCACTCAAAAAGAGTACCCAATGGCATCAGCAGCAGAGAGAAAAGAAGCTCTTGAACGGTGGAAGAGTAGGTGCGAGCTCGTGCGCTCAGCCACCGCATTCATTCCTCAGGAGACACCTGCCGAAAAGGACAAGCGCATCCGCTCGCTCCTGAAGGACTACAACGCCTTCGTTGAGTACTATTTTCCCCACTTTACCCGTAATGAGACGACGGGTAAAGTCACACGCTGTGCCCCGTTCCATATCGAGGCAGCACAACTCATCAGAGATAATGACAACCTCAAGGCAGTCTTTCAGTGGGCACGTGGACACGCCAAGAGTACCCACATGGACATATTTGTACCGATGTGGCTCATGGCGATGGGCTACCTCGGGCGTCGCTACCTCAATGTAATGGTGCTTGTGGGCAAGAGCTACGACAATGCTACCACCCTTATCAGCGATATACAGGCTGAGTTGGAGAACAACCAGCGCTTCATCGCTGACTTTGGCACCCAAGTGAACCAAGGATCGTGGGAAGAAGGGAAGTTTGTCACCCAGGAGGGGGTAGCCTTCTTCGCCCTCGGACGAGGACAATCCCCCCGAGGACTGCGCTATCGAAACCATCGCCCCGACTACATCGTCATTGACGACTTGGATGATGATGAGCTAGTGCTCAATAAGGATCGTGTCAATCGGCTCACCGAGTGGGTGCGGGAGGCTCTCTTCGGTACCCTCGATGGCGGGCGAGGGCGATTTATCATGGTGGGCAACCTCATTGCCCGCAACTCAGTCCTCTACAACATTAGCCAGATTAAGAGCGTACACGTCTCTCGGGTCAATATCCTCACTGCTAAGGGTGCAGTCACCTGGGCGTCCAAGTGGACACGGGAGGAGGTGCGTGAGATGGAGGAGTTCATGGGCTATCGGGCATTTAACAAGGAGTGCCTCAATAATCCAATCCTTGAGGGTACAGTCTTTCGGCAGGAGTGGATACGCTATAAGCGCATGACCAAGCTCACCGCCTACAGCGACCTTGTGCTCTATATTGACCCCTCATGGCGGGGCACCAAGAAGAATGACTACAAGGCGGCGAAACTTTGGGGCTCCACTCCGATGGGGGAGCTACACTGTATACGCCCGTTCCTCCGCCAGTGCTCCATCGCCGAGATGGTACGCTGGGTCTACGACGTCTACGAGTGGGTAACCAGCCAAGGTGCAACGCTACGCATCTATATGGAAGCAAGCTTCATGCAGGATATCCTCCTTGACGACTTCACAGCAGAAGGTAACCAGCGTGGCTATCAGCTGCCTATCACGGGCGACAAACGCCAAAAGCCAAACAAGTACGCTCGTATCGAGGCGGTATCCCCCCTCTGGGAGCGTGGCAAGGTCTACTACAATGAGGCATACCGTACCGATCCCGACATGGTTGCCTCCATCGAGCAGACCTTGAGCTTTGAGGCAGGCAGCTCCGGTTATGATGATGGACCCGACGCAGATGAGGGTGCTATATGGTTGCTCCAGCGACGTACTCGTACTCAGGGCATCGCACCCATCCTGGGACGACGATCCTCCTCTGGGCGTAATCGCTGGTAACCTCCCCCTAACCACTGCTTAATCATTGCTCAATATGGATATCATCTCACTTAACAAGCGGCTCTTCACCGCCCTCAAGCTCCTCATCTACGATTATCACCTTGCTCATGCTAAGCGCAAGGCTACACGCTACACCCAGCTCACAGGTAAGCGTGCAGTAGTCATCCTGACCGAACATCGGTGGCTCTTGAGGACACGCCTCTTACCCGTAGCTGTACGGCTTGACGCAATACCGGCCCATGTCCGTGGCAAGGTAGTGCGCAAGGCTCTCTACTTCCCCCATCCCACCACCACTCATAGATCTCACTAGTATGTACATCACCGACGAGGACTACCGCACCGCCATCACCCTAGAGGAGCAAGCGGTCATTAGTGAGCATACTAATGAGTGGCAGGCTGCCGAGCGGGTAGCCATAGAGCTTGCCTCTGGCTACCTCCGTGCTCGCTATGATGTAGACAAGGCTTTCGCCGCCCGAGGAGAGGAGCGCAATCCCCTACTCGTACAAGTCATCGTGCACATTGCCCTCTATCAGATGCTCCACCGCCTACCCCAGCAGATGGGCTACGATAGATACAAGGAGCTCTATGACGAGGCTCTGCAGTGGCTCAGCGACGTACAGCGTGGTGTCAATAATCCCAATCTCCCTGCACCTACTGACCTAAGCAATGGGTCTAAGGGTGGACTAGAGACTATCCGCTCTGGAGGCATCAAAAAGAGTACCTATCACTATTAGTATCCTATGGCACAACATAACAGTAATGATAATGACAAGCTCCTGCAACTAGCCAAGAGCATTCAGGCTCGGCGGATCGCAGCTGAAATAACTCGTAAGACCGATGCCCTCACCCAAAAGGATATAGCTAGTTGGCGACGAGCCTGGCAGATGGCGATAAATGTCGAGAGCCCTCGGCGTGCCTACCTCTACGACCTCTATGCTGACAGCCTCGTCGATGGGCACCTCTCTGGATGTATCGAGCAGCGCAAGAGTAAGACCCTAGGGCGACCCTTCCGCCTCCTCGGCGCCGAGGGGGAGGAGGATGCTGAGGCAACTGCCCTCTTGGAGCGCGAGTGGTTCTACGACTTTTTAAGCATAGCCCTAGATAGCATCTTCTGGGGTCACTCGCTCATCGAGATGGGCGCAGTCATACGTGACGACAAGGGGCTACGCTTCGATAGCGCGACACTCATTCCGAGAAAGCATGTTGTGCCCGAGTATGGTGTACTGCTGCGTGATCCCTCCGATGACATCCCTCAGGGCATCCCCTATCGCAGTGGGGATTATGCTCGCTGGATCGTCGAGGTGGGTAAGCCCTACGACCTGGGACTCCTCCTTAGGTGTGCACCCTACTACATCAGTAAGAAGAATATGGGAGCCTTCTGGGATACCTTTGGCGAGATCTTCGGCATGCCCATGCGTATTGCCAACACCTCTGCCACCAACAAGGCGGACATCGCACGCATTGAGGAGGTGATGGACAACATGGGCGCAGCCTTCTGGGGAGTCTTTCCCGAGGATACTAAGATTAGCTTCCAAGAGAGCTCCCGAGGGGATGCCTACAACGTCTATGACAAGCGACTAGAGCGGTGCGACAAGGAGATCAGCAAGATCCTCCTTTCGCAGACAATGACTATTGACAACGGGTCCTCCCTTTCCCAGAGCGAGGTGCACCTGGAGATATTTGAGCATATCTGTGCCGCTGATGCTAAGCGTATCGGCTATATCATCAATGACCGCCTACTACCCCTCATGGTCTCCTCCGGCTTCCCCGTTAAGGGGCTAACCTTCGCTTGGGACTACTCGGATGAGATGACTGAGGCAGAGATGCGTGAGCAGGAGCGTGTGATCCTCCAGTATTATGACGTCGATCCCGAGTACTTTACACGCAAGTACAACGTGCCCATTATTGGCAGACGCTCGGGGGGCATCGAACCCAGCGAGCCAAGCCCTACCAACGACGATAAAGGCGAGGAGGAGAGCAAGGCACTAGCCAAGGATAGCGATTTTTTCGCCTAAGGGGGCAGGGATCAACTCGCTCCCTGCCCCCCACCATACAGCTAACTAACCGATACAATGCCCTCCACGAGAAGCTCGGAGAGCTCTATACCTGCACCTGCCCCCTCTGCCTAAGCGCAAAGGGTAAGGGCAACGAGGCACGCCCCTACGACGAGGACATTTTTGAGCGTGCAGCACGATACATCCACAAGCATAAGGGCTTCAAGGCGTCAATGCTGAGCGATGCACCTATACGTGCAGCCATCCAGGAGAGCTACGACATCATCCGCCCAGCCCTCCAGCACCTCGAGCATCACACCCCAGAGACCGTGCGCCACGCCCTCGATAACAACGCCTTTATCTTCTCGGGCTTCCGCACCTACCACAGCTTACGTGAGCTGGGGCTCTCCCTCATCGATCAGGAGGGGCACATCCGCCCCTATGAGGACTTTAGGGAGGATGTAGTGCGTATGCACAACAAGTACAACGTCAATTACCTAGAGACAGAGTACGAGCACGCCGTAGGGTCGTCTCTCATGGCTGATCGCTGGTACGAGCAACAGCAGGGAGATTATAGATACAACCTGCAGTACCGTACAGCAGGCGATAACCGTGTACGTCCAGACCACGAGGCACTCGAGGGGATCACCCTACCTAAGAGCGATAAGTTCTGGGACGACTATTACCCCCCTAACGGCTGGCGTTGCCGCTGTGATGTCGTAGAGGTCTCCCCATCCGACTATCCCCTCTCCGATAGTACCGAGGCGAGCCAGCGAGGTAGCGATACACTCCGCAAGAGCAAACAGGAGGTCTTCCGAGGCAACCCAGGCAAGGACCTGGTCCTATTCCCAGACCGTCACCCCTACTATGGGCGCAAGGGCATTGCTCACTGCTCCACAGCACAGCACGCCACAGGAGATAGTGAGGGGGATGCCTGCGGTGTCCTCGCTGAGATCATCAAGGCAAGAGAGGGCAAGCGCAAGATAGAGCTCACCCCAGAGCAACGAGAGCGACGCAAGGAGATACAGCGACTAGCAAAGGAGCGGTTTATGGGTGAGATCGTAGAAAATGGGGTACGTGTAGAGATCACAATGACAGGTATCAAGGAGATACTTAACCAGCCCCACGAGCACTATTTCGCAAAGAATGAACTACTACTAGACCTACCCAAACTCATCAGAGAGGCTAAGTACATCGGGGCTTATGAAGATGCAGGGAAAAAGGAATGGGTCGTGCAAATACACCTTTTCGAGGTGGAGATAGAAGGCGATAAAAGCTGGCTTATAGCCCTGGAGAATAAGCAGGGGAGAGTCCTACTGCACAGCATATCCGATAGTCCCCAGGTAGCCACAAAAAAGAGGTGACCCCCAGAAATGACCGTACCCGAACTACAGTCGGGGTTAGGGCATCTCTGAGGATCACCTCACCACAAAAGTACAATGAATAAATCAAATATGCAACAGATACGATCATACCGCAAAGCCCCCCTACCTTTTCAGGGGCAGAAACGCAGGTGGCTGAGTGAGCTCCGACAGCTTGCATTCACCTTCCCCGCTGGGGCGACCGTGGTAGACCTCTTTGGGGGTAGTGGGATCTGCGCCCACACCGTGCAGCAGTTCCGCCCCGACCTCCACGTCATCTGGAACGACTACGACGACTACCAGCATCGCCTTGACCTCATACCCGAGACCAACGCACACCTTGCCGAGCTCAGGCGCATCATCGGCGACCTCCCCCGAGGGCAGGTGATACGCAAGGATACCCCCGCCCATCGTGACATCCTAGCCCACATTAGCGAGGCGGAGCGCACGGGTGCCGACATGCAGACCATCATGGCGTGGCTCACCTACAGCTCCGATGATAAGAGCGTCGCCTCACCCACTGCCCACCTCTACAACCGGCCCCCCAGCCAGCCCTACAATGCCGAGGGCTACCTCGTGGGCGTCGAGCGGGTGAGCCTGGACTATCGGGAGCTCCTCGGTCAAGTCCCTCAGGACGTTATCCTCATCGTCGATCCTCCCTACCTCTCTACCTCTGCCCTGAGGTACGCCCAACGGGAGGAGGGCAAATTCTGGGGGCTCACCGATCACCTGCGTCTGCTCTCCCTCCTCAAAGGCTACGCCTATATCTATTTCTCCAGCTCTAAGAGTGAGGTGCTCGAGCTCGATGCCCTCACCCAAGAGCTCATCGGCACGGGCTACCTCGGCACCTATCAGCATATATGCAAGGGCACCAAGATGTCACACAACTGTACGGGATACACCGACTACCTCGTAACCAACATCAATCTCTAGCCCTATGCGTACAGGTGACGAGGTGAGGCGTGACATCCTCAGCGAGATGCGTGTTAAGCTCTTCGAGGAGTTCCACCGCAACTTTACCCGCAAGGCTTTCTTCGACAAGCCTTGGAAGCCTCGAAGGATAGAGCGCCGTGGCTCACTCCTACTTGTCTCAGGCAAGCTCCGTAGATCCCTCAAAGCCACAGTGACGCATGATGGGCTACGCATTAGCTCCTCGATGCCCTACGCCTCTGCCCACAATGAGGGATATGAGGGCAACGTATCTGTACGAGCTCATACCCGAGGGGCATATAAGGCACGTAGACGGGTCAAGGGTAGGATGAGACGGGTGGACGTCCGAGCTCATACGGTCTCCTCTTATACCTATAAGATGAGCCTCCCTGAGCGTCGCTTTGTTGGCGATCACCCCGAGGTGCGTCGTATGGTGACCGACATTGTCTCCAGGCACCTAGAGCAGTGGGGGCAAGAGCTTGCAGCCAAGATGCAGCGACATGCACGCAGTACCAACAATAGATAAGAGACAATTATGAGACGTATGCTATATGAGCGCATCTGCGCCAAGCTACAAAAAGATCTCCCTGAGGTCAAGCATTACGACCTGTGGAATGAGAATATGGATAACCTCGATCAGGGGGGCATCTTTGACACCCCTGCCGTATTCCTCGAATTTGACCCAATCAGCTTCACCTCCCAGGCGCGGGGCATACCACGCTGTCCCATCACTCTCACCCTGCATGTGATTACCAGGTATACTCCTCAGCGTCCTACTCGCAGTGGCTATGCCCCCGAGGCTCTACAGCACCTCGACCTACTTGAGCGCATCGAGATGGCTCTCATCGGACTATCAGGCGAGGGCTTCTCCGCCCTCCAGCTGGTATCAGCGGAGCTAGACCACAATCACACAGCTCTACAAAATCACCTTGAGCGGTTCACTTGCTCCATATGTTATCCGAGCAACGGGGCTCATGCTATAGAAATACAGTAAGGGCAGTGAGTAATGCACTCACTGCCCTTGCTCCGTATTGTTCTGTCCTAAGTTAGGTATCCCAAGCATTGCGACCGCTATCCCAAGCGTCAAAGAGCGGGTAGAGCCCGCGCTCCTGTTCCTCCTTTGGAGGGGTCTCACCCTCTCTTATCAGCTTGAGGTAGTAGTGCATCGTCCTGAGGCTTATTGGGTAGATCGGATAGACATAAGTGCGATAGATCATGGGCAATGAGCGGCGGTGGTTACCACGTTCGTGATAACGGGCTACTATAGCATGCACCCGCGCTGCCTTCTCCATTGTACTATGTCTATACCTTTTAGTCTCCACTGCCCAAACCTAAGAGAGTTTTCTGTACCTTTGTACTGCCACATACAAGGCTCTCGGCTCTCTTATGGGTCGGGGGCTTTTTCTTTACTATGCTTCGGTCATTCCCAGAGGGACATCTATCCACTTGCCTTGTTCGTTCTTCATCTGTGCTCGTACAAAGTTCTTTGTTCGCTCAGGGCGATAAGCCTCCTTGATGATAGTTACCCCCTTTTTGAGATCATCGGCATCATATTTCATCGCCGTCTGCTCTAGCTTGAGGATATTCTCCAGTTTCAGGTTGCCCTTACCATCACGAGCGAGGAGTTCCATAATGATATCTACAGCTTCCTGTGTCTTTGCATCCTGCACAAGATTACGGACATATTGCTTGACGAGCTCCACACCGTCCTCAGCCGTATCGTCCCATCCATCACGCACATAGTATCCTAGTATAATGCGCTTAGTCCCATCTGTGCTCAGGAAGCTGTGGCTACGTTGCCCTGTAGTCTCCATCCCCATGATACTTGCCTTGGTCTCAAGTAGATCTCTGAAGTCATCATAGACACCACCCTTGGACTCCTTGATCTGTTCGCTTAGGTATAGTAGGACGGGGAACACACGATCGACAGTCTCCCGAGAGAGGGCTCGATAGGCATCCCTATCTGCTTTCTCCTTGGCTTGTTGTACCTCTTCTGCCCATTTTTGCTTGTAAGCTTCATACCGGGCAGCTTCCTCTGTGGTCATTTCGACCTGTACCGTTTCTTCGTTCATCTGATTACTATTTAATTATCGTTTAACTGCTGTTTGATAACGCTTAGGCAAGAGGTGACGGAGGTTATAGACTACCTCCGTATCCACCATGCGCCGATAGCGCATACAGGTAGATCGATGCCTCTTGGTTGCCATCCGCCCACATGGGCAGATGAGGCTGTGACGCTCGGCAAGGAGCTCAACAGGCTTGTGCGCTTCGTCCCACTCTGTCGGATAGTATCGCCTTAGGTAGGCTATCTGCTCTCCGATCAGCATATCACATACTCCCTTGACGCTTGATATGCTCTGCTAGACTGGCACATAGCCTCCTGGTATTGTCACGCGCAGATGAGTTGCTAGCGATAGCCTCCAGGAGCTCGACCTCATCGGTATTCGATAGCCTCTGTAGTAGATAAGCTGGGCTGGATGGGTTACTCGCCACTGCTATCTGCACGAGTATATTGCCTCGATCGCCTAGGGTGAATAGCACACTTTCGGGAGTGTGCTCATTCTCGGCGAGGGCGAGCTGTACATAGGTGTCGCTGCTGTTGGCTAGCTCTCTTAGCACTCTAGGACTGGTGTAGGGGCTACGGGCGAGCTGCTCGAGCTCATCTCTGCTTAGCTCTCCGAGCTGGCGTAGTCCAGTGATTTTACGTTTGATACGCTCTGCTCGAAGGACACATAGCGTCCTAGTACTGTCATGTACAGATGGGTGACTAGCGATAGCCTCTAGGAGCTCTACCTCATCGGTATTCGAGATCCTTTCCAGTAGATAACAGGGGCTGGATGGGTTCCTCGCTAGAGCTATCTTCACGAGTATATTTCCTCGATAGCCTAGGGATAATAGCGCACTTTCGGGAGTCTTCACATTCTCGGCGAGGGCGAGCTGTACATAGGTGTCGCTGCTGTTGGCTAGCTCTCTTAGCACTCTAGGACTGGTGTAGGGGCTACGGGCGAGCTGCTCGAGCTCCGCTCCGCTTACTACTCCGATCTGGTGTAGTCCAGTGATTTTACTTGTGTCCATACTTGCGTGTATAGTCTTTGATTTGTTGTTGTAGCTTGTCGTGTTCATCCCTCCAGTACATGGATAGGGAGATAGAGAAGACAGTAGTCCCTAGGAGATATAGCAGGCTATATCCTATGCTGCCACAGAGTATATCCATCAGCAGGGCCATTAAGCCCATCAGCAGGATGGTGCAGAGCTGTACGTTATTCATTGCTTTGTCTTGTTTGAGAGGTTAATATCCAGCCTTATTCATGAGGTGGTTGGCGAGCCTCACAAGGCGTCCTGCACCACCCAGAGCGAGCGCCATCTTGAGACAGCTCTCTATGAGGTCGGCTTGCTTGCCTGAGGTTATGGCAGTCAGCGTGACCTGGTCATCCTCCTCACCCTCATCTAGGAGGGGGCGAGTAATTAGCAGGAGCATTTCTCCCTGCTGGTAGCCTTCCATGTGCTCAAGCACACGTTCCTTGATGTCTGCACCATTTATCGAGGTCTGCTCTTCAATGGTGACTCCTTCGTTGTTGGTCTTCATTGTCTTATAGTTGTTTGTTGTTACTAGTTTGCCAGTTGGTGATTACCGGGTGTGAGCTCCATGAGGGCCCTTAGCTCTTCCACTCGCGTTGCATCCTTTGTCTTGTTGTTAAAGAGCCCGATGAGATTGCGGAGACGCTCACGAGGGATGCGGTTAAAGCTCCTATATCCCGTAGCTCGACAGGCTATAGCTTTGATAAGAGCGATGCTTCCCTGCTTACCCTCATGTGCCAGCCAGCCTCCGATAGCGGCCATCACCCGCTTACGCAGCTTGTCAATAGCCACCCCCTCAGTGCGCTTGTCTAGCTCTCTGGAGAGGGCTCCGCACACATCCAGCAGGTCACGCGTCTCCATATCCACCGAGCTCGCACATCCATAGGGAGAGAGCAGAGCAAGCCTATCCTCATCGGTGAGGTTGAGTAGGTTGCAGAGGGTGTGATAGCGGTGTATCACTTGTTGGTGGAGCTTATCCATTTGGTTTGTACCCTTAGCCTTCATTGCTGTCGTCTGTTTGTAGTTGCTTTTGTTTCTTCTTGCGCTGGTCTCGGGTCTCAGGGGCGGTGGTCGCTGTGCCCCAATACCCCTCAGCGCCCTTATCCCAGATGATGTAGTCTTGCCCTCCTACCTCTGCCGTGGCATATCGGGAGGTCACCATAGCCCTATAGCCCTCTACCCTGATCTTCACGTCTGCATCGTAGCGGATAGCCTGAGCAAGTGCCCCCTTGGGCTCTCCACCCTTTTCGTGGGCGACGATGATGAAGAGCTTCTTTCTGTATCGTTGGCTGAGGAGCTGGTAGTCGCTGAGGCGCAAGCCTCGGAGGTAGTTTATAGAGTCGATGATGACGATCTCGGGACTCTGTCGTTTGGCGAGGCGCTCAAAGAGCTCATCATACCCCTCTCTATCGAGGAGCTTGACACGACGTCCCGCCTCCTCCATACCACCTGCGATCCAGGCAGACTGCATCGTAGGGCTTAGACCTTGCTCTAGGCTATTGTAGAGCACACGTCCGTACTGAGAGAGGTACTTGGCGAGTTGCAGGCAGAAAGATGTCTTACCCGAGCCACTCCCCCCATAGATGAGCCACGTCCCTCTTAGGACAGGCATACCTATGCTATCCCGCCAAGCCCCACCAAAGTCGGCGACCTTGAAGCGTGCAGAACGGATATTTGCGTTAGAGTATGCACGTGCCATACTTAGTCCTCCTTAGCTAGCTGGTGCTCACGCCATACGGCTCGGCGCACTCTCCTGAGGTCACACTCTGCCTCGTCGGCTATCTTGCGTACCTTGCGCTCTCCTGTGATGCCGTTGGCCACGCAGACTAGAGAGATGTCCTCTGGGCTCAACACTGAGAGCTGGATGCACTGTCTACCGATACGGCTGTAGACTTCTTCGTAGCCTTTGCGACCCGAGCGTAAGCCCCTCACGAGGCGCTTATCGAGGTACTGTGTGGCACAGAGTACTACCCCACAGTGGCCCTCCAGCTCGTTGTACAAGGTCACGAAGAAGTAGAGTACCTGGTCGCTCATCTTATCCGCCTCGTCAAGGATAAGGAGGGGCTTATCTGCCCGCTTGAGCCTACGTACGATCTGCCCGATCTTCTCTGCCACACTCAGACCTCGGGGATCAAGACCCATAGCCTCCATTACGGCTGATAGCCAGCTCGTGCGGTTTTGGTACTCACTGCACACTATGGCGGTGACCTCATCGTGTGTCGAGGCGTACTGCCTGATCGTGGCACTCTTGCCACACCCAGCACTGCCGACGATAGCCATCACCTGGCTATCCTGCTGGGCACACCCGAGGAGCTCCGTGAGCTCATCATACACACTCGTGCCGACTAGGCTCCAGCCCTCGGCGGATGAGCCGATCTGCTTGCTGACATTGTGCCACATACCCTCGGCTATGGTATCCCAATCGCCATTAAGGATCTTGCTGATGGTAGCAGCACTGACCCCCTTAAGCGTGTTGGCAGCCTTATTCTGACCTCCCTGAGTGGCGCAGTACTCTCTCAGGCGAGCGGCGATGAGTTCTTTTTCCTTCTGTTCCATTTGTTTGTTAGTGTTCGAGATTTAACATTGAGCTTAAGAGGGAGAGGCGGTGAAATTCAGCCGCCACCTGTAGATCGTATATATTGTCTTGAGTTTCGATGCACACAGCTGCGAGGTCACCGCCGGAGCCTGAAAGGCAGAAAAACAGCGAGTATTTCCCCTTTTTGCTTTGGACGCCTCTAATTTTGTAGTATACCCTAAGATCGAGGACATACACGAAATTCGCATCAAGATCTGTATGAGACGTCCCTCGGATGACACCCCAAACCAGTGGTCTGAGCGATTGCATTAGTTGTTTCCGTGTCATAGTTATATTTAATCTCTGTTTAATCAGTGTTTACACTCTCTCTAGGATGCTACGACGTCTTTGGGGTGCCTCTTCACTGGTGCTGGAGAGCCCCTCACGCTCTAGTTTGCGGTCGTAGCGGTGGTCTTTGTAGCGCCCCTTGTTGTCGAGTATCATCACTTCCCTTGTTGGGGTGAAGTTGGCGACCTCCTCGGGGGTCTCCTTGGGGGTAAGAGGCTTAGCTACCTTCTTACCCTTTCCTCCCTTGAAGGGTAGGGTCGTGTGCTGGAGGAGTCTCTGTGCCGTGGGGCTTCCCTCTGCCACTTCTAGGGCTACAGGTCTTATCTCTTCATACTTACTCTGTATCCAGCTCTCCACCTCGCCCTCAAAGTCTCGTACCTTCTTGAGCTCTGCAGCATCCTGCTCTGTCTGGTCCTCTAGTGCCATTGGCTGTACATGCTTCTCCGTTAGGAGGTACTTATACTGCCCATCCTCGCTGATGGCAAGTACCGTGCTTAGCTCGCTAGGGTCATAGCACACCTGCCACTTCTGATGCCTTTGCTGTCTCCACCCAAGGTCAAGGCACTCATAGTAGCGTGTCTCTCCATAGATGGTAGGTGTAAGTCCATAGATGCTCTGACCGATGAGGCGGTCTTGTCGCAAACCGAAGTTCTCTAAGTAGACCTCTCTTGATAGCTCTATACCCGTAAGGTCACCATCGTACAGCTCTAGGTACTCCGATTGCCTCTTGGCACGCTCCTCGGCTATCATGAGGTGGATCTGGCTGATGACCTCCTCCTTTGTCGGGGTGCTGTGCTTTAAGGCATTCAGGGCATCGGTGTTGGGATTCTTCCCCTGGGCGGAGACTACCCCGTAGCCAGCCCAATTAGGCTGTAGCTTGCAGTATTGGGTATTGAGGTAGCTGAAGTAGGGCTCCACAATCTTTGCTCGGGCATTCTTTGCCTGTGCTGGTGTCACTTTCCCTGCCATGGAGGCATACAGAGGCATGAGCTCTTTGATGTCGTAGTTGTCCATTTGCAACTGACGGGGGGCAAGTCTCGCCCCAAAGAGATCTTCGGTATGATGTACTGCAGACATGAGAGCCTGTGTGATGAGTGACTTGCTTTCTCGATCTCCTATGGCGTAGCCTATTGGATAGCTACAGCTAGCATCCAGCACCACGACCACCACTAGGCGGCAATCGTATCGGGTACTATTAGCCCCCTTCTTCTCGATAGTCTGCTGGTAGTAGAGCTCTGCCTCCCAGCCGTCCAATACCCAGTAGCTCATCGAGCGGGAGGGCTTACTACGGCGGATCGCTACTCGTGCGTTTGCCCGGAACTTCGTGGCCCCCATTCGCCCTGCCTCTAGTAGTAGGTCGTGCCTCTTGGCTATCTTAGCTACGGCCGAGGTGGTGAGGTGCTCCCACCCCCTCTGACTGGCTACCTCATTGTAGAGCTTAGCGACTTGGCGATTGGTGAGCTGGTTCTGATGCGCTAGGAGCATCAGTAGGTATGCCTCTTGCTCACTCTGCTCTACCTTGCTAGCATTGCGGTTGTTGTAGCCCTTGTGCACGAGGCTCTCCAGCCCCTCCAGCTTGTAGCGAGCATGCTTGCGCTTGAGGTTATCGACACTCTTAGGCAGCTTGTGTGGGTACTCCTCCAGGGGCAAGCCCTCTACCATCTGAGTCATCCAGCCATAGAACTCACTCTTGCCCATTGGTCTACGGGATGCCTTACCCCGCTTGCTCGTGTGCTCCATCCAATAGGCACCGATAGCCTCAAGGATCTGAGCCTCGGCTGTGTACTGAGAGATTTTGTCGCTGGGGAGGCAGCGTCCATCGGGCAGACGGTAGCTGTGGTAGTAGTGCACGGCTTCAGGGTAAGGACGGATAAGCTGCTCAAGGAGACTCTTCACTCTATCCATGGGAGGTATGTCAAAGCGCTTATAGACCTCTGCACGGTACTTCTCGGGGAGCGAGTCCACAGCGTACTGCGCCTGCCGTCCCCGACATCCACGGACCACGATCTGGATGCGTTTTTCTTCAGCTAGCTTGCGAAAGCGAAGAGGCGAGATCAGAGCAGAACTAAGAAGCTCATCCTTAGTGATAGTCAGTAATCCTCCCACTCGTTCCATAGTTCCTAAAGAGTCTTGGCAAACTCTTGAATAGAAGCCAGCGAAGCGATGACTGCGTGGTGCGTGCTACGTAGCTCCTTGCCTTTATATATATTGGCGTCACCTGTGGTCTTGTCGAACTCGATGAGCACGTCATTGCAAAGGCGCTGCACCAGCTTGTCGCCCATTTCAAGTAGGACTTCTTCCTCGGGTGCTGTGATGACGACTACCCCTCCTCGACGGAGGGCTTCATTACGGATATGCTCCAAGAGCTCTGACCTGCCTAGGTAGTTTAAGGCTTGATGCAACGTCTTACGTGTCGTACCAAACTGATTTATCAGTTCGCGACGTACATCCTTTGTGATTTGTATTTCTCGTTTCATCGTTTAACCATCGTTTAATTAGGTGGGGGACGCCTGATAGCTTCCTACCTTAGGTCGCTAACTTCGTTTCCTTGGTTTTACGCATTACACTATCTTTGTCTATGCTGGTGATACGTAACCGCTATCGGTTTACCGTAACTCGACACTGCAAAGACATAAACAAATATTGTAAGCATCCAAATATTGTATATTCGATCCATATGGACAAGTCCGAAATACTAAGCAAACTAATTGATATATATGCAGATGGAAATAAAAGCCGATTTGCCCAAATGATGGGAACTACCCCCCAGAATGTAGGCAATTGGATACGTAGAGGAACGATTCCATACGAAGAGGTTTACAAGATATGTGTATGTGTTAATCCCCATTGGTTGCTCACAGGAGAAGGCGAACCACTCTCGGGAAGCCCTGAGATTGGTACCCCCCAAAAAATAAAAGAAGAACCACACGCAGACGAAAGACTCCTAGATCGCCTAGAGGCTCAGGCTAAGAAGATCGGAATATTAGAGTTCAGGCTTGAAGAAGAGCAGAAAGCACACAATCGTACTAAAGAGCAACTTCGCCAAGCTGAATATGGCATTGATCACGATCGCCTAAAAAGTGCAGGCGATGTAGACGCCAACGAGACTGCCCTTGCTCACTCCTTGACTTCTACTTTATAGAGCCCTCAGATCTAATCAACTAGAAATTAGAAAGATGGGATATGCTCATCACGTGTTTTACGTGGTATTATCCCCCCTCTAGTTTCTGATTATGCCCCCTTTATTCCTCGATACTATACGATATCTATACCCTCGGTTGCTTCAATAAGCAAAGAAAAAGGGGTATCCATTATGTAATAGCATGGGGTATCCAATGGGGTATCCTTTTAGGTATCCAGTGCGATTTAAGGGTATTTTAGGGGGATCTCAGGAGTGGCTAATTAGAGGTATCAGAGGGGTATTTACGGGGTGATTGAAGAGCGCTTCAATAGCTCTTAATCACTCGTAGCAAGGATACAGATCCGTATGGGCTGGGGAGGCTAAAGGATATCCCAGCCTACCACATCGCCAGCACTTGCCAGCGTTTCCCCAAGGAGCGCTAATTCCTTTATCTACGCTACTGCTATCCCTTCTATGGCCCATTGACCCACCGACTACTAAGAAGGGACAGAGAGGGGGCTGGATGATGCTTTTCACACCATCCAGCCCCCATAATTCAAGCTGATTTAACCTCGATCCAACCTATCTATATTGCCCGCCGTTCAATTCCCGGTCAGAGTTTAAGGCTAATTTAAGCTGATTTAACTTTTCAGGCTATTTCGTTTTCCTCTTCCACCCCACGCAACCTCCGCACATTCAACCACATACGATAGGTGGATATAGGCTATTTCGTTTTCTCTCTAATACATCCTTTCCTATTAGCCCCTCTCTAAAGGTCGGATCCTCTTTGGAGAGTGGATATAAAGCCTCGGGGGCTCGTACTACTAGAGTACGAGCCCCCGAGGCTTCTTTATATGATAGATGGGTACTACTTCCTTAGGTAGTTCCCTACTTCGTTTGCCCGTATGGTACGAGAGGACTTGGTACTCCTGCCCGTCGGGGGTGGGGTGGTCGTGGTGCTCTGCGTACTGTTACCCCCTTGGTAGTACTTGAGGGCATTGGGTAGGTAGGCTTGGATCTCCTTGATGCGGTTGGCATCGCTGGGGTGAGTACTTAGGAGCTCGTTCTGCTGTGCTCCACCCTTGGAGGCTGACATCTTCTGCCAGAAGTTCACTGCATAGCGAGGATCGTAGCCAGCCATAGCCATGAGGACAAGCCCCATCTTGTCTGCTTCGTACTCTTGCTTACGTCCGAAGGGGAGCATGACCCCTACCTGAGCTCCTAGCCCATAGGCTTGGTTGATGAGGCCACCGAGTAGCTGGGAGCGTGTATTGACGGCAGCACCTAGGATCTGTCCTCCAGCCTGTAGGAGGAGCTGGTTGCTGATACGCTCGTTGGCATGCTTGGCTAGTGCGTGGCTGAGCTCATGCCCCATGACGGCTGCTAGCTCATCATCAGAATGTGGGCCGTTACCCACAAGGTTGAGTAGTCCCGTGTAGACGACGATCTTCCCTCCAGGCATACAGAAGGCATTGACCTGCTTGCTATCGACGACGTTGAACTCCCAGCTAAGGCTCGAGAGCATGGACTCATAGCCGTTCTGCTTGAGATAAGCATTGGTAGCTGCAGCTAGGCGACGACCTACCTGGGTGACCTTGGCGTTGTAGGTCGTGTTGCTACTGAGCTGAGACTGGCTGATGAACTGCTTGTACTGGGTCGCACTCGCACTGAGGATCTCGCCATCGGATACTAGGTTGAGCTGTCTACGTCCTGTGATGGGCACAGAGCCACAGCTGGAGAGTAGGAGTAGGGCAGAGCAAGTGAGCGCTGTGATACTTCTTGAGATTATCTTCATACAATGAATAAAGTCTTAGAGATGAACAATTATCGAACGAGAGGGATCGACTTATAGTATTGTTGCATTGCCTTCAGGTCGATAGCCTCACTGAGGGCAAGACCAGAGGGGACAGAGTCCAGAGACACGGGGCGTAGACGATATATAGGCTTCCCCTGGGGGGTACGCTTCTCTACGAAGACGTACTGATAGCTGGGCTTTGTCGTCCAAGTGCCCGTAGTACGATCCCTAAGCAGGGTGAGGGTGAGGAGCATTCCCCCTCGGGTAGCAGCGGGGCGCACTTGGTTGCTAATGAAGTTACCCATCGAATATATAACGAACACCTTAGCCTTCTTGTTCGCAGACTCGATGAAGGCACTCTCCTGCACGACATGGGGATGGCTCCCGATGATCGCATCTACCCCTTGCTCGGAGAGCCATAGGGCTAGGTCTCGCTGTGCTCGGCTGGGGTTCTTCTCATATTCATTCCCCCAGTGGATCTGTACGATCTTGTAGTCTGCCCCTAGGCTGTCGGCACGATGTAGGTCGGAGGCTATCTGCTCCCTACGTATCGTATCTACTAGGGCAGGGTGGGGGATCGGGAGACCGTTGGTGCCATAGGTGTAGGCTAGTACGGCGATCTTCACCCCATGTACCTCTCTGATGAGAGGGGTGCGGGAGGGACGTTCCTCGGGGGTACGATAGCTCCCTGTCGTCGCTATCCCTAGACTATCTAGGACGTCTATTGTATGGGTGACACCATAGCCACGGCGGTCGCAGCTATGGTTATTCGCCGTCGTGAGGATATCGAAGCCCACGTCTCGTAGTGCCTCTCCTAGAGCAGTGGGGGAGGAGAACATCGGGTAGCCACTGTAGGGTGTGCCGCCGAAGGTAGTCTCGAGGTTGGCTAGGGCTAGATCTGCTCTCTGGATCTGTTCTTTGACAAGGGCAAAGGAAGGGGCGAAGTCGTAGCGTCCTGCCCCCGTGAGGGCAGCTCGTATCTGAGGCCCGTGGGTCATGATGTCCCCTGCGAAGACGAGCTGTAGAGAGTCTCTCTGCGGTGTGCCCTCTGTGAGGCTGTCGGTCTGCTGAGCCTGCCCCTTGCCCTGACAAGCGGTGTGTAGTGAGCATAGGGTATAGAGGAGCATTATCCCGAGGAGGCGGGTATACTTGGTCATGGTGTAGGAGGTGGTGTGTGGGGTTACTTGTATTCGGGGCGGTACTTCCCGCCCTCTCTGTCCTCAAGGATACCTAGATAGCTGATGTAGCGGGAGGGGGCAATACGACCCTCCTCTACAGCTGTCTGTACGGCGCATCCTGGCTCGTGGGTGTGGGTACAGTTCCCGAAGCGGCAGCTCTTACTCTCCTCGAAGATCTCGGGGAAGTAGTGTGAGACCTCCGCCTCCTGCATCTCCAGCATGCCGAAGCCCTTGATGCCCGGGGTGTCGATGATATAGCCTCCGTCGTCGGAGGGTAAGGGGATCATCTGGGAGAAGGTCGTGGTGTGCATCCCCTTGGCATGTGCTGTGGAGATACTACCCGTACGAAGCTCTACTCCTGGGATGAGGCGGTTGATCAAGGTACTCTTCCCCACGCCCGAGTGCCCACTGAGGAGGTTGATCTTCCCGCACATGCGATCTATGAGGGCATCGACACCCTCACCCGTGGTCGCTGATACTGCATGGCATGGATAGCCGATGCTGGAGTAGAGTTGTATGAGCTCCAGCATATACTCCGTAGCCTCGGTAGGGTAGAGGTCGATCTTGTTGAAGATTAGCTCCGTGGGTACTCGATAAGCCTCTGCCGTAGCGAGGAAACGGTCGATAAAGGTCGTGCTGGTCTCTGGGGCAATGATCGTACAGACGAGGAAGGAGGCATCTAGGTTAGCGGCGAGGATATGGGACTCCTTGGATAGGTTGGCTGCTCGGCGTATGATGTAGTTACGTCGAGGGAGTATATCTCGGATGTAGTGTGCAGCTTCCTGCCCCGTGTCCTCGCTGAGCTCTACCTCCACGTGATCCCCTACGACGATAGGGTTGGTGGAGCGAAAGCCTCTTAGGCGAAGGTTCCCCTTGGCAAGACAAGGGCGCTCTACACCATCCTCACAGAGGACGATGTAGTGGCTCCCAGTGTTCTTGATGACTAGTCCTGTCACGTATGCTGTAGTGATAGAGGCTTGTAGGCTCGCTAGAGGGGGATCCCTTAGACGGTCATGATCTCCTTCTCCTTGGCTGCGAAGATCTCCTCTACCTTCTTGATGTATCGGTCGTGGAGCTTCTGTACCTCAGCCTCGGCATCCTTGGCGACATCCTCGGGGGTATTGTCCGCCTTGATGCTCTTCCTGATGAGGTCGTTGGAGTCACGGCGGGCATTACGGATACTTACCTTGGCATTCTCGGCATCAGCCTTGACCTGCTTGACGAGCTCACGGCGACGATCTTCGGTGAGAGGGGGGATACCGAGGCGGATAAGCTCCCCATTGTTCTCGGGCGTGATGCCGAGAGGGGAGTTGATGATAGCACGCTCGATCTCCTTGATGATGCCCTTCTCCCAGGGGGTGATGACGATGCTCTTGGCATCGGGGACAGAGACTGTGCCTACCTGTGTCAGGGGTACCATGCTACCATAGTACTCGACTAGGATGCCGTCGAGGATCTTGACGTTGGCCTTGCCTGCACGTACACGGGCTAGAGCCTCCTCGAGGTGCTCGACCGTCTTCTCCATTTGTGCGCCAGCCTGCGCTATTAGTTCCTTTAGTTCGCTCATAGGGGGCAGATGATTCTTATCTATATTTATTGTATTCGTTTGTGTATCCCTTGTGGGGTGGCTATTGGGCTAGAAGCCCACGTATGTACCGATCTGCTCACCACGTAGTACCCGTAGGAGGTTGCCTGGGGTGTCCATGTCGAAGACGATGATCGGTAGGTTGTTCTCTCGGCACATCGTCGTGGCTGTCAGATCCATCACCTTGAGTCCACGGTTGTAGATCTCGTCGTAAGTGATCCGGTCAAACTTCGTGGCCGTGGGGTCTTTCTCTGGGTCAGCGGTGTAGATACCATCGACACGTGTTCCCTTGAGCATCACATCGGCTTCGAGCTCGATACCACGGAGCGAAGAGCCCGTGTCTGTCGTGAAGAAGGGATTCCCCGTGCCAGCCGAGAGGATCACTACTTCGCCAGCCTCTAGGGCATCCAGCGCACGACGCTTGGAGTAGAACTCCCCGATAGGCTCCATACGGATGGCCGTGAGCACTCTATTCTTTACCCCGAGGGAGGTAAGGGCAGAGCTGAGGGCAAGGCTATTGATGACCGTAGCGAGCATACCCATCTGGTCACCCTGCACACGATCAAAGCCCTGGGTAGCCCCACTGAGGCCACGGAAGATGTTCCCACCTCCGATGACGATAGCGACCTGTATCCCTAGGTCTACGGCTGCCTGTATGTCCCGAGCATAGTCGCTCAGTCGATCGGTGTCTATGCCATACTGCTGGGCTCCCATGAGGGACTCGCCACTGAGCTTGAGTAGTACGCGTCTGAAGCTATTCATTCGATTGCCTATATATAATTATGGTACAAAGAAACGACTTTTGCCCCAATTCCCCCAAATCTCCAGCCCCCATCATCACCCTAGATTACCCCCTCCCTCCTGCTAAGTTGGGATGAGGGCGATGGTGGATAGGGGCACCTAAGCACTCGTCCTTGGCCAGGGGATAATGTATACCATGACTCGTGCGAAGGGGCTAGAATTCAGGGTCGATGCATGAGTTTACTAGAGTTCTAGGATAATGTAGGCGAGAGGTATGCCCCGAACATAGAAGTATCTGCCTTCTAGGTCTAGATATACCAAGTGTAGACCTACTACCTAGGAAGAAAAAGTGTACACGCGTGTATACCATTGTGTACTCATGTGTACACTGTTGTATACACGCGTGTACACTACATCGCTCTCGGTATGTCTTCTGTAGGGCTCTCATGTACGTGTTTCTCGGGGGGCTAACACTTGGTGTACCAGAGATACAGTTAAGATACCCTTCGACATGAAGAGATGCCCTACAAAGGACACAACGAGGGGTGTATGCGAGAAGAGCTCATGCATCGCCCTTGAGGGGCCATCTTTGTAATGTAAAGGGCTACTTTTCTCTCATTCTGCGCCAAGGTGGACAGAGGTGGCCTCGTCTAGCTATGGGTATGTTAGGTGTCTAAATAAGTGTATACGCTGCTTATTTGGGTAAAATGTCGTATCTTAGAGCCTTGTTAGTGGGTGTCTATCTACATATGCCGTTAGGGCACCGTGGTTAGATACATTATAATATATGGTATAACAAGAATGCTGGATCGAGAAGATAGAATCATAGATATCAATATCGAGGACGAGATGAAGACTGCCTACATAGACTACTCTATGTCAGTCATCGTCTCCCGAGCTCTGCCTGATGTCCGTGATGGATTCAAGCCCGTACATCGCCGTGTGCTCTACGCCATGAACGAGACGGGAAACACCTTTGATAAACCAACCCGAAAGTGCGCTAATGCTGTGGGGGAGGTCTTAGGGAAGTATCACCCCCATGGAGACTCCTCCGTCTATGGTACCCTCGTGCGTCTCGCACAGCCATGGAACCTCCGCTATCCTCTCGTAGAGGGGCAGGGGAACTTCGGGTCTATCGATGGTGACTCACCAGCTGCTATGCGTTATACGGAGGCTCGTCTGGGTAAGCTCGCCGCAGAGATGCTCCGAGACATCGAGAAGGACACGGTGGACTTCCAGTCCAACTTCGACGATACACGCCTCGAGCCTACCGTCCTGCCTACCCGTTTCCCCAACCTCCTAGTCAATGGAGCCGCAGGGATCGCCGTCGGTATGGCTACGAATATGGCTCCACACAACTTGGGTGAGTCTATCGATGCCTGTGTGGCCTATATCGATCACCATGGTGAGATCGATGCCGCAGGGCTGATGAACTATATCAAGGCTCCAGACTTCCCCACGGGGGGGCTGATCTACGGCTACGCTGGTGTCCGTGAGGCCTTCGAGACGGGTCGTGGACGTATCGTGATCCGTAGCCGCTGTGAGATAGAGGAGCACAACAATCATGAGCGTATCATCGTCACCGAGATCCCTTACCAGGTCAATAAGAGCGAGCTCGTCAAGAGCATCGCAGACTTGATCACCGAGAAGAAGATCGAGGGTATATCGGGGATCTCTGATGAGTCAAACCGCAAGGGGATACGCATCGTCATCGAGGTCAAGCGAGATGCCAATTCGGGTGTCGTCCTGAACAAGCTCTACAAGATGACGGCCCTACAGAGCTCCTTCAGCGTAAATAATATAGCGCTCGTCAAGGGGCGTCCCCAGCTACTCAACCTACGTGACCTCATCGAGCTCTTCATCGAGCACCGCCACGATGTCGTCTACCGTCGCACGGTCTTCGAGCTAAACAAGGCTAAGGAACGTGCTCACCTCCTAGAGGGCTTGATCATCGCCGTAGATAATATTGACGAGGTGATACGTATCATCCGTGCTGCTAGTGAGCCCCAGGAGGCTGTCGAGAAGCTCATGGAGCGTTTCTCTCTCTCCCTCATACAGGCACGTGCTATCGTAGATATGCGCCTACGTGCCCTCACCGGTCTAGAGCGTGAGAAGCTAAAGGCTGAGTACGCTGATCTCATGAAGGAGATCGAGCGCCTCCAAGCCCTACTAGCCGACAAGGAGCTACGAGCAGCCCTTATCCGCGAAGAGCTCCTCGAGATCAAGGAACGCTACGGGGATGTCCGTCGTAGCGAGATTATCTATGCTGCAGAGGAATTCAATCCCGAGGACTTCTACGCTGATGATGAGATGGTCATCACCATCTCCCACCTAGGCTATATCAAGCGTACACCGCTTACCGAGTTCCGCTCACAGGCTCGCGGAGGTGTCGGAGCCAAGGGGAGCGATACCCGTGACGAGGACTTCATCGAGCATATCTACTCGGCCTCTATGCATGGGACGATGCTCCTCTTCACCCAGATGGGACGCTGCTATTGGCTCAAGGTCTACGAGATCCCAGAGGGGGCTAAGGGAGCCAAGGGTCGTGCCCTACAGAATCTACTGAACATCGAGACCGGAGACCGGGTGAATACCTTCATCTGCGTCAAGAACCTGACGAAGGATCCCGACTTTGTCAATTCGCACTATCTCCTCTTCTGCACCAAGCGAGGGACGATCAAGAAGACCCTCCTAGAGGCTTACTCTCGTCCACGTGCCAATGGGGTGATTGCTATCGACCTACGTGACGATGACCGTCTCGTGGGGGTAAGCCTCACGGATGGTCGTAGCGAGATCCTGCTAGCCAATCGTCGGGGACGTGCTGTCCGCTTCAACGAGGAGACCGTGCGTGCTACTGGGCGTAATGCCATGGGAGTGCGTGGTATGACACTCGATGACGATAGCTCAGACGAAGTCATCGGTATGATCGCTGTCGCTCAGGATACGCCAGAGAGCATCCTCGTAGTCAGTGAGAATGGCTACGGCAAGCGTTCGCTCGTGGAGGACTACCGTATCACCAATCGTGGTACTAAGGGGGTCAAGACCCTCAATGTGACCGATAAGACGGGTGAACTCGTCGCCTTCGAGGCTGTGACCGATGAACACGACCTCATGATCATCAATCGTAGTGGGATCACCATCCGTGTCCATGCCCGAGACATCAGTGTGCAGGGACGTGCGACGCAGGGAGTCCGTATCATCGACCTCAAGAAGCGAGGTGACGAGATCGCCTCTGTCTGCCGTGTGCTCACCGAGGAGGAGGTCGAGGACTCGGGTGAAGTACCCACAGAGCCACTTCCCTCACTTGACTCAATCCTCCCTCCGATAGATACCCCAGAGGCTAATAGCCAGCTGTCCGAAGACTTCCTAGCTAGAGCTATGGATGAGGAGCTGAATAACTAATATACACAACTAAATAGAAACCACAATGAAGAAACTACTTTGTGCTGTGGCACTAGGTCTAATGGCCACAGCAGGAGCCTTCGCTCAGGTCGCCAATGTCAAGGAAGCAGAGAAGATCGCTGGTGCTGGTGACAAGGCTGACTTCGCCGAAGCACGCCGCCTCATCAAGGAAGCTCTCTCCAATGACGAGACGAAGAACGACCCCTATACCTGGTATGTCGCAGGACTGATCGAGCGTGAACACTTCAATGCCGAACAGAAGAAGACCATCCTCGATGCCTCTGCCGACAAGACTCCTATGTATGTGTCTCTGGCCAATGTGGTCCCCGCTTGGCTACAGGTCTACACCCTCGAGAGCCAGCCAGCCGATGGTAAGGCAAAGCTCAAGTACTCCAAGAAGGTCAAGGAGGCCCTCATGGTAGACTATCAGCAGCTCCTGAATGCCGGCTCCTTCTACTTCGACCAGAAGAAGTATGCCGAGGCAGCTGATGTCTTCGACAAGTTCCTCGACATAAAGCGTTCCCCGCTCTTCGCCGACGAGAAGGCTGTCTCTGAGATCGACTCTCAGGCGATGAATATCGCCTACTATGCGATCGCCTCTGCCTACACTGCGAACGAGTACAACAAGGCAATCGAGCTGAATAAGAAGTTCGGAGACTTCGCTCTCAACCGAAAGGAACTCCTACAGATGGTCGCTGCCTCCTACCTTGCCAATAAGGACTCTGTCGGTGTCCTCCCGATCCTTGTCGAGGGGGATAAGCTCGCTCCTGAGCTCCCCTTCTTCGTAGCGAATATCATCACGATCTACCAGAACCAAGGGAAGGAAGGCGAAGCAATCAAGTATCTGGAAAACAAGCTCGCTGCTAACCCCTCCGATGCTATGGCTCTCCTGATGACCGGTACGCTCTATGAGCGCACAGACCTCAAGAAGGCTCTCGAATGGTACTACAAGGCAGCAAAGGCTAACCCTGCAGACTTCAACGCAAACCTCTACCTGGGACAAGCTCTCTATAACTCCGCTGCTAAGCTCTACGAGAATAGTAGTATCACCGCCGAGCAGGCTGCTGTCGCTGACAACCTCCTGAAGGCTGCTATCCCTGCCCTAGAGATAGCCTACAAGACGAACCCTGAGAACGTGAAGGGTCTCCTAGGGAGCATCTACTACCAGCAGAAGATGGAGGACAAGAAGGCTGCTATCGACAATGGTACTCTGGACGTCGGTACTCCTACCCTCGGTGATCTAACGTCTCTGATCGCATCGATCGACTTCACGGTCGCTCCCAAGCCTCAGGTGACTACCCCAGCTCAGCCTACGAAGAAGGCTCCCGCTAAGCCCAAGGCAAAGGGCCGTAAGTAGACGCTAGTCCCCCTCCTCTCCCTCGAGAGGATTCTTAGACGTCCTTGTCCCGCCTAGGGCTAGGACGAACGAATACGATAAAGATCTCCTCCCCTCCAGTATCCCTAGTGAACATAGGGTGCTGGGGGGGAGGAGCTTTTTGTGACGATCGTACCTCAGAGGTATACTCCTCTCGGTGATGTGCACGGGAGGAGCTGAGTAGGAGGGACGTGGTCTAATCTGGAGACACCCCAGAGATAAGTGACGAGGCGATCCCCCACAGGATGTGGGGGATCGCCTCTATCATAGGATATCGCAGGAGCGATGGGTAGGAGTGAGGGAACTTGACGACTAGAGTCCGAGCGATACCCCTAAGGAATACATATAGGTGGTGGGTAACCCCCTATCTAGGAAGAGGGGGAGGAGGCTGTAGGTAGAATAGATCCCGACAGGAGCACACTTGATCTGTGCTCTCAGGTCTAGGCCGATGGGGTTGATCCCAAGGTCTTTGCCTAGGACACGTGGGGTACGATAGTCTCCGATCCACACCTTGGAGCTAGAGGCTGTCCGTAGCTTGAACTCTGCACCGAATGAGAATTCCCAGTGATCGAAGGGCTTTGCCCAAGGACGGAACCGAAGCGTTAGGGGGAGAGTCAGGTAGGTGATGTGTAGACGGGAGGTACGTACACCCTCAGGGACGGTATAGTGGACGAGCTTGCTCTCTCCATTCTCCTCTCTATAGGCATAGTCCCCACTGAGGTGGAGCGAATTGAGCTGTAGGTGAAGGCCTGCTGAGAGCATGAGCCGAGGAGAGAGAACCTGATGGTACTCTAGGAGCTGAATATCATAGCGTAGGGAGTGTGTTCGCTTCAGCCCCGTAGCTCCGCTACCAGTCAGTGTCGTATAGCCTATGGAGGCTCCGAGAGAGGTGAGGTAGCGCTTGGACTTCGAGCGACTCTGTCCTCTACGAGTGGGGAAGAAGATCTCGGGACGAGGTAGACGGATGTGCTCTCCCGTGCCCTGCTCCTCGATCCGTCCCTCGCCGTAGACGCCACGGAAGAGATAGGCTGAGGCGCGTTTGGCGCCCGTTGAATCTAGTTGATAGACCTTGACCTCGAGCTGACCTTGGTGGTCCTTGAGCTCTAGGATGTGCTTCCGCCACTGTAGGGTCGTGTCCTGCGGAGCCCCTTGCTGAGCTCGTAGGGATAGGGTAGAAGAGCCTACTAGCAGGGCGGAGAGGAGGAGATGCTTGGTGTACATAATCGTAGGATGAGTATTATGGTTGTTATTTGCGCTTAGGGGTGGGGGACTTAGGGGTAAGGATCCGTTGGATAAGCTCCTCCGTCTGGAGTGTTCCCCCGATGCTGACTAGGGTGATCACCCCTCGATTGTCGTAGGAGTAGAGGAGATAGCGGTGGATCTTGGAGTCTTTGCTAGAGAAGCGGTAGTAGGCACCGAGCAGGCGCCCTCGCTCGATCTGCTCCTTGATGATAGAGGCTACCTTTCGGTCTGCGTCTAGGGCTTGCTCTACGTCACTCCACTGAGCCTCTAGCTCCTTGCCTGAGGGTAGGAGCTGTAGGGTGTAGCAGTAGGAGGCATCGTAGCGGGTGAGTAGATCCTTGCCTAGCTCGACATAGACAGCATTCTTGGCACGTCGGTAGCGCTGTATGACCTGCTGTGTCTGTAGCGGGGGCTGTACCTCGGTCTGCGCTCTGAGTGGGAGCGCCGATAGTAGGAGGAGTGAGAGGATAATTTGTCTATACATGATGTGAGGGGAGACTAATCGAGATCGATAGAGAGCTGGGGGAGGGAGGTGGAGAGAGGGAGGGCGACAGCCTGCAGGGCATCCTCGGCACGCTGTGCAGCCTCGGCCTCGTCTTGTATCCTTTCGCCTGCGATGAAGAGGGTAGAGGAGTATTCGACCTTAGGGTGATCGGAGACAAAGAGGTGATATCCGAGGGGGATGGCTAATAGGAGGGCTGCAGCTATTCCCCCCATGAGATAGGGACGAAGGAGTCGGGTGCGGGTAGCTGTCCGTCTCTCGGCCGTGGGTAGGCTCAGCTCAGGGGGAAGAGGCTCCTGCTCATGGCCGATGAGTAGTGGGCGCACCTCAGTAAAGAGCGGGATAAGATCCCGATACTTAGCAGATACCCTATCCGAGGCAAAGTAGTCGCGTAGTAAAGCCTCTTCCTCAGAGGTCGTCTTGCCGAGGAAGTATCCGTCGATCAGTTCCTCGATCTGGTGGGGTGCGAGGGGGAGACGGGGAG
>NZ_CAJPPN010000004.1 GCF_905372525.1 uncultured Porphyromonas sp.
AGCAAAGGACTGAAAATCCTTGTGTCCCCGGTTCGATTCCTGGTGGCACCACAGAATGAAAGAAGAGAGATAGCAGTATGGGGCTTCACCCACCTGCTGTCTCTCTCTTCCTTTTATCCTTTATCACACCCTCTCGCACCCATTTATCCCCCTTAGCCCGACCGCAAGACGCATCCCTACGGCGATTAGGGTGCCCCCCTAGGCTCTAAGCGCGGAGGCGCCCCCACCACCTAGCACACCCTCAGCGGGCTCAGCGCACCTATCCCCCGATACATGGGCGGGTGCGTCCAGCCCGTAGCGAAGCATAGGGCGTCGGGGGAGAAGGGGGAGGAGAAGCACCGAGGAAGGCGGGCAGATCATGGAGCTAAGGAGTCTGAGTATCAGAGAGAAAAAGGAAGGAGGCCGCACCACTGGACGGATCCAGCTGTACAGCCTCCCATATGGCCTGCGGAAGTAACACCTTACCACACTACGAACACCAAACGCAATCTTCCCCGTAACCTAGAAGGTGCCCCCCTCGCCAGACCAAGTCAATATATTTACTCTAGGACACACGTCCCACATATAGGAAACGCTACACACCCAGATGCAGTACAAAATTAAATAAATTTATTTAAACAACACCTCCTATCTTAACGTAAAACGAGAAAAGAGAAGGAAGCCCCCTCCACAGCACCCCCCTTATTAAACATCTCCCCCGCAAGCACCTCTAACCAACAAAAAGAGTATAGAAAAAGGAAGCTCACTTATGTATTATCCACTCCGAGCCCTACGCCGGCTCCTCCTACTGCTACTCCTGCTCGCCCCGCCGAGCCTCGGCCTACGAGCCCAGCAGACGACACACAGTATATCAGGGACGATCCTCGATGAGGCGGGCGAAGCCCTCCCCTCGGCCACGATTAGCCTCCTGCTACCAGACGGCAAGCTCAAGGGTGGGATCACCAGCAGCAAGGACGGCTCGTTCGTCCTGCGCAACGTCGCTCAGGGCTCCTACACCCTACGCATCACCTTCGTCGGCTACAAGGCGCAGACACGCCCGATCAAGATCACCAACAAGAACCTCCAGCTGGGCAAGATCACGCTCGAGGAGGATGGACACGTCCTCAGCGACGTCCAGGTCGTAGCCAAGGCCAACGAAGTGGTCGTCAAGGGCGACACCCTCGAGTACAACGCCACCAGCTACACGACACAGCAGGGGGCAGCGATCATAGAGCTCCTGAAGAAGCTCCCCGGGGCAAGCGTCGATGAGAAAGGACAAGTCACCGTCAATGGCAAGACCGTCTCGCAGATCATGGTAGACGGCAAACGCTTCTTCGAGGGCGACCCTAAGGTAGCCCTTAACAACCTACCCGCCGAGCTCGTCGATAAAGTGCAAGTCCTAGACCGGGAGAGCGAAGCCTCCCGCATGTCGGGCTTCTCGGACGGCAACGAGGAGACGATCATCAACCTGACCATCAAGGCGGGTAAGAAGCGTGGACTCTTCGGCACGGCCTTCGTCGGGGGTGGCACGGACAAGCGTTATGAGGCCAGTGCTATGCTCAACCGCTTCACCGGCGACAACCAGCTCACCGTGCTGGGGAGCATGAACAACACGAACAACGCTGGCTTCAGCGACATAGCGCAGGATCTCAGTCAAGCGAGCTTCATGTACAGCCTCTCGGGAGGACGTCGTGGCCCAGGCGGAGGAGGCGGGCGCATGCCGGGACAGATCGACGGGATACAGACCTCGAAGGTCCTCGGGGGCAACCTCAGCCACACCTTCACGCCCTCCCTCATCCTCGGCGGTAACCTCTTAGCAGGGAACACCACCAAGGACAAGACGACCTCCTCCACGATCCAAAACATCCTCTCCTCGTCCTCCACTACACAGACGGGCAAGACCACGGAGTACAACGACAAGGACACCTACGCAGGCAACTTCCGCTTCCAGTGGAAGATCGACTCGCTGACCGAGCTCATCATCTCGCCTCAGCTCCACTATGGCAAGGGGCTAGGCACCTACACCTCTGACGAGCAGATGCTCAACGATGCCACCAATGCCCTCATCAGCTCCTCCTCGCTACGTCAGCGCACCTCTCAGTCACAGACCGACGGGGACCTAAGGCTGGATGCGAGCCGCCGTCTCTCTGATCGTGGCCGTACCCTCACGCTATCCGCCTCGGGGACGCTCTCGAATGAGCTAGGCTCGGGGACATACCTCTCCGACATCGTCAGTGCCGCTACGGGTACAGAGCATGTGGACCAACGTATCGAGAGCACCAAGCGTAGCGGGGAGTACCGCATCCGTCTAGGGTGGGTCGAGCCACTTGGCAGGGGCTTCTTCGGTCAAGCTACCTATCAGATCAAGGGGGTCAATAGCTTCAGCGAACGAAAGGCCTTCGACGCAGACCTCTCGGGGAAGTACACGGTAGAGAATGCACGATACAGCAACGAGTTTCACTCCGACTTCCTCACCCATCAGGTGGGGCTTGCCCTCAAGAAGAAGGGAGCGACCTACGACCTGACGGCTGGAGTGAACCTCGAGCGCTCCAACCTCAGTAGCTACACCGTAGTGGCTGGCGCGAATGCTCGTAGCATCCGCCGCTCTACGACCAACTACTCCCCGACGCTACGCTTCTCCTACAAGCCCAAGCGCACGACAGAGCTGCGCATCGACTACTTTGGCCGTAGCTTCCAGCCCACCACTGACCAGCTGGCTCCCGTGCAGGACGTGACTAATCCCCTCGTCGTCTATGAGGGGAACCAGAGCCTACTCCCGGGCTTCCAGCACAACCTCTTCGGGCGGTACAACAACTTCTGGACAGCGACACAGACCTCACTTGCCCTCTTCGGACACGCCCGCTATGTGCAGAATGACATCGTCTCCCGCACGACCTATGACCTCACGACGGGGGTGAGGAAGATCGGCTACACCAACGTCAGTGGTAACGCTATGGCTGGCCTCGGGGGCTTCTTCACGCAGGTACTGCCCGGCAAGAAGTTCTCCATACGTCTCGGCTCTCGCAACGAGCTCATCCGTCAGATCGCCTTCATCAATGGGGATGAGAACCGCTCCCTCTCCCTCAGGCTCAACGAAGACCTGACGCTGAACTACCGCAACTCCTTCCTCGACATCAACCTCCGTGGGGGGCTCGGCTACTACAATGCCACCAACAGCCTTACCTCGGTGAACACCACAGCTACCAAGGACTACTCCATCGGCTCAAACATGAACCTCACCCTTCCCCTAGGCTTTGCCATCGAGGCCGATGGTACCTACACCACGACACAGGGCTATGCGGCGGGCTTCGAGAATGACCAGTGGCTCCTGAATGCAGGTATCTCCTTTAGCTTCCTCAAGGGCAAGCGGGCTACGCTCCGCCTCAAGGGCTATGACCTCCTAGACTCTCGCCGTAGCATCTACCGCAACATCTCCGCCACGAGCATCACCACCGAAGAGTCGAATACGCTCGGGCGATATGCTATGCTGCACTTCATCTACCGCTTCGACAGCTTCGGCGGGGGTGGCTCTAGGAGCGACATGAAGCGACAGGGTCCTCCAGGACCTCCTCCCATGTAGGGCTAGCACCATCGCCTACTTATAAAAAGGTACTGCACCGCCGAGCATTCGGCGGTGCAGTACCTTTTTTATATTCCCCACCAGGAGAAGGCTATGGACTTCCTCCCTAAGCCCTAGCGGTAGATCAGCTGATGGAAGGCCTCGGGGCAGAACATCTCCGCTGCGATCGCATGCAAGCCCTCGGGGGTAAAACGCTCCAGACGACGCTCCAGCTCCTGCTGGCTCTCGTAGTAGCCATGATGCAGGAAGGCCTTGCCCATGGATAGGAAGGCTTGCTCGCGGTTGTCCGAGGCGATCGTCAGTTGGCCTCTTAGCTGAAGGAGGGCAGCCTGGAGCTCAGTCGTGGAGAGGGGCTCTCGCCTCATCCGCTCCAGCTCCTGCAGGACGAGCCCGAGAGCCTCTGCCTCTGCCTCGGGCGAAGAGCCGAAGTAGACCGAAAAGAGTCCCGTATCGGAGTAGGGGGTATAGCTTGCCTCGACATTGTAGACCAAGCCCCGACGCTCACGTAGCTCCATATTCAGTCGTGCATTCATCCCCGTCCCCCCGAGGATATTCGTCAGCAGGCTTAGCCCCAGCCGACGAGGATCAAAGGCCGAGTAGGCCGCACGCCCCACGAGGACATGGCTCTGCGAAGTATCCCTTCGTCTGACCCGCCTAAGGGGAGGCGCAGGGAGCGTTAGCCCCCCAGCCTGCCCAGAGGGGGTGGGGAGGGGTGTCGCCACCTGTGGGAAGTAATGTGAGCAGAGTGCCGTGAGCTCCTCCATCGAGAGGTCTCCCTGAGCGAAGAGCACCATCCCCTCTGGGCGGTAATGCTCCCTGAAGAACCGCCTCTGCACCTCCACCCCGATACGTCCGACCGACCCCTCCGTACCCAGTATAGCATGCCCTAGGGGGTGCCCACGGAAGACTTGATCCTCGAACTCATCGAAAATCAGCTCCGAGGGGCTATCCTCATACGAACGGATCTCGTCGAGGATCACCTCCTGCTCCTTCGCCCACTCCTCCTCGGGGAAGGTGCTCCCACGTACGATATCGAAGAGGCTCTGCAGAGCCCGATGAGCGAAGCGACGAGGCAGAGCGACGTAGAGGATCGTCTCCTCCTTGGTCGTATAGGCATTCATCTCTGCGCCCACGGCCTCTAGTCGGTGGATGATCTGGGGAGCGGTGCGTAAGCGTGTCCCCTTGAAGAGCATGTGCTCTATGCTATGGGCTAGCCCATAGTATCGCCTTGGCTCGCTACGTGTCCCCACTCGGATGGCAAAGCCCAGGTAGGTCACGGCAGAGGGTTCATGGCAGAGGATGATACGAAGTCCCGAGGGATGGGTCTCAGTCTGATACTGCATGGAGTGGTGGGGTAAGAGGCGAGGAAGATAACAAGGAGGATGAGTGGGAGACAGAGGAGAGCAAGAGCCCCCATAGGTAATCGGACAAGAGCCACGGGACAAGAGATGGGAAGAGGGAGCTCATAGGCTACACGGATGGGACGGGCGGGGAAGTCCAAGGGAAAGGTGAGCCCCTACCCCCGAGCCTCTTTGGCTCAAGGGCAGGGGCTGGTAGGTGGGCTCCCCGTAGGGAAGCTTTAGGGGCGGGGGCTATTCAGCGTTCTTCTTTGGAACCACAAGGTGCTCAGCCTCGCCACTGCGTGCGATGCTCTCATAGTACTCCTTGCTGTAGCCGGGGAAGTTAGGCATGACGATCTGGCCATAGCCATTCTCTTCGAACTTCCCGTCCTTCTCCTTCTTCACGTTCCCGTCCATGTACTTCACTAGGAGGTATTCACCTAGCTGCTTCCAGCGGGCTGTGGTCTCGTTAGCCACCTTGTCGCAGACACGGGTGAGGTAGTCGGAGACACGGGAGGGCTCGGTCTTCATCAGGGCGAGGGCATACTCGTCGGTGGTCTTCACCAGATCATTGAAGCTCGACTCCAGTGCTGTCTGTACGGGGCGGATATCCTGGATCATGGGCTCATAGCGGTGATAGGCCATATTGGCTACCCAGTTATGGATCCAGAAGGCTGAGGTCCAGCTCATCTGCGTCATGCTCCCATTACCACGGCGGTAGCACTCGGGGACAGAGGTGATAGAGGCATACATGGGGGTAAGGACGGCGGTATTGGCATCGTCCACGCCGAACCATAGGATCCCCCCGATCACATCGGGTAGCCAGCTACGGAGCTGAGCGATGAGGACGAAGCCCGTCTGCTGTGTGGCGATAGCACGCTCATTGACGTACTCCTTGCCATCGACCTTGAAGGTCATAGGACGCCAGCGGTAGGGGACCTTGTAGGCACCTGCCCCGGGGTCGTTGGTCATGGATAGGGGGGTGTCCTCATAGTGGTTGCGCATACCACGGCGGACATCATCGAGCGTCACCTTGCGATCGGGGACGATATAGAGGGGCATGGGCTCCTCGTTCACGTCACCTTGTACGAGCTTGGTGTACTTATCCATCCCCTTGTCGAAGGAGCGGAAGAAGCTCCACACACGAGCTTCGCAGGCTCTGAGGCCACTGAAGTCGTAGGGGTTATAAGCCTTCTGGAAGTCGAAGTCCTTGTCGCTCTTGCCCGTATACCAGCCGTTCTCACGAGCAAGCTTGACGACATCCTTCTCATACATACAGTTCTCCTTGTCGCCGAAGGGGATCTTGTGGATACGAGCCTGATTGGCGTGTGCGCTGATCGCGTTGTCGGGGATGCGGATAGCTACCCATACGGCACCCTTCTTGTTGGGACCCTTGCCGATCATCTCTAGGATCCACACCTCGTTCTTGTCGGCTACGGTGAAGGACTCGCCCGAGCTATAGTATCCATAGTCACGTACGAGGTCGGTCATCACACGGATGGCCTCGCGAGCGGACTGCGAGCGCTGGAGAGCAATATAGATGAGGCTCCCGTAGTCCATGATCCCCTTGGGGTCAGAGAGCTCCTTGCGTCCCCCCCAGGTACTCTCGGTGATGGCCACCTGGTGCTCGTTCATGTTCCCGATGACGTTGTAGGTGACGGCAGCCTGAGGGATGAAGCCGAGAGGCTTGCCCGTGTCCCACTCGTGTACCTCCAGCATGAGACCCTTGCCCCAGGCCTTGGAGGGGTAGTGGACGAGGTCGCCATAGAGGGTGTGTGAGTCAGCCGAATAGCTTACCATGACGGAGCCGTCAGCCGAAGCCTTCTTCCCGACGATGAGGTCAGAGCAGGCAGAGGAGGGCTGTGGCAGGAGCAGGGCTGTAGCCAGAGCGCAGGCTCCGAGGAGAGCGAATTGTTTCATAGGTCGATGTATTTGTTGTGTTACAGAGTAAACTACTTAACCACCATAAAGATATAAAAAATACCCCTCACACCAGACGATACGTCGGTGTGAGGGGTACAAAATAAATGGGTCGGGCGAGGGATCGTTAGAGCTCGCTCTGCAGGAGCGCTACCCACTTCTCGATGCGCTCGTCGGTCAGGTCAGACTGATTAGCCTCGTCTAGGCATAGGCCGATGAGCTTGCCATCCTGCTCTGTCTCCGTAGCGTCGTAGCTGTAGCCCTCGGGCTCGTAAGCACCGATGAAGGTGCAGCCCGTGCTCTGGAGGCCTTCCTTGAGCTTGGCAAGAGCTTCGCAGAAGCTGTCAGGGTAGCTGTCCGCATCCCCACAACCGAAGAGGGCAACCTTCTTACCTGCTAGGTTCTGCTCAGCGAGCTTGGGCAGGAAGTCTTCCCAGTCATCCTGTAGGTCTCCGATACCCCAGGTAGAGGAGCCGAGGAGGAGGACGTCAAAGCCTGCTACCTCCGAAGCATCTACGCTAGCTACGTCATAGAGGTTAGCTTCTGCACCTAGAGCCTTGCCTAGGCGCTGGGCTACCTCAGAGGTCGAGCCTGTAGAGGAGCCGTAGAAAATACCGATCTTACTCATTACGATATAAGTGTATTAGTGTTAGTGATTAAGTTTTCATTGACAAAGATAGCAAACTATCCCACGTCTACCTCATACCACACCGGATACTACCCTCGCCTAAGCCTAGGGCACTCGGGGCTACTGGACCACACGCAGGCGGTCTAGCTCCTGACGTAGGTAGCTGAGCGCCTCGGGACTAAAGCCCTGGGGGAGGCGTGCATACTCTAGTGGAGAGCCACTCTGTGTCGGGAGGAAGAGGTGATTGTAGCCAGGGAAGACCTGCACACGTGCCCGTGGGAGGAGGCGCTGGAGCTCCCGTGCGTTGATCGGCAGGACTTGCTTATCCAGATCCGCATAGATACCGATGACGGGGACACGAAGGTCTCGCCAGACCGCCGAGACATCCTGACTCAGGAGCTCCCGTAGGTAGGGGGTGAGCTGACCGAGGATAGCCTCGATACTCTGTCCATTCCCGAGGTACTCCTGATGGGACTCAAGCACCTTGCGAGCCTTGGCCTTCACCTCGTCTAGGGTGAGGTGCTTGTCCTTCATCAGGGCATAGACCTGAGCGTTCACCCGACCGAGCTTGCGTCGCTGGTCCTCACTCGCTCCAGAGAGCTCGAGCAAGGCATCCATCTGATCCAGCAGGACACGGTCTAGGGCAAAGGTCGGGCCAGCGAGCGAGATCACCCCCGAGACCAGAGACTCTCGGCGAGCGACTTGGGCTGCGACATAGGCACCCTCGCTGTGCCCGAGTAGGTAGATCTTCGTCCCCCGAAGGCTCGGCTCTGCGTGTAGCCTGCGGACGACTGCAGTAGCATCCTGCACGAAGTCGGAGAGGTGCGAGTCCATGAAGACCCCAGTACTCTTCCCCACCCCTCGGTCATCGTAGCAGAAGACTGCATAGCCTGCCGAGAGGAGCGTATCGGCGATGTGGCGGAAGGGCTTGTGCCCCAGTATCGTCTCATCCCTATCCTGAGGCCCGCTCCCCGTGATTAGGACGACGAGGGCGTGCGGGGGACGCTCTGTAGTGGGTAGGGAGAGGGTACCCGAGAGCGTAACCTTCGTCCCGGGGATAGGGATCTGAAGCTCCTGCTGGCGGTAGGGGGAGGCGATGGTATCAGCACGAAGGGGCTCTGTGGCCTCCCTCTTGCGTTCGAGAGTGAGGGGTAGCTCCGCACCTCCCTGGGTCAGTGTCCCGAGGATCTTGCCCGAGGCATCCCTCAGGCCGAGGTAGCGAATCTGGAGCAGATGGCTAGTCAATAGGAGGCTGTCCCCCTCCACCTGTACCTCATCGACCCGTAGGCCGTAGGCACCTTGGTCGGGGCTATCGAGGGCACCCTGCCACTTGCCCTGCTCGTCTTGGTTGAGGTGAAGGATGAGGCGTAGAGACCCCATAGGTAAGCGCAGTGTGCCCTGCCAGTCTCCACGGAGGCTGGTCTGCGCCTGTACCATGAGTCCCCCGAGGAGGAGGACATGGGTAAGGAGGATTGTTTTTCTGTACTTCATCGGTCGTATCTATAGATAATGGTTAGACTAGATGTGAGTAACGTAACAAGGTGACCATTAGCCACCTCGTCCACCCACAAAGTTAACTTTTTCCCACTATCCATAGCATCCGTCCCAGGGTGCTCCCGATAGCACGATGATTGTCCCGCGGCTCACCCCAGCTAGTCGGCTAGGTGAGACAGGGCTATAGGGGCTGATAGGGCTATAGGGGTATAGGGGCTATAGGGCTATAGGGCTAATAAGTCCAATAGGTCTAATAGGCTCCGCCGAACATCACCCCCAAAGGGTGAGTGTGAGCCCCCCGTGAGGGTAGACAGCCACTAGAGCCAGCCCCCTACCCTACAGCCCCTACTCACACCACCACCGGCTATCTATATCCTGCCACCACCAGCTAGACTACACTACCACCACCAGCCAGACTACGCTATCTCCGCCAGCCAGACTACACTACCGTCACCGACCAGACTACCCTATCCACCACCGACCAGACGACGCTATCATACCGACCAGACTACCCTATCCACCACCGACCAGACTACCCTATCCACCACCGACCAGACGACGCTACCATACCGGCCAGACTACCCTATCCACCACCGACCAGACTACACTACCGTCACCAGCCAGACGACCCTATCTCCGCCAGCTAGACTACGCTATCACCACAGACCAGACAACCCTATCACCACCGGCTAGACGGCACTACCGCCACCGGCTAGACGACACTACCGCCACCGGCTAGACGGCACTACCGCCACCGGCTAGACGACACTACCAGCACCGACCCTACCACCGGCTAGACGACACTATCACCACCGACCAGGCGCCCCATCACCGGCTAGGCTACACTACCATCACCGACCCTACCGTCGGCTAGACTACCCACTACTAGCCCTACCTGCCTACGACTATAGCACTCCCGCGCCTAGTGCTATATATGAGCTATCCTACCCTATGCATACTACTCCCCGACCTAGCTCGACCTAGTCCTGCATAGCCCATACTGACCTAGTCCTATATGAGCTAGCCCGACCTAGCTATCTTGGGGGAGGACTTCGCAGGCTGCCTTATTGGTCTTATTGGTCTTATTGGTCTTATTGCACCTAAGACCTATTGGGCTCATCCCCTATACTACCCTACCCCTATACCCGCCATCACGGCTATTCCGAGAGGGCTCATACACTAGATATAATATACCCTCGGGTGGACTAGTAAACATCGTCCCCGTCACCTTACATAGGTGACGGGGACGATGTTACCGAGAAGCCCGCTACGAGGCGGGTTGGCAAGGGGTGCAAATGGGTGGGGAGAAAGCCCTACAGGCGCTAGCGGCGAGACTGGAAGAAGCGCTGCATGAGCGCTCGGGCTTCGTCCTCGAGGAGCCCTCGGTCGAGGCGAACGCCTCGGGGAAAGAGCTTCGGAGCGTGAAGGAGGTAGCCGAACTTCGGTTCGCCTGCCCCATAAACAACACGCTCTACCCGAGACCAAAAGAGGGCACCTGCACACATCGTACAGGGCTCGATCGTCACGTAGAGCGTACATCCCTGGAGGTACTTCCCCCCGAGGGCTTCGGTAGCAGAGGTGATGGCAAGGAGCTCGGCATGAGCCGTAGGGTCGCCGAGGCGCTCCACACTATTGTGAGCACGGGCGATCACTCGTCCAGCACAGACGACGACGGCGCCGATGGGGATCTCTCCCTCCTCGTAGGCTTGCTCAGCCTCCTCTAGGGCCAGGCGCATATAGCGCTCTTCCTCGGGTGTGTAGGTCATGGTCTGCACATCTCCTCCTCGCCGAAGAGCATCGGGGCATTGCGCTCATGCTCCCGCAGCACCTCTGAGATGATCACGGAGCGGAGCCAACTGGAGCGGTTGGTGATATGGTGCTGGGAGCAGTGATCGAGGATCGCTTTGTACTCCCGATCGTTGAGAAGGACATTCAGGCAGTGCCTTCGCCTCTCGGGGGGAGGGGCAGTACGACGCTTCTTGGCCATGGAGATAAGAAAGACAAATCAGGGGAAGGAGAGGGGGCAGAATGAACGGCGAAGGGGAGGAGGCTGGGGGCAGTAATGGTAGGGTGGAGCGCCCAAAGAGGGGCGGAACGAAGGGCTACGCTCCCGATGGGGACAAGCTTGCGGGCTACGGGAAGGAGCCCGTGGAAGTGAGGGGAGAGGTGTCCCGCCTAGGCAGGGACGATCACCTGCAGGGCTCGGTGGTGCAGGCTGACTCGGAGCGTCGTACCCAACTCGAGAGGCTCACCATCGACGTGCACGGGGCCGGGCTGGCTCCGCTCGATACAGACCTGAGTCGTCTTCTGGGCGCTGTAGTACTTGTTTCCCCCGAGGCGCCGACGCATCAGATCCCCGAGTACGATGGGAGCCTCTATAGGACTGAAGGGGCGGATGAGGACGAGGTCGAGGAGGCCGTCACTAAGGTCTGCCTCGGGAGCGATGTAGGCATTGTTGCCATACTGCGAAGCATTGGCTACGACGAGGACAAAGGCTTCGGTCTCTAGTGTCTCTTCCCCTTCGCCCAGAGTCACCCGATAGGTGTCGGGGCTAAAGCGAGCGTATTCCCTGATCATCGTCTGCAGGTAGGTCACGGGGCCTCGGGTACCTGCCTCGGCGAACTGCTTGCTGACCGCAGCGTCGAAGCCCATCCCGCAGGTGCAGAAGAAGGGGATCCCCTCCACCTCGCAGCAGTCGATGGCGATACGTCGCCCCGAGACGAGCGCCTTGATTGCTCCGTCAGTGGACATGGAGAGGCCGACAGCACGTGCTAGGCCGTTACCCGAGCCCTTGGGAAGGATGCCTAGGGCGGTATCGGTATGCCTCAGGGCACGGGCGACCTCGTTCACTGTACCATCACCCCCTACAGCTATGACGTGGTCGTAGCCCTCGCTAGCCGCACGGCGAGCGAGCTCGTAGCCGTGCCCCGCCTCCTTGGTGTAGGTGAGGAAGAGCTCATAGGGGAGGTCGGAGTAGGCACGCCCGAGGAGCTCGGGCAGGCTCTTCTTGGAGCCTGTACCCGAGATGGGGTTGATGATGGCCAGTGCCTTCTTCATCGTACGGGGTAGGAGGCTAGGCGTTGGGCGGCCAGCTCCTCGTACTTCGTGCCGGGGCGACCATAGTTGCAGAAGGGGAGGATGCTAATCCCTCCTCGGGGGGTAAAGTCCCCGAGGACCTCGATGTAGCGAGGGTTCATCAGCTGGATCAGATCCTTCATGATGATATTCACACAGTCCTCGTGGAAGGCACCGTGATTGCGGAAGCTGAAGAGGTAGAGCTTGAGGCTCTTGCTCTCAACCATCTTCACGTCGGGGATGTAGCTGATGTGTATGGTCGCGTAGTCGGGCTGCCCGGTGATGGGGCAGAGGCTAGTGAACTCGGGGCAGTGGAAGCGCACCCAGTAGTCCCCCTCCTGATGCTTGTTGGTGAAGGCCTCGAGCACCTCGGGGGCATAGTCCTGCCGGTACTCGGTCTTGCGCCCGAGGATGGAGAGTTCGTTCTCGCCGTCTCTGATACTTGCCATAGTGATCTGATGGGTCTAGGGATGGGGGTGATTAGTAAGCACGGGCGAAGAGGACACGCTGGGCAGAGGGCTTGCCAGTGACCATACACTTGCCTGGGGTCTTGTCGCCGAGGAGGGGGATACAGCGGATAGTGGCCTTGGTCTCAGCCTTGATCTTCTCCTCGGTCTCGGGCGTACCATCCCAATGGGCGAGGATGAAGCCACCCTCCTCGATCTTCTCCTTGAACTCCTCGTAGCTGTCTACCGTGATCGTATGCTGCTCTCTGTAGTCGAGCGCCTTCTGGTAGATATTGGCTTGGATGTCGTCTAGGAGCTGAGCGACGTGGTCTGCAATCCCTTCGTAGGGGAGGGTCTCCTTGGTGAGGGTATCACGGCGGGCGACCTCGATCGTACCCTGCTCCATGTCTCGTCCACCGAGGGCGAGACGTACGGGTACCCCCTTGAGCTCATATTCGGAGAACTTCCAGCCGGGCTTCTTATTATCGGCATCGTCGTAGCGCACGCTGATGCCACGACTCTTCAGCTCACTGATTAGGGGCTGGATATAGCGGGTGATCTCATCACGCTGCTCTAGGCTCTTGTAGATGGGGATGATGACGACCTGATAGGGGGCGAGCTTCGGGGGGAGGACAAGACCGTTGTCATCCGAGTGGCTCATAATGAGCGCACCCATGAGGCGGGTAGATACCCCCCAGGAGGTAGCCCAGACGAGCTCCTGCTGTCCCTCCTTGTTGGTGAAGGTGACGTCAAAGGCCTTGGCGAAGTTCTGCCCGAGGAAGTGTGACGTCCCACTCTGTAGCGCCTTGCCATCCTGCATCAGCGCCTCGATGGTATAGGTCTCTACGGCACCGGCGAAGCGCTCGTTGGCACTCTTTACCCCGACGTGCACGGGTACCGCCATATAGTTGCGAGCGAAGTCTGCATAGACATTCACCATACGCATCGCTTCCTCCTCGGCCTCGGCCTGGGTAGCATGTGCCGTATGGCCCTCCTGCCAGAGGAACTCTGCTGTGCGTAGGAAGAGACGGGTACGCATCTCCCAGCGTACGACGTTCGCCCACTGATTGCATAGGATAGGGAGGTCACGCCAGGACTGGATCCAGCCCTTGTACGTATTCCAGATGATCGTCTCTGAGGTAGGGCGCACGATGAGCTCCTCCTCTAGGCGAGCCTCGGGATCGACGACGACACCCCCATCGGGGCTGGTCTTCAGACGGTAGTGGGTCACGACAGCGCACTCCTTGGCGAAGCCCTCGACGTGGTCAGCTTCACGGCTTAGGAAGCTCTTCGGGATAAAGAGCGGGAAGTAAGCGTTAGAGTGTCCCGTCTCCTTAAACATATCATCCAGCTGACGCTGCATCTTCTCCCATATAGCGTAGCCATAGGGTTTGATGACCATACAGCCACGTACCGCTGAGCTCTCGGCCAGATCAGCCTTGATCACTAGGTCTTGGTACCACTGTGAGTAGTCCACACTGCGAGGGGTAAGCTCCTTGAGTTCCTTTGCCATTATTGTCTTAGATGTCTTATCTATGTTACTTTGAGTCACAAAGGTACAAAAAGCCTTAGAAAGCCCCTTAGGAGCACACCTCTCCCCATCCCCCCCTCAGACCAGGGCCGACGCATGATCTCGCTCGCACACTCCTGCCCTTGGATCTTCGGGGGTATCATTTCATATCCCAGGGAGCCTTAGCCCATCACTAGAGATCCTACGTAATTATCCCCAAGGAATAGACCTACAAGCAAGCCCTAGAGGGGAGATACTTAGAGCGCACTTGTGTACACGCGTGTATACTGTTGTGTACACGTGGGTATACAGTAGTGTACACACGTGTATACTCACCCCTCCTAGGTAGGAGGTATTCGCTGGGTATATCTAGCCTAGGACACGGATACTTCTATCTTCGGCGTGTACTCCCTCACGACCTTGCCCTCGCACTATAGTGATTTCATGCGTCAGCCCTGCCCCTCGGGCACACACATCCCCTAGAGCAGTCCCCAAAGACGGCATATTTACACACTTAGCGCCTCAGAGCGTGGAGAGGTAGGAGAAAAAAGCTTAATTTCGTAGCGCATTATTAGAAAGATTGCTGCATGAAGATTAAATCATTCGTGTTCGTGCTCCTCCTTCTCCTCTCGGGGATGGATACGTGGGCACAGACACTGCAAGTCGCGGGCAAGGTCACCGGAGTACGGCGTGAAGCCCTCGCAGGAGTGCAAATAACCATCCAAGGTACAAGCCGAGGAACCAAAACAACCGACCAAGGGCTATACATCATCGAGCTAAACGAAGGGCAAGCACTAGAGTTCGCCCTTCGTGGCTACAGCCGTCGCATCGTCGTGCCCACGGGGCGCACCCTAGACGTACAGCTGAGCCTAGATAGCCTCCGCCACACCACCCCTACGGACACCACCGCCACAGCCCCCGCCGAGGAGATGACCCTCTCCACCGGCTCCCGTGGTGCGACCTCCATCCTGGGCAGTGCCAAGCCCCTCTGGGTACTCAATGGGGTGATCCTCGGTAGTGACTATGGTAGCATCGAAGACTTCATCGGGGCCAATGCCAAGCAGGTCGTCGCCGCCAAGGTCCCGGGGCTCAGCATCGACAATATAGAGCGCGTACGCATCCTGACGAGCTCCACCGAGACCTCCGCCTACGGCCCGAGGGGGATTGCAGGGGTCATCGAGATCACCTCCAAGCAGGGCTCGGGGGGCTCTCAGTCACTCAACTACTCGGGGGAGTTCACCTGGCGCCCTATCCCCTCCTACAACAATATCAATATCATGAACTCGCAGCAGCACGTATCCCTCATACAGGATATGGTAGACGCTGGCCTCTTCCCTATCCATGAGATGGGGACGAAGAAGGATCTAGGGCTCATCGGACAGATGTATGAGCTCTTCGGGAAGACCGACGCCTCGGGCAACCCCCTGCTGACGAATGACGTCGCCTCTCGTGCGGCATTCCTCCGTGCAGCTGAGCGCAGGAATACCGATTGGTTCAAGGAGCTCTATCAGAACTCGATCATACACCAGCACACCCTCAGCTTCAACGGGGGGACGAGCAGGACCAACTTCTTTGCCTCACTGACTGCCCGTGTAGACCCAGGCTGGACCATCGCCGACAAGGCCAATACCTACTCGGGGAATATCTCCGCCGACTACCGCCTCCTGCAGAACGTCCGTGTCGGGCTAAAGCTCATCGGGGAGTACGCTACGAGCGAGGAGTCTGGCGAGTCTCCCGTCAAGTATGCAGCTACGACCAGCCGAGCCCTCGCTCCCCGAGACTCCTACACACGGGACTACGTCCCCTTCAACATCTTCGACGAGCTGCGTGCCAACCGCAAGAACAAGACCCAGCAATATCTTTCTATCCAGGGCTCGATCGTCTGGGACGTGATGAAGCAGCTCAAGGCTTCCTTCGTCACCGACCTGAAGTACACGAATACCGTCACCTTCGCTGACAATACCGAGCAGTCCATCCTCGCCCGCTCCATGCGAGCCATGCAGTCTACTTATATACGTAGCAACAACAAGAACCTCTACACCGACCCAGACAATCCCTTTGCCCTCCCGATGTCCATCCTCCCCGAGGGAGGTATCAGGGAGAACAAGCTCCGACAGCGCTTCCTGACCAGCTACAAGCTCAACCTAGACTACCACGAGACCTTTGGCCGTCATCAGCTACGAGCCCTAGGGGAGATCGGGGTAGACGTTGGCTCTACGGAGACGAATACGAACCTCAACTACGGTGTCCTCTTCGACCTCGGGGGGCAGGCCTACTTCATCCCCGAGGCCTTCAAGCGGCTCTACGAGAAGGGGAGCAACTACTACACCATACAGAACGGTGTAGACAACAACGTAGACTTCCTCACGCAGGTCTCCTATAGCTACGACGAACGCTACTCGCTGGTCGGTCTTCTTCGCTTCGATGCCAGCAACAAGTTTGGCCCTTCGCGCTACATCCGTTGGCTCCCTACGTGGAATGTAGAGCTCGGGTGGGCTGTCCACAAGGAAGCCTTCTTCCCCAGCCTGCGCCCTCTCTCCTCCCTCTCCCTCAAGGTCTCCTATGGCCTGGTGGCGGACAACCCATCGGTCTCCAACTCCCTAGAGCGCATCTATGCCGACCTCCCCTGGAGACCCAACTCCAAGGAGATCGGGCTCACCATCAAGAACCTAGCGAACCACGGCCTGACCTATGAGAAGACGCGTACGCTGAGCTTCGTAGCCTCGGCCTCGGCCTTCAAGAACCGCATCTCGGCCACGGTAGACTGGTACACTCGTCGCAGCTATGACCTCGTCGGCCCCATCTACACACAGGGCGTCGGGGGTGAGGTAGACAAGCGGGGTAATGTGGCGGAGCTGAGCTCCTCGGGTCTACAGCTCCAGCTCATGTCCACTAACATCCGCACGAAGACCTTCACCTGGCAGACGGGCTTCTCCTACCTACATAAGACTAATCGTATCACCAAGCTACTCACTAGCCCCACAGTGAAGACGATGACGGACATCTCGGGCTTCTCCTATCAGGGCTACCCGCTCTCCTCGGTCTTCTCTATTCCCTTCCTAGGGCTGACGGATCGGGGGATGCCTCGCCTCCTCAACGATCGTGGTGCGGAGACCCTCGGAGACTTCAACTTCCAGAGCACCGACGTCAGCTCGCTACGCTATAGTGGGACGCTGGTACCGACCGATCTCGGTTCCCTCACCAACATCCTCCGCTATGGAGGACTAGCCCTATCGATCAACCTCAGCTACCAGTTCGGAGCTGTCACACGTAGACGCTACATCACTCCGATGGATGACATCCGAGCTCTACCCCGTGACCTCGTCGATCGTTGGGTACGTCCCGGGGATGAGGCCAAGACGAATATCCCCCGCATCCCCAGCAACTACGCTTACCAAGAATACGGGCGAGACAATATCACCAATGCCTATACGGCCTACAATCTCTCGGACGCACGGACAGCCAAGACGGACTTCGTGCGCCTCAAGGAGGTCTCCCTCGAATACACCTTCGCACGGCAGTTCCTCCGTCGCACCCCAGTGCGCAGTCTCTCTCTGAAGCTTCAGGCGCAGAACCTCATGCTCCTCTACTCGGACAGCCGTCTACGTGGCGACGACCCCGAGTACATGTACCTATCCTCTATGGTACCGCCTAAGCAGCTGATCCTGACCCTACGTGTCGGGCTCTAATCCTCACCCTCAGAAGGCTATCCCCTATGAACAAGTATAAGGCACTTGCCCTCATCATCGCCCTCATCCTACCTGCTGTCCTCTCCTCTTGTAATGGTCTGCTGGACAAGCAACCCGATGATCGGGTCACGGTGAACTCCCCCGAACTCGTCCGAAGACTCCTCATCAACGCTTACCCTACGGCTACCCCGACCTTGGTCTCAGAGCTCTCCAGCGACAATATAGATGACTACGGGACGGACAACCCGAATTATACCAACTTCCAGCTGGGCTTCGCCTACTGGGATGATACGCCCGAGTACAATACGGCAGACGGACTACGTGCCATCTGGGAGGCGCACTACAAGGCGATTGCCCATGCTAATAAGGCTCTGGAGGTCATCGATCAGCTGGGCAACACCTCTGCCCTAGCCCCTCATCGAGGGGAAGCACTGCTCTGTCGGGCCTACGCCCACTTCGTGCTGGTCAATGTCTTCGCCAAGCACTACAACACTCAGTCCAGCCCCACCGACCTAGGTGTACCGTACGTGACCAAGCCCGAGACGGAGCTGGACCCGAAGTACACCCGCAACACCGTCTCCGAGGTCTACGCTGCCATCGCTCGGGATCTACAGGAGGGGCTCCCACTGATCACCGACAGCTACTACAGCGAACCTATCTATCACTTCAATAGGAGTGCGGCATATGCCTTCGCTGCTCGCTTCTACCTCTATCACGAGGAGTGGGACAAGGCCATCGCTGCGGCAGACGTAGCTCTCACGGGCAAGAGCCCACGGGACTGGTCAGAGTTCCAGAACGCATCCGTCGTCGGAGCAAAGACCGAGGATGCCTATGCCAAGCTCTATAGCCGTACCACGACGAGTGCCAACTTCCTCCTGCTCCCAGTCACCTCGGGGATCCGCAGCTATTTCTCCAATGCGAAGGAGCGTCGCTTCTCGCACTGCCACCGAGCAGCTACCGAGACCCTCCTAGCAAGCAACATTTGGTCGAAGACCACGAGCCCACAGAACGACTACTGGCAGGAGCCCTTCATCTCCCCGGTGTACAACTTCAGAGACATCATCAATCAGTCCAAGTACCCCACCTACACGAGCAACTCGAGCAACACGATCGTCGTGCCCTTCTCCTACGAAGAGACCCTGCTCGTCCGTGCCGAGGCTAAGGTGCTTCGTGGGGACAATGCTGGGGCTATCCAGGACCTCAATGCCTGGACCTCCGCCTACCTAAAGGTAAGTGACAAGACCTTCACGGAGGCTCAGATCGTCGACTTCTACAAAGCCCTAGCCTACAGCACGGCAGACGCACCGACGATCAAGAAGACCCTTCACCCTCGCTTCGCACTCTCCGGGGGAGAGACTCAGGAGATGATCCTGCATCAGGTCCTACAGTGTCGCCGTATAGCTACGCTGCACGAGGGACTGCGCTGGATAGACATCAAGCGTTATGGCATCGAGGTACCCCGCTATGTACATGACGCACGCAATAGGGGCAACGTCTCGGTCGCAAAGACCCTCACCAGCTGGGACGATCATACAGCACTGGAGATTCCTCAGAATGCTATATCCAAAGGCATGAAGCCCAATCGTCCCTAAGCCCCGCCACCCCACTCATCCACGGCTCCGACGAGCGAGCCCCACATCCCCTACCAAGATACAGATATGAATAGCATCCCCCGTAGGCTTCGCCAGCTATCCCTGATCGCTCTGGCTAGCCTTGCCCTCTCGGCCTGCAAGGGTGCCGACAGCGACCTCTCCAAAGAGAGTGTCGTACGTACCCCGGAGCACCAGTCCGAGCTGGATAAGTATATCGAGGAACAGTTCTCCCGCCCCTACAATATAGAGGTACTCTACCGCTATCGGGAATACGAGATAGGTCGTGGGTGGGTCACCTCACCGGCACGAGCGGAGAATAGCCTGCAGTTCGTCAATGTCCTGCGCTACCTTTTCCTCGAGCCCTATGTCGAGACCACGAGCAAGGCCTTCGTCAGGCAGTTCTCCCCCCAGGCCCTCATCCTCACGGGCTACTATGGGTACAATCCCCCGCCTAGCAACACCTACACGCTAGCATCAACGATCAACGGGATCAAGATCGTCTTCATGGACATCAACCATCTTGACTTCCCCACCCTAAAGGCACTCTATGCCGAGCGGGAAGCCCTACAAGGCAAGACCGATGCTACCAGCGTCGCCCGATACAACGAACTGGATGCGCAGATCAAGCGGACGAACCAGTCCTACATCACCACCCTGCGCACCTCCTACCTGCGTACGATCTATCATGAGTCTGCCCATACCTTCCACCAGAGGGTAGAGCCTACCACAGACTTCGACAAGATTACTTCGCTAGACTATAAGGGGGGTACGTGGACGACTTGGTGGACACGCAACGGCAAACGTTCCATCCAATACGGCTTCATCAGCAACTATGCGAGCCAGGAGCCTCACGAGGACTTCGCCGAGCTCTTCGCCCACTACATCATCCTTACCCCCGAGGAGTGGGCGGTGAAGATGCAGGAGGCGGATGTGACACCCTCGGGAGCTAGTTCCTCGGGGAAGGTGCTCATCGAACGCAAGCTCGCCATCATCAAGGAATACATGACACGGCAGTGGGGGTTAGACATGGATCTGCTGCGGAGTAATGTCCAGAAGCGGTACCCCGAGTTTGCCCGCCAAGACTTCACCATCATCCACTAAGCCCTATTGACCTATGAAGAGATACTACATGAGCCTCCTCGTGGGGCTCGCCCTCACCTCTAGCCTGATGCCGTCCTGCTCCTCGGCCGACAAGCTCAGCGACCTCGGCGAAGCATCCCAACGTACACGTGAGGTGCTACGTGAGTACACCGACCGCCTAGAGGGCAACAAGGGTTACTGGCTCCTCACCTACTGGCCAGACAGCCGTCTGCGCTATGGGGGCTACAACTTCTTCGTCCACTTCGAGGGGGGGAAGGTCACCGGACTTACCGAGCTACACCCCACGGCGGTGACCTCGCTCTATGACGTCACGACGATAGACCAGCCGACACTATGCTTCTCCACCTTCAACGATGCCTTGCTACATTTCAGTAAGTCCTCGGAGTACTTCCGCTCCGCCCGAGGTGGTGACTTTGAGCTCCTGCTGAAAGAGATAAAGGGTGACACCATCCTCCTGGAGGGACGTAAGCAGGGCACACGGATGACCCTCGTCCCCTTCGGCTCAGATCCTGCGACAGAGATCACGGCTATCCAGCGGGTCTCTCGCCTTCTTCGCACAGCGGGGCTTACCTCGGTGACTATAGGTACGGCAGGCACGGTAGCCCTTCGCCTGCATCCGGGCTACCGCCAGATAGAGTTCACGCCAGAGGGAGGGACGACCGTACGTGCCCCCTTCGTCTACACCTCCCGAGGCCTTCGCTTCTATCAGCCCGTGACCCTAGGGGGTGTTACCCTCAGTGAGCTCGTGCTCAGTAGCGATGATACCCAGCTACAGAGTACCGATGGGAGTATCCAGACGACCATAGTAAACCCTCCCCTAGACTTCGCCACGAAGACCTTCGTCTATTACGCAGAGACGGGCTTTGTGTCCCCCAAGATGCTCCAGCACCTTACCCGTGCCAAGAATGCCCTGACACGCACAGGACGTGGCACACTGCAGACCACAGGCTACTGGGGAGCTTTCACCGCTGCCGACCTCGGGGTGAACCTAAGAGGTAACGACAGCCACAACACTATGGTCATGACCTCGGGCATTATGACGACCCAAGGGTACTACAATAGAGCCAGCTACGAAGTAGACTTCGTCGGTGTAGGGGCAGACCCGACACAGGTGGATATCCTACTGAGGGATGGTAACGACTCCTCGGGCTGGTACTTCTACAGCGCCATCATGCCTATCGTCGAGGGGCCTCGCTCTAAGGCTCCCTACACCATCACCGCCTACACCGATGACGGTGGCGCTACCTACTATTACTACCTGCAGAGTACGACAGACGCAGACTACTGGCTCTACCTCTATCCCTACTCTGCCTAAGCTCAGCCGGTAGATCCGAGCCAAAGATTAGCCCCCTTCATCCGATACGTGTCGGATGAAGGGGGCTAATCTTTTGCAGAGGTAGTCTCGCTGCTACTTCTTCACTTCGCTAAGCAAGACCTCTACGGCTCGCTCGAGCTGTGTGTCGTGTCCCTGAAGCACCTTGTGTGGCTCTAGTGGCACAACGACATCTGGGATCATCTCGGTATTCTCCAGATACTTGCCATCAGCAGTCAGATAGCCTACGGCTGGGATCCCATAGTAGAGTGCTGGGTCTAGGAGTGTATCCCAATTGACGCTCGTCATAGTGCCTGGTACGGGCATCCCTACGACCTTCCCTATGCCCTGGTGCTGATAGACCCAAGGCGAACCGTGAGCATTGCTATAGTCGGCTTCGCAGGTGACCATTACGGAGGGGTGGTTCCATCGTCTGCTGGGCATCTCACAGTAGTCCTTACCACGGACGACCTGCTGGAGATACTTCTTGCCCGAGAAGAATACCTCGAGATCCTCGTGGAGCCTTCCCCCACCATTGTAGCGGATGTCTATGACGATCCCCTTCTTACCATAATACTTACCCAAGACATCGGAATAGACGTTACGGAAGCTGGGGTCTCCCATCGAAGGGATATGGACATAGCCTAGACGTCCACCCGAGAGGCGCTCGACCTCGCTAGCACGCTGACGGATCCAACGCTTGTAGAGGAGTGAGGAGAGCGCACCCTGAGAGATAGGGCGAATGACCTCCTCGATGGTCTCTCCCCCTGCCGTACGGAACGTGACGAGGACACGCTTGCCGACCTTGTCATTGAGTAGCGGGAAGTAGTCTTGCCCCTCCTTGATCGGTGTGCCATCGATCGCCGTGATGAGCGCACCAGCTCGGAGACGGCTCCAGGAGACGTCAAAGGGGCCTCCTACTACGACCTCATCCACACGTAGCCCATCCCCTCGGCTGGGTGAGGAGAGGAAGAGCCCGAGCTCTGCCGTGGGGAAGGCTGAGCCCGAGGCTCGATAGCGTCCCCCCGTGTGCGAGACATTCAGTTCGCCAAGTAGCTCGCTAAGCATCTCGGCGAAGTCTTGGCTCGTGGTGATGTGGGGGAGGAACTGGCGGTAGTGCTTCGTCAGTTGTGCCCAGTCCACACCATGCATATCTGTACGGTAGAAGCGAGCCGCCTCCTCACGTACGACTTCCTCGTACATCGCCTCACGCTCCTTAACGCGGTCGATGGAGCGAGAGCCCGTGATCGTGATCGCCTTCAGCGCGTCATTCTTCGGGTCGAGCTTCTGGGGACTACTGCCGAGGATGAAGAGTGTCTTGCCCTCCTTGTCCTTGTCAAAGAAGGGAGAGCTTAGGTCGAGCTTCTTCTGTAGCTGGGTCTTGTGCTTGAGGAGATCATGTACCCAAAGGTCATAGCCACCCTCGTGGGAAGCAAAGTAATAGAGTTTCTTCCCGTCAGGAGAGAGCATAGCGTCTGCGAGCGAAGAGGAATTAGGAGTAAGGCGGACAATGCGATCCTCTATCCCCTCGAGCTCGAGCTGTACAGGCTCGGGCTTGGCCTTAGTGGTCTTGGTGGAGTCGGTCTTAGCCTTCGCCTTGGCCTGCTTCTCTGCTTCGTCCAGGAGCTCACGCTCCTCATCGGTCATGCGGTAGCGTTCGTACCCCTTGCGGGTGAGGAAGACGATCATCACGTCATTCTCCGAGCCCCATGAGGCGTGGTTACGCATCCCATAGCGGTCGGTCATATAGGTAAGAGCCTTGCCATCCTGAGACCAACGTGGGGAGGTGTTGAAGTAGCCGCTATTGGTGATGTTGAAGACAGGCTTCCCTCCCTCTGCGCTCACAATCCCGATATCACTATAGGGGGCATGTGCCCGAGCGACATACTGCAGAGCGAACCAATGTCCATCAGGAGACCAAGTGTAGTCTATGCCTCCCGAGCGTTCGTGGTGCTGGGAGCCGTCGGTGATGGTACGCAGTTGCTTCGTCTGCAGGTTATAAACCATCAGCTTGGAGCGATCCAGCACAAAGGCGAGTTCCTTGCCATCGGGAGAGAACTGAGGGTACATCTTCTCCCCCTTCACCCCGAGGGAGAGCTTCTCCTCAATGATATTCGTTGCATTGGGGAAGTTGGGGTCCTCACTACGTCCGATGCGTGCCCGATAGAGTTCCCAAGAGCCCTCCTTCGTAGAGGCATAGACCAGTGTGCGGTTGTCCGCTCCGAAGGTCATCCCACGACCCGTGAACGAGCCATGAGTCACCTGCTTCGTCGTGCTATGGTCTGCCGAAGTGACGAATATATCCCCACGTGAGAGGAAGGCGATCTGCTTCCCATCTGGTGATACCGCCGAGGAGCCTAGGGAGCGAGACATAGAGAGGTGGAGCTGCTCGTCACTCTCCCTGTCCTTGGTGATGCGCACAGAGATGCGTTGGGGTTCCTTGCCTGGGGTCAGGGTGTATAGCTCACCAGCGTAGCCGAAGGCCAGTAGCCCACCCTTCGACACAGATAGGAAACGTACGGGGTCACCTTTGAGGCGAGTGAGAGCCTTCGCCTCGGTGCTACCTGCCGAGAGGTCACCCTCATAGACATTCATCGAGCCTCCGCCTCGCTCACTGAGGAAGTAGAGCTTCTTCCCATCAGGAGCATAGAGTGGGTTGCGATCCTCCGCAGGGTGCTGCAGGACGTAGCGGTAGGTCTTCTTGTCCAGATCATACTCCACGAGGTCACGAGCCACAGAGGAGGTATGGTGCTTGCGCCATTCGTTCTCAAAGCCCTTGATGTCCTGATAGAGGATGCGTCGACCATCCGCACTCATGCTGATTGCCTCTGCGGGCGTAGCTAGTAGGAGCTCGGGGCGTGCCCCTCCTCGGACGGATACCCGATAGACCTCAGTCAAGATAGAGGTAGGGAAGAGGGCGGAGTGGGCAGGATCCTGGATATGTGCCTTGAAGAGCACATGGGCGCCATCGGGTGTGAAGGCATAGGGGATCTCCGTCCCCGAGTGGGTGGTCAGCTGGCGAGCTTCGCCCCCCGTGGCAGAGATGATGTAGATGTTCGTCCCGCTGTTATTTCGGTCACTCGTGAAGGCGATCTGCTTCCCATCGGGCGACCAGACGGGGTGGCACTCATAGGCGCTACCCGAGGTGAGGCGCTGGGCATCGCCCCCAGAGGTAGGGACGGTGTAGAGGTCACCCTGATAGGTAAAGGCAACCTTCGTCCCATCGGGCGAGATCGCAGGGTGGCGAAGCCATAGGGGACGCTCCTCTCGGGCCAAGCTCACGAGCGAGGCTGAGCAGAGGAGCGTAAGGGTGAAGAGGGTCTTTCGTACCATAGTATGATGTATGATTTAGTTGGGATCTAGGGAAGGGGGAGCCCTTAGTGTGCTTCGAGCCAATTAGCACCATGCCCGATACTTACCTCGAGGGGCACACGTAGGTCGGGATAGACGGACTCCATCACCTCACGTACGAGGGTGGTCATCTCGTCCAGCTCGGAGAGGGGGACGTTGAAGTTCAGTTCGTCATGTACCTGCAGGATCATCCTACTGCCTAGTCCTCGCTCACGGATAGCCTGCTCTAGGCGAATCATCGCCAGCTTGATGAGGTCTGCAGCGGAGCCTTGTAGAGGAGCGTTGATAGCATTTCGCTCGGCATAGCCACGTACTACTGCGTTGGCACTATTGATATCGGGCAGGAGACGGCGACGACCGAGGAGGGTCGTCACGTAGCCCCGCTTCTTAGCCTCCTCGACTACCTCAGTCATATAGCGGGCTACACCTGGGTAGGAGGCGAAGTAGCCCTCGATCAGTTCCTTGGCCTCTCGCCGTGGGATGGAGAGACGTTCGCTCAGCCCAAAGGCGGAGATGCCGTAGATGATCCCGAAGTTGGCCGTCTTAGCCCTTCGGCGCATATCTGCCGACACCTCTCCGTGACTCAGGCCGTAGATCTTGGCAGCTGTCGCCTGATGCACGTCTTGACCCGAACGGAAGGCCTCGATCAGTGCAGGGTCTTCGCTGAAGTGCGCCATCAGGCGAAGCTCGATCTGCGAATAGTCGGCACTGAGGAACGTACAGCCCTCCTCGGGGACGAAGGCTTCACGGATAGCTCGTCCCTCGGGGGTACGGATGGGGATATTCTGAATGTTGGGATTACTGCTGGAGAGACGCCCCGTAGCCGCAATGGTTTGGTTAAAGGTCGTATGGATCTTCCCATCTGGGTAGACCAGCTCGGGGAGCGCTTCTACGTAGGTGCTGAGGAGCTTCTTCACTCCTCGGTAGTCGAGGATCTTCCCCACCACTGGGTGCTTATCTCGGAGCTTCTCCAGTACCTCTTCGCTCGTGGTATAGCCCCCAGTCTTTGTCTTCTTGGCCTTCTCCACGATCTGTAGTTCATCGAAGAGGGCTTCGCCTACCTGCCGACTGCTATTGACATTGATGCTGTGCCCGAGGAGGAGACTGATCTCACCCTCGAGGCGCAGGAGCTCCCCTTGTAGCTCATCCGCCTGACGGCCGAGGCACGACTTGTCGAGCCTTACCCCCTCTCGCTCCATCCCGAGGAGTACCTTCACCAGAGGCATCTCCACCTCGGTAAAGAGCTTCATGAGCCCAGCCTTCTCGAGTCGCTCATAGAGGTACTCGTAGAGCAGGTAGGTGATGTGCGTGTCCTCGGCTGCGTAGAACTGGAGGCGAGCAGGCTCGACCTGACGCAGATCAAACTGCCGAGGGCTCTGTGGGGCGATCATCTCCTCGAAGGACATCATCTTATACCCGAGGAACTTGTCCGCCAGTTCGTCCAAGCCGTGACGCATATCGGGGTAGAGGAGATAGTGGGCGATCATGGTGTCGAAGAGAGGCCCCCCGACCTCCACACCATACGAACGGAGTACCTGCAGGTCGTACTTGAGGTTTTGCCCCACCTTGAGGGAGCCCGCTTGCTGGAGGATCGGGGCAAGTTGGCCTAGTAGCTGGCAAGCCTCCTCCCTACCCTGAGGGACATCTAGGTAATAAGTCGTCTCAGCATCGAAGGCAAAGGTAACGGCCACCAGCTCCGCCCTTAGGGCATCGACACTCGTCGTCTCGGTATCTAAGGCAAGCACCTTCGCCCCTCGTGCCCGCTCTAGGAAGGCAGGGAGCGTCTCGGCACGAAGTACCTCGATCCGCATCGTGGGGATCGTCGTCGGGGCTAGAGTCTCAGCCTCCTCCGTCTCCTCTAGGCTGGCAAAGAGGTCATCTGGGGGAAGGGTGGGCTTAGCCTTGGCGGGCGCAGGCGACTTGCCAAGCACCCGACTAAGGAGCGTGCGAAACTCCAGCTCCTCGAAGAGGCGACGTACGGCCTCCTCATCCTTCTCTACCCTCTGATAGTCTCCTGGGGTATAGTCCAGCGGCACATCGGTGCGGATGGTAGCCAAGTAGTACGATAGTCGAATGTCGGCCTCGCCCTCTAGGAGCTTCTTGCCCGTAGCTCCCTTGATCTCGCTAGCGTGTGCTAGGAGGTTCTCCACCGAGCCATATTCAGCTAGGAGCTTCTGCGCCCCCTTCTCCCCGATGCCTTTGCACCCAGGGATATTGTCCACCTTGTCCCCAAGGAGGGCTAGGTAGTCAATGACCTGTCGGGTAGAGCTGAGCCCGAACTTCTCTAGTATCTCCTTCTCCCCCCACACCTCATAGCCACCGCCCTGCATCGGGCGATACATCTTGACCTGCTCCGTGACGAGCTGACCATAGTCCTTGTCGGGTGTGACCATATAGACCTCTCGCCCTGCACTCGCTGCTCGATGGCTTAGTGTCCCGATGACATCGTCGGCTTCGTAGTCTGCCACCTCCACAGCGGGGATGCGGTAGGCCTCTAGGAGCTGACGGATGATGGGGACAGCGATACGTATACCCTCGGGGGTCTCCTCTCGCTGAGCCTTGTAGTCGGGGTACTCTCTGTGGCGGAACGTCCCGCCCGCAGGGTCGAAGACCACGGCGAGCTCATCGGGCTGTTCCTTACCCAGCAGATCCTCCAGCATCAGCACGAAGCCAAAGATAGCACTGGTATTTCGTCCCTGGCTATCGATACGGGGAGCCTTGATGAAGGCATAGTATGCCCGATAGATCAGAGCGTAAGCATCGAGTAGGAATAATCGCTGTGGCATGAATAGGATGGGTAATTACTTAGTACGATGGGCTTCTCCCAAAATTTTCTTCCGTTCTTCGGGATCAGTAAGGACCTTGACTAACTCATCAACTCTTGTACAAGGGTTGTGCTTAGCGAAGTTATTGTCTGTATAATTACCTCTGAGCTTCCGTGCATGCTTAATTGCTTGGTCTTGATCTCCGTGCTGGCTAAGTATCGTATACATGTCGGAACTCCCTTTCTCATATTTAAACTTAGGGTCATGCTTCCGTATCACTTCCTCTAAAGCCTTTATACACTCCTTTCGTCCGAGACCTGTACTCTGATACCTAAAGTGGAGCAGATACCAGAGTTCAAAGGACTCATTAGACCAAGCTACTTCGAAGCTCGCACCCGTAGCCTCTTTAATGGCTTGGTTAAAATCCTTGAAGTCATCTTTATCGAAGACTAGCCAGCAGCTGTCGAAGGGGGGTTGCTCCTTGTCTCTTATTGCCTTGGCTTCTTCCAAGAGCCTCATCGTAGCCATACCACATCCTATAACCTTAGTCTCGGGAGAGACTCCAACAAACTCATCATTAGGCTGTTCTTGGGAGGATACTCCCTCGACAACACTATACTTTATTGCTTGGATATCCTTGATCATAGCTTTAAAGTACAAGCACGACGACTTGGTATCCTCTGATACGATTAAGAAACGCACCCCCTTTTGGCGTCCTCCTACTTGACGGCTTCCAAAGCCTTGCTTATGCTGATGTTTTTTCCCCATATCGACCCTCTAGCCCCTTGTTATCTTGATGCGAGGAATAGCTCCATATCTGCCCCTCACATACTCATCCGCGATAAGATCTGACTCCTCAAAATTATCAAACTCAATATGAGCATACAGCTGTGTCTCCTCCCTTTGGTTCTTCTCTGTAAACCAAATTTCATCACGGCGCACATAGTCTAGGTTCAGCTGGTTCGTATCATGTGTGGTGAAGACCAACTGTGCCCCTTGTTTATTAATCTTGGGATTGGTGAATAGCTGGATGATTGCTCGTGTGAGTAGAGGATGGAGCTTGGCATCCAGCTCATCAATCACAAGGAGCTCGCCTCGCTCAAGTGTACTGAATATTAAGCCTAGAAGTTCTGCTACCTTCTGCGTCCCTTCTGACTCTTGTTGCCGAAGTTCAAAAACCTCCTTCCCGCTAAGACCTCCACGGCTATCATAACGGTTGTGAGTAGACTGTACCCGTAGACCTTTTATCTCCTCTTTGAGTAGGTCACCCAGAATTTCTTGGAGCTCTTTAGGAAAATTCTCTCTCTCGATTGTCTCCTCTTCTATGGACAGGTCCCGTACCGCAACATCTATATCCTGGAGAAAGGACTTAGCTTTTTCCGCATATTCACTCTCTCTTTTGAAGAGTTCGTACGTCTTTCGCATGTATCGCTCACTATGAAGCGCTGAAGCAAAGTGGCACTGCTCAAACCAACTAATAATAGAGCCCGAAAGGTTACCCTTGAGCTGAGCCACAAGGGATAGGAAGAGCCTATTTTCATTTAGGTCTCCCTCCCTACCCTTACCCTCAGGAAAAAATCCTCCAATAGAAACACCATTCTTCCCTCGGGAGAAGAGGCGAGTATCGGCTTTCTTACCTACCCTGTAGAGCCACTCTTCTTTGATAGCCTTATCCGTAAAGCTGAAGCCATATCGATAGTGCCGCTCCTTACTTCCCTGTTTATAGAGGAATTCTATCTCAAACTCCGTTTCTTCCTCCTTAGTCTCTTCACTGAGTAAGAAGGGATCATACTCATCTAATGCATCCTCAGGATTAAGGCGTACCGATCCCCGTACCATACGCCTCATCGCTCCGAAGGCTCTGAGGATATTACTCTTTCCACTTGCGTTAGCCCCGAAGAGCAGAGCTAGAGGAAGGGCTCTAATCCCTCCCTTGCTTTCCTGCAGAGACCCTTCATGTGGGAGTCCATCCACAGCCATCAGGCTCAGCACCTGGCGATCCTTTATTGATCTATAGTTCGTTACTGCGAAGTTGAGAAGCATAATTCGAATATCTATCCATTATACAAATAGTACTTTACAAAGATACGAAAGCCACTGCAGACCTCCCCTATATATAAGTGTAGGGGGCAGTCCGTGCGTCAGAGGTCCCGACGCATGGACTGCCCCTCTTGTCCCTCTAAGCGAGGGGAGGGAGGACGCTGGGCGACCTAGAAGCGGTAGCCGAGCGAGAGGGTGATCATCCGCCCATTACCCTGCGTATACTCCGCATCACGTGCTACGAGCTGGGACTGGATGGGGTAATAGGAGGTGTTCAGGAGGTTCTCCACCCCGAGTCCAAGGGTGAAGGCCCCGAGGCGATAGTTTCCCTGAAGCGAGAGTAGGGTGATGGGCTTCACGGGGCCTTCACCCTCCTCGTACTGGCTCACCCCGGTCGCCGGGTTGGTCGTAGGGGCAAAGCGGTCACGGCTCCCCGTGTGCAGGGCGAAGAGGCGTAGGGCAAGGTCCTTGAGGGGACGGTAGCTCACATGGGCAGTGACCTTGAGGGGCGGGATAGACTGCCCCGACATATAGCCTCGCCAGGAGCCATCGGGGAGCTGCTTGCGTCCCTCTAGGGCTGCGAAGGAGGCACCGAGGGAGAGGCGAGGGCTGAGGGTAGCCTCGGCACTCAGCTCTACCCCATAGACACGCTGTGGGGAGCGGTCTACGACCCAGAAGCCACTCTGACTCTTGAGGTCGCTCCCTAGAGCAGCGTAGGTGTAGTAGACAGCCCCCTGTAGGTCTAGTCGTGTCCCCGAGCCAAAGAGCTCCTCGAGGGGCGAGTAGAAGCCCACCTCGTAGTTGTGCGTCCGTACGGGGTCGGTCTCTATCTTGGAGAGGACATCCGCCTTGGCAGCACGGAGGGTACGTCCGAGGTCATAGATGGAGAAGCCCTGAGAGTAGGAGACGAAGGGCTGGAAGGCTCTCAGCGCATTGTAGGTTGCCCCGACATTGAGTGAGAGGTTGCGGTAGCGTAGCGTTCCCGAGGCCACTTGTACGAGGGGGTCGGTCTTCTTGTTTCTCAGGACGGTATAGTTGGGGACGTGGACGTCGATCCAGTCATAGCGAGCACCCGCCTTGAGGGTAAGGTGGTCGTAGAGGGTTGCCTTGGTCTGCACGAAGGGGGCATAGCTCACCGAGGTCATCTTGGGCACCCAGTAGCGACCATCCACCAGAGGCTGGCTCGTCTCATCCAGCTGTAGGTCTGCCCCATAGAGTAGGTGTAGGCTGAGGATGCTCGAGGGACTGAGGCGGGAGAGGAGCTGTGCCCGTGCTCCCCCTTGCAGCGCTTCGATCATCGCCTGTCCACTGGTCTCCTCCCAGCGGGGGCTACGTGGGTTGTGCTTGCGGTAGTCGGTCACAGCCTTGATGCCTCGGCCGAAGAGCGAGACCTCTAGGTCGGTGTGGGCGAAGAGCTCACGAGAGGTCAGCTTGAGGTAGGCATTGTGGTTGTAGGGGAGCCCCTCTGGGATCGCCTCCTTGGGCTGTGTCCCAGGGACACCGATGCGAGGGGAAACGAGGTACTTACCCCCTGAGGCTACTAGCGGGCTCTCCTGCTGCGTACGGAAGAAGTTGTACATCAGCTCCAGCTGCGTCCGCTCCCCGAGGCTGTAGCCGAGCTTCACGAGGGCGTTGATCGAACGGGTGTCTCCGAGTCCATAGCGAGGAGAGAGGTAGACACCATCCGCCCCTATCGCCGAGCCCGTCTGCTGATAGAGCCCATCGACGAGGTAGCTCAGGCGCCCCACCTGCCCGTAGAACTGCTGGGAGAGGCGGTAGCCCGAGGTCTTCTGCGAGCGTCTGAAGTAGTCGTGATCGGTGTAGCTGAGCTGGGTCTGCCCCCCGATGGGGCGCTGCTCACGGCTCTGCTTGGTGATGATATTGATGATCCCGCCATTGGCTCCGTTACCGAAGATAGCGGTAGCTCCCTTGATGACCTCGATACGCTCCACCGCTGCGGGGTCTATCGTCCTGAGGTCTCGGCTCGTAGCACGAAGGGGGGTAGACTGGGGGATCCCGTCGATGAGCACGAGGATACTACGCCCACGCAGGGTGTTGTAGCGCTCATTCACATTGTTCCCCGTAGGGGGGACTCCTGGGACAAAGTACCCGACGATCGCCTGCATGTCGGGCAGGATCTGGCTCATCTCTCGGATGTCTCGTGCCGGGATGATGGTGATGCTGGCGGCAGAGCGCTGCTTGATCTCGGGCATACGTGCCCCGACGACCACCACACTCTGGAGCTCATGCTCGACATCCCGTGCCGGGAGTGTGTCAGCCCTCTGCGACAGGGCGACGAGGCTCTGGCTACAGAGCGTGAGGGTAAGGAGTAACTTTCGATGCATTCTTATTCTTACTTATTGAGTATACCTATTGACCTCATAAAGGCTGGGATAGAGGCCTATCCAGCCCTCTGGAGAGGCTTTGGAATGTGCAAAAGTACGTTATTTGCGAGCTCAAAGCCTCGCTCCTATTAAAAATCACTATACATAGGTAGTCCCCTCGTACGCTCCTTGCCTCGGGTTAGCCTCTGGGCTCTGCCTCTTGCCCCCTTCACCTGCTCTCTCCCTTCCCCGTGGTCATACCCCCTACAACTCCCCCCTACGCTCCTTCGTCCCAGCCACGGTCAGCATCTTTCCCTCCACGAGGTTCACAGGCCTTGCCCCCCATTGAGTAGGGGGCGGTGCAGGGTAGAGCCTTAGGGCTATTTAAGCATATCAGATCGCCAAGACCTTTGTTAAATAATTTATTATATTCCAAGAGGATAAGTATTAAAAAACCACTATCTTTGTGCTAGAGAACACTACACCCTGGGATTAGTACATCTAATTTAAGTTGTAAGGTATGTATACACGACTATTTTATTCTCGACTTATGTACCTTCTCTTAGCTCTCAGCTGCATCCCCCTTGGGTGCAAGCATCAAGAGCCCAACAATGGTACAAAGCACGAGGATCCCCACACCTACAGCCCCCGAGAGCGATCGGTCGACTCCGTCCTCGCCCTCGGAGGAGAGCTCTATCAAGGAGAGCTACTGCCCTTCCGACCGATCGAGCGATGCACCGATGACCTAGAGGGAGGTCGGCCTATCATCTGCCACAAGAAGGCAGGAAGTCCAGATGTCCTCACCGAAGGATACTACAAGCAGGTCACCCGGAGATTCAACTACGATGGTTATTGCCTCCACAATGACTACACCGCTACACTGAGCCCAGCCATAGTATGGCCAGGTAATCTCATCTACACAAACTCTCTAACAACAAACCAACTCCAAGATCTCCCCGAACTCAATCCGTACCGTGCTCCGGGGCGTATTACCCTGGCCGTCGTCAACGGGGATAAAGATCTGAGTCGTACCCTAACAGACTATAGCTACTCAGAGGTCATCAAGCAGATCAACGATCTCATCGGATCACGTCGAGAGGAATTCCCTGCTGACCTCACCTACAGCATCCACACAGTACGTACTCTGGCTGAAGCCTCCTATCACTTACGCATCCCCGAGGATCAGCTAAAGCACGACGACCGGTATCGGGCATTCAAGGATATCTCTTGGCAAAAGAATACCTTCAAAGCTGTCATCAACTTCTCCCAAAACTTCTTCACACTCATCCATAACACCCCTGAGGGTGGCGCTCGCCTCTTCAACGAGCGTATGACGGCCGATGTCCTGAAGAAATATGTGAAGAAGGGATCCTCCCTATCCTATCTCTCTAGTGTGACCTACGGCCGACGCTTCATGGCCGTCATAGAAGAGACCCAGCGCACCTATAAGCAGCCAGAGCATCTCGCTCAGGCTATCGAACATGCTCTACCCCGAGGTAAGGCCGGGGGAGGTAGTTCCAGCTCTACCCCCACCCAGCCCCTACGTAACGTGAAGATCTACCTCTACCTCGTAGGAGGAAAGGACATCTTCACCACAGAGGTGAGCTCCATCCCAACACTCCAAGAACTAAACGAATTCTTAATCGCTACAGCAAAAGGAAAGAACACACGCTATGCTGTCCCCGTCTCTTGCACTGCGAAGTACCTCCATGGTAGTATGAAGGTAGTCTCTATCCCTAGGCGAATTCAGAGCTCATACTCATTCACAGACTATGTCCCCTATGAGGATAATAACAAGATCACACTCTCTGGACTACGACTAGTGGTGCACGCAATAGACAAGTCTCCCGCAGCAGGGAACTTTCCGTACTTCCACGAATGGAGCTGCCAGATCGGGCAAGTAGGCCTAGCCTATAGTCTGGATGGAGTGAACGAGACCCGTACCATCATACACTCGGGGGCTAAGCTCTCCGACCCCAGAGACGACCTATCCATCTCCATCCCGAACCAGACGCTGCCCAAGTTCGGAGTTGCTCCGAAGGGCTACATCAGGCTTGACTTCCAAGGACAATACACTGTATCTCGCAAGACGGGGAAAAACTTCCCCATCGGGACAAAGTATACGAAACCCACGACGCGGAGCTTCTATCGATGCCTATTCCTAAGGTATGATACACGAAGTCACAAGTGGTACACCGATCCTGACCAGATCGTCGAGGGGGATGTACCCTTCCACTCACTCTACCAGTTCCTCGCTGAGCAGTATGGACGTGTGGAGATCAGGCTCCATTACCATGCTAGCTCAGAGGGCACAGGCGCACTCCAGCGTGACTAGCCCCTTCTCATCTCACTAACACCCCAAAACAACCCACTATTATGACACCACTATATCGCTCCACCATCGCTCTCCTGGGACTTTGCCTCCTAGGCTTCTCCTGTAAGAAAGACATCCCTGGAGGCGGGGGGAAGAATCCAGACGAGCCACAGAACATCCGTGAGGTAGCCAGCCTCATCGAGTCGGCAGGCCGCCTCCCCCAAGCTCCACGAGCCAAACTCGAACTCGTCCAGGCCAAGGAGTCTGCAAGATCCTACGCTGGGATAAGGAAGCTCGACTACTCTGATCTCGCCCAAGAGTCAGATAAGATCACCACGGAGCAGCAATACGACTATATCGGTACCTCCGATGAGTTTGCCCTCCTTGACCCCTGGGCAACGATTACGTGGCCAGGGTGTCTCATCCAGGGAGGATCACTGCGGGGAAACAATATCCCCACCGCTATCCCGCTCTACACCAAGCGCAAATCTGGGCGCATCCTCCTACAGATCGTCTCTGGAGCTGACCCTAGGCTCACAGGAGAGAACAAAGAGGGAGCCTGGGCTGAGGATGTAGAGGTAATGAACGAGGGCAATGTGCTCCAGGCTCAGAACAACCTCATCCGCCGCTGGCGAGAAAGTGGAGTGCCTGCCAGCACCTCCTATAAGCTAGAGGTCGTACACAGCCTCAAGGAGATAGCTATCGCCGCCGGGCTGGACATCAATAAGTCGTTCCTCAAGCTCAACGCGGCCTTCGGGTCACAGTTCAGCGAGGAAAAGCGCTATGTCCTCGTGAAGCTCTATCAGCGCTTCTATACGCTGAGCTATCAGGATCCTGAGGGCTTCACAGGGGTCTTCAAGGACAATATCCAGCGGAGCGACCTCGCCCCATATACAGGCCCAGGGAACCCGATCTGCTATGTCTCCTCCGTCTCCTATGGCCGTATTTACTACCTACTCTATGAGAGTGACTACGCCGAGGATCAGCTCATGGCCTCCCTCAATGCCACCTTCTCCTCCATCAGTATCTCAGCCAGCACCCGCCGTAGCGAGATCGTCTCTAAGTGTCGGGTGCACATGATCCAGAGAGGTGGGGATGCAGAGGCTGGCCTCAAGGGTGCTTTGGATCCCCAGCGCGTAGCCGACTTCATCGAGAAGGGAGCTATCCCCTCGCCACAGAATGTCGGGGCTCCGATCGCCTTCACCATCAAGCACCTCTACGATGCAAGCCCGGTACAGATGACGACGACGACAAACTTCTCCTATAGAAAGACGCAGTTCGTCCCCAAGTCTAAGACCAATGCGGTCACCGTACTTCTACGTAACATTACGATCACACCTACAGTGAATAGGAAATGGACGGTCTCGAACCTTGCATATGTCAAGCTAAAGAAGGCCATTGCAGTCTTCTCCGGGAAGATTAAGCCCAAGAGTCGTCCTGCTGAGGAGTACAAGATCCTAGCTCCTGATGAGTTAATAGACAAAGCTTTTGCCCTACGAGGACCTATCTTCATCAATACCTACCAGGGTGGAGCCGTCCGCTGCGGCTTCGATGAGGAGGATCGCTACGATCGTGTCGTCCTGCGTGTCCTGCTAGAGGTACGACCAGAGACTTTCCATAATGGGGTCATCTGGGGGATCTTTGGGGATCGAAAAGGAGAGGGTCCGACCAATATCGAGTTCGTCCAAGAATTTGAGTACGAAAAGGGGGGCTGGCATGCTCTTCCCCCAACGAGATACTTCACCTCCGACGACTTCAATACGCTACACACCAATATGGACATTGAGAAGATCGGCTTCGATATCGACGTGAACTACTCCTTCTACGTCGATAACATCCGAGCTGTCCCCGCTAAGAGGAAGTAGCCTACCGACTCGCCTAGAGCCTCCCCTCAAAAAGGCACCCCTAGGGCTCTAGGAGACGCATCTGAGAGAGGGGGTAGGAGACCTCACTCCGCCCCCTCTCTACTACTAGATAAAGCAAAGACTAGAGACCATCATGAAGACAAGAGCATATATCTCCCTATCACTCCTCCTCAGCCTAGGGCTCTGCCTCTGTGCCTGCTCGAGGAAGGAGCCCCCTAGCCCTCCTCAGCCCCCTGAGCCGGGGAAGGAGGAGCCCAAGAAACCCGACAACCCCGTCCCCAAGCCTCCAAGCAAACAACAGGTACATACCCTCACAATCGAGGGATATAGTCAGCCTCCAAGCCGAGGTTCACTCTCGGCGACCTTCTCCCCTGATGGTCTACTCCTAAGCTACACGATCGAGGTGAGAGATAGCAATGGCCGACCAAAACCCGATAAGAGCTCCTCGAAGGTGTATAATCACGTAGGGGACATCATCCAGTGGTCTGGTCGAGCGTACACAGACTTTGGCTCATGCGACGTCGTCTCATATGACTACGACTATAGCCTCTCAACCAAGGGGCACGTGATACGAGAGACCGAAGCCGATATCGTGCGCGGCGCGCATCATACGAACATCTACACCTGGAGAGGATCCCAGATACAACGGATCGATCATATCCTGACGAATGAGCAACGAGCCCGCCAATGGATCATCTATGAGTACAGTGGCAAGGATGTCATCACGAAGCTCTATGAAGAGACCTCTCCACGCCCTGTCTGGACGAGGAGGAGCAGGTATGACGAGGAGCACCGCCTCCTCAGCCGCATCACCGACCATACACCACCCCCGAAGCATAGTCCCTATGAGCAGGTCGGTGCCCCACATGCCGAGGAGCAGTATGGCTATGATGAGACGATCCTCTCCCTCATCGACCCCATCTACTCCAAGACGCTCTTCCGGCACGACATGATCGGGCACTACGAGGAGCTTGAGGTACGCTATACCAATAAGGCCTTCGACCCTCATGGGAACCCTACCCTGCGCACCTGCACTCGGACAGATCTCAGGAACAAGGTCAAGCAAGAGTGGGATCAAGTGATCACCTACACCTACTACGACTAGTCTAGCCCCTCAGATGATCCTATACCATCCTCTGAAAATCATCGTCGGTGGGGATGGGGGGCACAGATTGAGAAGGATAGAGAGCGGCCATACGACCTCGGACGAGGTTCGTATGTCCGCTCTCTACGCTCTTACTGCGGAGGTTCCTCCAGATGCTCAGAGTTGTATTCTGGAGTTCTCTGGCTGAGTCCGTGCCTCTATACTATGCCCAAAGCTAAGTCCATGTGCTGAGTCCGTATACTTATGCATGGGCGTACCCAACGCCAGCTCCATCCAACCTAGATAGACAAGCTCCCATCTAATCTAATAATCAGGTAGAGGGGCTCACCGGGGATACTCTACCTAGTACATAGACCTACGAGGTCCAGACAGAGTACCTCTCCCCCACGAGCTCTGCCGTATGAGCCTATACCTATACTTATCTTTTACCTCTTCCCCAAGCCTCAGCGCCTCCCCCTCCACGTGGCTCCCCGTCCTCGCCCGAGGGTGAGGGTGAGGGACTCCCCCCAACGGCTATACTCTCGGGTCTGAGGCATCGATATTATTTCTTGTCCTCGGGAGCCTTGCCCCTCGCTCTGGGCATAGATGCGTTAGGCACTCATCTGGAGCTCTTTCGAGAGCCCTTCGGGGAAGATACCGAGAGCGATGTTGTGTACACGCGTGTATACTGTAGTGTACACGTGGGTATACAACAGTGTACACGCGTGTACACTTTCCCCCTCTAGGTAATGGGTACTAGCTCGGTAGCTCTACGCCTAGGGGGTAGGTATTGCTATCTCGGGGGTAGGCTCCTCGGCGACTTTGCCCTCGGACTCTAGGGACTCCATGCCTCAGCCCAAGGGAATATGCCGTGGGACGCTGTCTGGTCAAGCAATTTCTTTATACCTTTGTGCCCTAGTTAGATTAGGCTTGTTGTGATCCGATCTAGCGTCCCGAGTGCCTCCCATCAGGTAGGTCGGGACGTGGGAGGGAGACGAGAGCCACCCGATCAACGTTAGTACATTAGGTAGCATCGTCCCCTCAGAGGGGCAGACACTGGCTACACCATTATAGACGCTGACTACATATTATATAATAGAGCAGACGCATGAGACGTATCGCACAGAGACTCATCCCTACACTTGCCCTTGGCGTGCTCGCCCTCGTGGGCTGCAAGAGCAAGAAAGCACAGCTGGAGGACATCCAGCTCTTCAACGGACAGATCCGCTCCTTCAGCCTCTCCTCGGAGGACAAGGATGCTAAGGCCGCCCTCGAGCGTGTCGTCTTCTCGATCCGCCATCAGGAGCCGGGCTTGATCACCAACCCCGACCCCCTACCCTACGCCCAGCCCCTCAAGAAGGTGACGCTGAGCATCACCCCCGTAGCCACCAATGGCACGGTCGTGGAGGTCGCCCTCGGCACTCAGGGTAGCTTCGAGGAGTGGAAGAAGGGTAAGGTCTATGACCTGAGTAACGGAGTCTCCGACATCATGGTGCGCATACGCAACAAGGAGACCAACCCCCGCCTAGGTGAGGGCAACCAGTACACCTATCGGGTACACCTGGAGAAGTATACCAACGACCCACAGACCTTCGCCTGGCAAGCCCTCTCGGGAGTCTCGGGTCTCCCCGCCGTCTCTTCAGCTCTGGCGACCCTCATCACCGTAGGCTCGCAGCGCTACTGCTACTACGTGAACCCCAGCGGGGGGAACGAAGTCCGTCTCTTCGCCGGGAGCCCTACGACCTGGGCCTCGGGGAGCCTCTCGGGTATCCCCTCGGGTGAGCGACTCACCTCCGTGGCTTCCCTCTCGGGGACGCTCTTCGCCACGACCTCTGCCCACAAGCTCTACCGCTCCTCGGGCCCAAGCTGGGACGTCGTCTCGGGGGTATCGGCTACCCGTATCCTAGGGGTACTGCCCCGAGGGGAGCGAGCCGAGCGCCTAACCCTCCTCACGCCCAAGGGAAGTGGCTATGCCTTCGCCACTTACACCCCTACAGAGGGGCTTCGTGTAGGGCATGACGTCCCCTCGACCTTCCCCATCACGGGGGGCTATAGCTTCGCCGAAGGGGGAATCGACTACGTAGGCTCTAGGCTCTACCTCGTCGGGGGACGTACAGCAGACAACAAGGTCGTCACCAGCCAATGGATCACGACCAACGGTACGGACTGGGGGCAGGAAGCCACCGACATCAAGCTCACTACGACGCCCATCTCGGAGAGCATCGTACAGGAGGCTGGCACCAGCCGTCTCTATCGCTTCGCCACTACGAGCACGGGGCTCGTCGTCTACTTCTCCTCGGACAAGGGGGCACACTGGGAGACTGGGCGAGCTGTCGCTCTAGCTGGGCTCACGCCTAGCGACTTCGCCTCCTCCTCGATCTTTGCCTTCCAGGGGGCAGAGGCGAAGAAGATCTACCTCATCCGTACCACCTCGGCAGGCGTCTCCACGCTCTACGAGGGGACGATCCGCAGAGAGGAGCACCACTAGCCTCTACGGCGCAGATGCTCCCCACCCTCATCCTACACTAGGCTCATGCGCTCCCGCCACGAGCTACGATGGTGCGGGCTCCTAGCCCTAGGACTCATAGGGAGTCCCGAGGGGCTCTCAGCTCAGGAATACAAGTATGAGATCGGAGTCGCCCTAGGCTCTGCCTACTATGTGGGGGAGCTCGGTGATCGGGGAGCCTTCGGCAGGCAGGGAGCGAGCCTCGCACTCACCCTTCGCCACCCGCTAGGACTACGCTGGGCCTGGACAAGCCAACTCGGCTACCGAAGGCTAAGGGGAGCACTCTCCCCTACAAGTCGAGCCTTCCCCACGATCGGGGGTAGAGCCTTCAGCCGAGGGATCATAGACCTCTCTCTCGGGGGCGAATATCACTTCTTCGCCTACAGCGATGGACAGCGCTACCTAGGGACACGTTCGTGGACACCCTACCTAGGGGCTGGTCTAGGACTACTCCTTGGCAAGGGCTATCCCCGCACCCTCATCGCACCGAGCGTCTACCTCACCCTCGGGGTGAAGTATCGCCTCACTCCTCGCCTCGACCTCACGGCCAGCTGGACGCACCACCGAAGTGGTACCGACCGCCTAGAGGTCACCAGAGCAGGCACCGCCTGGATGGCGAACCCACATGGATGGGGGGAGGCAGGCATCAAGGGGCACGATAGCTACGGCTACTGGAGCCTCGGAGTCAGCTGGAGGGTAGGACGGACAAGCGGCGAAGGCTGCTACTAGAGATAATAAGTATATTTGTAGAGGGTAAAACCTCGTTAGATAGTAAACAAAGCAAAGAAAGCGTGTCAAAGACAAGGTCTGCCACAGAGGGACTAGAGGAGCAGGAGACGACCCAGCCCTGGGTCAGAGTGCCCCGCCACGTGGCTATCATCATGGATGGCAACGGACGCTGGGCACAGCAGCGTGGGCTACCACGTGCCGAGGGACATATACGAGGGCAGGATGCCCTACGTGCTACTCTGCGTGCAGCCGCTGAGCTAGGGGTCGAGTATCTGACGGTCTACGCCTTCAGTACCGAGAACTGGGCACGCCCCCAGCAGGAGGTAGAGGCACTCATGGAGCTCCTCGTCTCTGCGATCCACTCCGAGACCCCCGAGCTCATGAGCCAGGGGGTACGCCTACGGGCTATCGGTGACCTCAGTCGCCTACCCGAGCGTGCCCGCCAGTCGCTCTACGAGTGCATCGAGAGGACGAAGGACAATAGGCAGATCACCCTCGTGCTAGCGCTCAGCTATTCCTCCAGAGACGAGCTTACCCGAGCCACCCGCCGTATCGCGGGGGCTATCCACCGAGGTGAGCTCCAGGAGACAGACATCACCGAGGAGCTCATCACGAGCTACCTCGACACCGCCGACCTCCCCGACCCCGACCTACTCATACGTACGGGGGGCGAGGAGCGCATCAGCAACTATCTCCTCTGGCAGGCTGCCTACTCCGAGCTCTTCTTCTCGCCAGTCTACTGGCCTGACTTCGACAAGGCTGCCCTAGAGGCCGCCCTAGAGGCTTATGCCTCCCGTGAGCGCCGCTTCGGCAAGACAAGTGAACAGATACAACTGGAGGACTAGCCCTCGGCGACACCCCCTCCACACCTCGACGATATAAAGACTCTATGCGCAATAGACTCCCCGCACTCCTCTTCGTGTCCTGTCTCCTCTCGGTAGGGATCCTAGAGGCTAAGCCCCACACTACGGCTCGCACCCTAAGCGACTCGACCACCACAGCCACAGGCCCCGTGGTACAGTACCCAGCAGTGAACTATGAGCACCCCGTCACGAAGACCATCGCTGAGGTCAAGATCACGGGCTCGACGAGCTACGACGACTTCGTCCTCAGTAGTCTCTCGGGGCTCAACGTAGGCGATGTAGTCCAGATCCCAGGCAATGCCTTGACCTCGGCCGTGAACCGCTACCTACAGTCGGGGTACTTCTCCAATGCTCGGGTGATCATACGTCGCTACGAGGGGGACAAGGTCTTCATCGAGATCGCCCTCACCGAGCGTCCACGGATCAATGCCATCACCTTTACCGGTGTCTCCAAGGGCGACCGTGAGGACCTCGAGAAGCGCACAGGCCTTAGGAAGGGCGTACAGGTCTCCCCTAACGTCTTAGACCGCACCCGCCAGCTCGTCAAGAAGTACTACGATGAGAAGGGCTACCGGGACATGCGTATGTCCATCAAGCAGTCTCAAGCCTCAGGACAGCCCGGCTACGTAGACCTCGATATCGACATCGACCGTAGTGGCAAGACGAAGGTGCGCAACATCTACTTCGAGGGCAACGAAGCACTTACCCCCCATCAGCTACGTATGGCCATGGGGAAGACCAACGAAGGCTTCTCCTTCTCCCGTGGTCGTGCCCTCTCCTCCCTGCTCAAGATATTCAAGCAAAAGAAGTTCGTAGACGCCGACTACAAGGAAGACCTACAGAACCTGATTAAGAAGTACCACTCCTTCGGCTACCGAGATGCCGAGCTCCTCTCCGACAGCATCGTGCCCGTCCCAGGCGAGCGCAAGGTAGACATCTACCTCAAGCTCAACGAAGGGAAGAAGTACTACATCAAGGGCGTACGCTTCGTCGGGAACACCAAGTATCCCGCCTCCGTCCTCGATCAGGTGCTGGGGATCCGTCCCGGTGACGTCTACGACCAGAAGCGACTAGAGAGCCGCCTGACCACCGACGAGGATGCCGTGAGCAATCTCTACTACAACAACGGCTATATCTTCGCTGGGGTAGACCCCGTGGAGACCAATATCGAGGGGGACTCCGTCTCTCTGGACATCCGCATCACCGAAGGGCCACAGGCTACCATCGACAAGGTGAAGATCCGTGGTAACGATATCGTCTACGAGGACGTCGTGCGCCGTGAGCTCTATACCAAGCCCGGTATGCTCTTCAGCAAGGAGGATCTGATGAACTCCTTCCGTATGCTCAACCAGCTCGGACACTTCGACGCTGAGAAGTCCATCCCCAAGCCCGTGCCTAACCCTCAGAACGGGACTGTGGACATCGAGTATGACCTCACCCCTAAGAGCAACGACCAGCTCAACCTCTCCATCGGGTGGAGCCAGACAGGGATCATCGGATCCATTGGCTTTACCTTCACCAACTTCTCGATACAGAACCTCTTCCGACCCAGCATGTACAAGGGGATCATCCCTCAGGGGGACGGACAGAAGCTCTCGATCTCGGGACAGACAAATGCTCGCTACTACAACCAGCTGAGTATCTCCTTCAGTGACCCTTGGTTCGGCAAGAAGCGCCCCAACCTCCTATCCGTAAGTGCCTTCTACTCCCGCACGACTGCTATCGACCAGCGCTACTACTCAGGACAGGTACGTAATATGGGGTACTATCCCGGCTATGGCTATGGTGGCTACGGGGGCTACGGCTATGGGGGCTATGGCTACGGAGGCTACGGCTACAACAATGGCTACAACAACTACAACGAGGGTGCCTCGACCCTCTATGAGAACTCGTACGACTCCGACAAGTCCCTCAGCATGTTCGGGCTCTCGATAGCTAACGGACGACGTCTGAACTGGCCCGACAACTGGTTCCAGCTCACTGCGTCGCTCAACTACACCCACTACAGACTGAACAACTGGGTGTACAACACCTTCGAGAACTTCCACCACGGTAGCGCCAACGACATCAACGTAGAGCTACGTATCGACCGTAACTCCATCGACAACCCCGTCTACACCCGTCGTGGATCCGAGTTCTCCCTCTCGGTGAGCCTAACCCCTCCCTACTCACTCTTTGACAAGAAGGACTACTCGGACCCCAACCTACCCTCTTCCGACCGCTACCGCTTCATCGAGTACCACAAGTGGAAGTACTCCGGTAAGATATTCCTCCCGCTGATGAACCCCATGACCGTCAAGCGCACTCCCGTGCTGATGGCTCGCGTAGAAGGGGGTATCATCAATAGCTACAACAAGTACAAGCGCTCCCCCTTCGGTACCTACTACATGGGGGGCGATATGATGTCGGGCTCTATGAGCTACATGAACGAGACCATCGGGCTACGTGGCTACAAGAACGGCTCTATCGCAGGTGCTAACTACGACTACGCCTACTCCTACATGCGTGCTAGCCTCGAGCTACGCTACCCACTGATCTTCGAGCAGTCCACCACGGTATGGGTGCTCGCCTTCGCTGAGGCAGGTAACGCTTGGCAGGACATCAGCCGCTACAATCCCTTTGACCTCAAGCGCTCCGCCGGCCTCGGTGTCCGTGTGGTGATGCCTTTGATCGGTCTGCTTGGTCTCGACTGGGGCTATGGCTTCGACCGCCCCAACGGCTATCAGGAGCGTGGCGGTAGCAACATCCACTTCGTCCTCGGTCGTGACCTCTAGTCCGCACCGAGCGCGCAGTATCCCGACAAACCCAGTGTTTCACCCCAATAAGCGTATGCAAGTTATGAAGAAGATCCTTTTTCTCTTCGCCCTCATCCTCCTCTCTTGGGGAGCTGCCGAGGCACAGAAGTTCGCTCTCGTGGACATGGAGTACATCCTAAAGAAAGACCCATCCTATGAGGTGATGAACCGCCAGCTCGAGGACCTATCCAAGAAGTGGCAGAGCGAGGTGACCACCCTAGAGAACAAAGCACAGGCTGCCTATAAGAGCTACCAAGGCGAGGTCGCCTTCCTATCGGCCGAGCAGAAGAAGGCTCGTGAGGAAGCGATCGTCTCCGTCGAGAAGCAGGCCTACGAGCTCAAGCGTAAGTACTTCGGCCCCGAAGGCGAGCTGTTCAAGAAGCGAGAAGCCCTCATGAAGCCCATCCAAGACCGTGTATGGGCTGCGATGAAGGAACTAGCCCGGGCACAGGGCTATCAGCTCATCATCGACCGTACCTCCTCCAAGATCGTCTACGCCGACCCCGCACTAGACGTCAGCGAGACCCTCGTAGCCAAGCTCGGCCTAGCACGCTAATCCACGCTCATAATAATCTCAAAATAAAAACGTAACACAAGACAGACAAATGAAGAAGTTTCTGATTTCACTGCTCCTCATGCTTCCGCTCATCCTCCCCGCACAGGCTCAGCAGAAGATCGGTATCGTCAATACCACTGCCATCATGGAGGCTCTCCCCGACGTCAAGACCGCTACGGCCAAGATCCAGGACCTCGCTAAGCAGTACGATGCTGAGATCAAGCGTATGCAGGACGAGCTCAAGACCAAGCTTGAGGCCTATCAGAAGGAAGAAGCGACCATGACCGAGGTCATCAAGAAGCGTCGCCAGCAGGAGCTACAGGAGATGGAGGCTCGCATACAGAATAGCTACCAGATGATGCAGGAAGAGGTACAGAAGGAGCACGAGAAGCTCATGGCTCCTATCCGCACCAAGGTCACTACCGCCATCAGCAAGGTCTGCGAAGCTCAGGGATGTGCCTATATCCTCGAGTCCAGTGCACTGCTCGCCACCGGTAGCTCTGCCCTAGACCTCACCCAGGCCGTCAAGGATGCCCTAGGTATCAAGGCTGGTGCAGCTACCACTGCTGCTCCTAAGGCTACCACGGGTAAGAAGTAATCACCTCCTAGCCCGAACAACGGCGCCCCCTCCCGACCTAGTCCTCCGAGGCTAGGTCAGACAAGCGAAGGCTATATCCGCATCCTGCAGATATAGCCTTCGCTCATTATACCCCCTCCCCAAGCCAGTATATATGCCCCGTACCAAATCAGTGTATATGCCCCGCACCAAGTCGCATAGCCGAGCCTTCTCCCACCCCTCTTTCCACCCCTTGCTTTAGCGACATATCACGTCCCCAAAGCCAACGACTACCAGCCTCAAGGCCAGCCACCTAGGACTTCTTAGTAGGGGGTAGTATAGATGAGGTAAAAGTAGTACCTTTGCAAAAGAGAATAATACCCTCGCCACACAAATACACACTCAAAATGAAACGAGTACTCTTCAACCTGACGGTCTTGCTACTCATCGCCCTCATCATCCGTGTGGGCTACCTTGCCACCACTATGCAGCCTGGAGAAGTCCTCCGCATGCAGAGTAACTCCCCCCTCCCCACGACAGAGGAACGTATGCCCTCATATTCTCGTTCCGACAGTCTCAGCACGGACTCTGTACATCTCTATTCGCAGCGTCAAGATGCCTCGAGGGGTGCCTTTTGGTTTGGCATCCGCTAAGGGGTAGACACCTACCCTTCATCTACATCTAGTTAGCCCCTTCACCGAGGGGCTAGCTTTTTCTCGCTCCAGAGGCGAGCCCCGCCAGCACAAGTAGCTAGGCATCCTATCTCTGCGGAGATAGCACAACCCATCTAATGACCAAAGCGGGCACAGCCCACACACCGCCCAAAGCAGAGGTGAGAAGCCCTAACTAAGCCCCCTCTCTCCGCACTCCTTACTCCCCACACATAATACACCCCGAAGAGGCCACGTAATCTTCACCCCAATCACCTATGTAAGGTGACGGAGACGCTCATACCGAGAGCGCACTCACGCTCTCGGTATGAGCGCTGATGTCCTCTCGGTATGCACGCAGACCCGTTCTCGGCATGTACGCTAATTCCCCATCGCCCAGCATGATACAAAGGGAGTTGGATGAGAATGGGGAATTCCTCCACCTCGTGGGATCGCACTGCACACCCCATCAGGGTGGTGATAGCCCCTAGGGCTGACGCATGAACTCACTTTAGTGCGAGGGCAAGGTCGCCAAGGAGCATACGCCGAAGATAGAAGTATCTATCTCCTAGGCTAGATATGCCAAGCGAATACCTCCTACCTAAGAGGGATGAGTGTACACGTGTGTACACAACTGTATACCCACGTGTACACTACTGTATACACGCGTGTACACAAGTGCGCTCTAAGTATATCCTCTCCAGAGCTCGCTTGTATGTCTGTTTCTTGGCTATAATACGTAGGATCTCTAGGGATGGGCTAAGATTCCCTGAGATATGAACTAATATCCCCGAAGATCCAAAGGCTGGAGTGTGCGAGAGAGATCATGCGTCAGCCCTATGATAGCCCCCCACTTGGGGGCTCACTGCGCCCCTACTTGTGATATTATGCCACACTGGCAGGGGGAAGACTGAGCCCCCTATTAGCCCACTACCTCCGACCTTGCAGGCTAGGATGGAGTGGACACAAGTGCTTGTGCGGATGTTGCGTTAAAACGGAAAGTCCCTACGGCATTCAGAGAGGACGCCGTAGGGACTTCGTACCTTGACTGAAGCTGTCACACGGCATACCTTTCCCTTGGTCTTTTATACCTCGGTGATCAGTCGTACATTTGCGTACAACATCCCGCCTATATGAAGCTGACTCCTCCCATCCCCAGCCACGGACAGACACAGCCCCAAGCCCCCCTCGCTGTACAAAGCGTACCCTCGTAGGTCTCACCAAAGAGCGAATTCACAGGAATGGGGCTCGGACTCTGCTCTCTGTAAAGCCAATAACAAACAGAATATAAGCTCAAGCAATACCCAAAGGAGGTATCAGCCCGCAGTCTCCCGCCCCTACTTAACGGAGAGCCCCCTATCCTCCCCTACGAACAAATAGAATACGAACGCAGATGATGTCGCTATTTCTACCTCTTACTCTCGTCCTGCTCCTACTATCGCTTTTCCTTAAATGGAATGAAGCAAAGATCAAGGGGCGGATCGGCGAGAAGCGTGTCTCCTCTGTCCTATCTACCCTCCCTGATGGCTACTTCCCGTTTGATAACGTACTCCTCCGAGACAGTGGCAGATCCACACAGATCGACCACGTCGTCGTGTCTCCCTACGGCATCTTCGTCATCGAGACGAAGAACTACAAGGGCTGGATCTATGGGAAAAGGCATGCTGAGTACTGGACACAAAATATATACGGGACGAAGTTTCCCCTGCGCAACCCAGTCAGACAGAACTATGCCCATACCAGAGCACTACAGGAGCTACTAGGGATACCTCTCAATCGGTTCGTTCAGATCGTGGTCTTCCTCGATAGGGCTGAGCTAAAGGGGTATATGGATGAACGTGTGGTGTACCTGAGCCAGCTACGGGAATTCATCTTGAGCCACTCAACGGAAAGGCTAACGACCGAAGAAGTGGCCTCATTTAGGGACCTTATCCACACCAGTGATGTCCGAGGGTCGAAAGCAGCGAAGCGACATATCCTATACGTTCGGGCAAGGGTGCAGGAGCGACAGCGACTGATCGAGAGCCGTATTTGCCCGAGATGTGGAGGGCAACTGCTCGTCCGCCAAGGGCCATATAGCTCCTTCCTGGGCTGTAGCAACTACCCACGCTGTCGCTTCACTGCCTCCGACTCGGGGCACTGATCTCACTACGGCGCAAGAGTTGCCAGCGAAGACTTATACACGCTGGAGCTCATACATGTAGCCCCGATGGCGTCCTTGGGATGCCATCGGGGCTACTTGTGTGCGAGAGCGGGATCGTAGTGACCTCGCCTTAGAGTGGGATATTGACCTTGGCGGGAAAGACTCTCTTGGGGTCACCGAAGCGGGCTATGGCCTCCGCCATCACCCCCTTGCTGGGCTTCAAGATACCAGAGAATACCTCCCGTCCATTATGCCGAACCACTACGGGCTTAGTGAAGTCCACTTCGTCGATATAGAGCGTCAGTGTACCCTGTGCTGTCCCGTGGAGGAGCTTGCTCTTGACCTCGAAGGTATTGCCCTCATGCTGCACATCTAGGTGTAGACGGGCATCCCCACTGTGCTTCACCTTACCGAAGCCCAGATAATAGACACCATCGGAGAAGCCATCATCTATATTGTAGTAGGTATAGCTGATGTGCTTGGGGTAGGTGCGTCGCTTGTGCTGAGCCAGCCATGGAGTCATCGTCAGATAGGGGATCGTATGCCCGTGGTCAGGGATGATATTGCTCTCGTGGATGAAGTCTCCGGGGTTCGCCTTCGCTAGCTCATCGAGCTTGTCCCGCCAGTCCCTAGCGTTGAGGCTACGATCATACTCGTAGTCACGTGCACCGACGTCGAAGCGCAGGGCTACATTGCGCAGGTTCTCTGCTAGGTCAAGGTGTTCAATAGCCGCAGCCAAGGGACCAATGGCAGCGAAGTAGTCGGGCATATAGAGAGCTAGGCGAAAGGCTCCATATCCCCCCTCGGATATACCCGTGAGATAGACTCTATCGGGGTCGGCATCCCCTCGGAGCACAGCCACCTGATAGGCTCGGCGGAAGGCTGCACGCTGCGGAGCGTAGTGCCACCGTCCCTTGCGATCGTCCGCCATACGGGGGACGAAGTACAGAGCTGGACGATTGGGGTAGCTATCGGTGAAGGACATGAGGGTGTACCACTCCTGCTCGTTGATCTCCGAGGTCCAGGGGCCTGGCTCATTGGGGTAACGTCCTCCGCCGTGCAGGTTGATGAAGAAGGGGTATCCCCCCTCGGGCTTAGTCCCCTTGGCGAAGAGGTGGAGCTGCATCCTCTCCCCTCCCGGAAGCTCCCAGACGAGTGCACGAGGGGCATTGAGTGCCCAGTCGCTCTCGCCGAGTCGCTCCTCATTGGCTCGCCGCCAGAGCGACCACAGGTGCACCCGCTGAGCCTCATAGTCCGAGCTAGGCACGTAGTCCTGATAGCTAGCCCTAGGGGCATCCTGAGGACTCACGACGTCTATCTGCTGACGTAGGTAGCTGACAAGTGCCTCATCCCCTACAGTGGAGGGCTCGGGGCTAGGTGTAGCCTGACGGCACCCGACGAGGGTGAGGGCGAGGAGAGAGAGGGCGAGAGCCGAGTGGCTGACTCGGCTCCCGCCTCTGGTGGCATAGCTATGCATGGTAGGACGCATCACCTATTGCTCCTCGAAGCGACTAGCCTTGTCGGCTGACCACTGCCACTTCTCCAGGAAGCTCTTCGTCTTGCCCTTGCCTACACGGATGACGCACTTGCGTACCCCAGCCTGCTCCCACACGACCGAGCCAAAGGGATCGAGGAGCTGCCCCTTGCTCCCCCGCTGTAGGGCGGGTGCGTCCCCGAGGAAGGTGATACGCTCCAGCTGGGCACATTGGTCGAAGGCCTGAGTCTGTAGCTCCGTCACCCCAGCGGGGATCTCGATGGTACGCAGGCTCTGGCAGAAGTAGAAGCAACGGGCAGGGATGACCTTGATCTTGCTGGGGAGGTTGATGGTCTCCATCTTCTTGTTGTTCCAGAAGGCCTCAGGTAGGATCTCCTCCACCGACTCGGGGAGGATAATCTTCTTGACCCGCTCATTGAAGAGCGCCCCACCGAAGATGCGGAGCTTGTCCCCAGGGAAGACGATCTCCTCGGCACGGGTGTAGCTGAACCACCCCGTGGGGATACGTCTCAGCGTCGCCGGGGCAATGATCTTCTTCAGGCTCTTATTGTCCTTGAGCCCGTACTCATCGTCGGTTATCCCGAGGGCGACACGGCTCAGGTCTACCTCCTCGAGCTTCTGCAGGCTGTAACGGATGAAGTCACAGTCGTCCTGATTGATCGCTCCAGAGGTGAGGAGCAGGATACGGATCTTCGATAGGTCCTTCCCCTTGAGTGCAGCCTCTAGTCCCCCAGCCTGGGGGACAGCGACCCGTACCTCACCCTCACGTAGGGCAGGGAGGACTTCCTTGGGGTTAGGGTCGGTGGGGTTAGCCGGATTATTAGGCTTCTTCGTGGCGCCCGAATGGCCATTAGTATTCTCTTCCTTCTTGGGCTTTGGCTCAGTCTTGCTACAGGCAAGGATCGTCGAGCCAACTAGGATCGCCATGCTACAGAGGGCGATTAGCTTCTTGTAGTTCATAGTGGTATATCTGAGTGAGGATAATAGATGATGACCGCACAGCCCCCTCTTCTATCACGGAGGCTAGAGAGGAGGGCTGTGCGAGGATCGTGGATAGGTAATGCTCGTCTCTTATTCGGCCTCGACGAACCACTTAGCACTCCGAGCCTTAGGTCCCCAGCCTAGAGCCTTGAGGTAGTCGGCCTTCGTCCCCTTAGGTACGGTGATCTTAGGCTCTAGAGACGTGAAGTCGTAGCCCTCGAAGGCATTTTCATCTAGCTCGTTGGCGGTGAACTTCGGGGCGGGGCAGAGGAAGACGATTTCCTTGAGCTTGGCACATCCAGCGAAGACATTGTCCTTGATCTCCTTGACACTCGCTGGGATCGTGAGCTTGACTAGGCGACGACAGCCCTTGAAGGCTCCCACGGGGATCACCTTAAGGTTCGTCGGCAGGGTGATGCTCTCATAGTTGCTCCCTGCGAAGGCTTCCCCGCCGAGCTCCTCGACCGAGCTGGGCAGGACGATGCTCTTGAGCTTCTCGTTGTAGGTCGCCCCGCCGAAGTACTTGAGCTTGCCCTCGGGGAGGATGATCTCCTCGGCGAGGGTATTGGAGAGCCAATTCTTCTCCGTCCGCTCGAGGCTCGTTGGGACGGTGATCTTGCGAAGTGAGCTATTATTGTAGAAGCCCTTGTCCTCGCTCCCGAGGCTGAGGGCAGCGTCACGGAGGTCGATCTCCGTTATCTTGAGGCTCTTGGTCACGAAGTCGAGGTCTGCCTGGTTCAGAGTCCCAGAGAGGACGACGAGTTTGGTGAGCTTCGCCAGGTCTTCACCCTTGAGGGCGGCCTCTAGTCCACCCGGAGTGGGGACAGCGACACGGGCTTCGCCGGGCACCTTGGGAGTCTCGGGCTTGACAACAGGTGGTTTCTCTGGGGTAGGCTTGGGTTGAGGAGTCTCCTTGGCGCAGGAGGTCACGAGTATCCCAGCGACTGCGAGGCAGCCAAGGACAACTATTCTCTGAAGTCTCATCTTGCTTATAACTTAGAATTACAGTTGGGTAAAGGACAGGGTGACATCACCCTAAAATCGTCGCAAAGATAGAGCCATTCGGGGACTAGGACACCCCTCCCCTCGCACCTACACATTTGTAGGGATAGCGCACGAAGTCCCTAACTAACAGCTTATTGCCCCTACTCTACACGTACGAATAGCCCTCTAGGGCGAGAGAATAACGGAGGAAAATACATAATAGTAGGTAGAGGCGGGCAGACGAGGATCATCGTGTGGGCGGTAGCTCCTCTGGTGGGCTAGACGAGGCTTCTTGACCCCACTCCTAACATCCTCTGTATCAATGCTACCGAGAGAGCCTCAACGCTCTTACCGAGAGCGCACTTGCGCTCTCGGTAAGAGCGTCCCCATCACCTTACATAGGTGATGGAAGCGATCATTATAGGAGCGCAAAGGCGCTCTAAGTATAGTCATCTCACCCCTCTTGGGAAGCCCCTCACAGAAGCCGTTCGGAGCCCCCCTGACGGCTAAGGCCACCGCCCCCGCTCTGCTCCGCCCTTGTCTGCCCCTCGCTCCCATCGCTAGTCCTCCCGAGGGCTAAAGGTGGCCAACCCTACTCCACCACACTACCAGCCCCTCGCTCCCATCGCTAGTCCTCCCAAGGGTTAAAGGTGGCCAACCCTACTCCACCTCCCTACCAGCCCCTCACTCCCGTCGCTAGCCCCCGAGGGTTCATCGGCTAGACGGGCTGAAGGGCTAGCCCGAGCCCCTCGGGGAAGAGCTCTGGGCGGGGGAGGAGGGTCATTTGGGGTAGTTGAGTTATTTTTGCAGTTGCATCTTGCCCTACTCCTTGCGCTCCATACTCACCTCGGAGCGGGAGCAGCATGGGATGCAAAGCGACAAACAATGAGCAAGCCATATACATATTATACAGAGTCCCCCATGCACCCTACCCTACTCGGTCGTCTGAGAAGGGCTGGCACAGGACTACTCCTGCTGTGCCTCGTCAGCCTCGTCCTGAGCGCATGCCGAGAGCAGCGACGAGCAGACGGACGGGTGGCTATCACGACGACCATCGCCCCTGCAGCCTCGCTCATTCAGGAGATCGGGGGCGACCTCGTCTCCGTCACCACACTCCTCCCCAAGGGTAATAACCCCGAGAACTACGAGCCTACCCCCCGGGATATACAAGCCCTCTCGGAGAGTAAGGGCTACTTCTATATCGGAGACCTCGGCTTCGAGCGTAGTTGGATCGATCGAATCCACACCCTACAGCCCGAGCTCCCCCTCCTACGCTTAGACGGCGAGCTCGCCTCGGCGCCCCATGGGCACAGCCACGATGGGCTCGTGCACGACCCACACTACTGGACGAGCCTCAGGGGCCTTAGGGCGATGACCCAGTCGATCCTCTCCGGACTCTCCGCTGTGGACAGCACGCACCGAGCCCAGTATGTGGAGGGGGCGACACGACTAGGCCGAGGACTCGATAGCCTAGAGGGAGCACTGAGGACACAGCTCCAGAGCCTACCCTCCCGGAGCTTCGTGATCTATCACCCCTCCCTCTCGGAGTTCGCCAGCGAATGGTCGCTAGAGCAACTCGTCCTAGAGGAGGACGGCAAGGAGCCCTCGCCCACTCACCTCGAGCAGGTCATCCGTCGTGCACGGGCAGCAGGGGTACGGGTGGTCTTTGTGCAAAAGGAGTTTGAGAGCAAGCTCGTACACAGCATTGCCTCCGAGCTGGGGGCTCAGACCTATGAGATCAATCCCCTAGATGGAGATTGGCGAGGGGAGCTCCTTCGGATAGCCCGTGCGCTCTCCGGGGCTACACAGTCCACACCCCAAGGGGGCACACCGGAGACAGTCCAGTCCACTACCCAAGGGACGACGCAGGGAGCGACACCATCCTCTACCCAGAGCCCAGCAGCCCTAGGCGAAGGTCTCCCCACGAACCCCACGCGAGAGAGCCGATGAGTACGATCCTACGACTAGAGGATGCTCGCATTGGCTATGCCGACACCCTCGTGCTAGAGCACCTGAACTGGAGTATACAGCGGGGCGAACACTGGGCCATCACCGGCCCGAACGGATGCGGGAAGACGACCCTCATGCGCACCCTCCTACGACTGATCCCCCTACGTGGAGGGCGACTAAGCTACTTCGACGCTGCGGGACGGGAGACGAATGCCCTCGTGACGAGCTACCTCCCGCAGATCAACCAGATCGACCGACACTTCCCCATACGTGTCTGGGAGGTCATCGACTCGGGGCTCCCTCAGGGGATGCGGGATGCCGAGACCCGTCGTCGGGAACAGCGGGCACTCGCAGAGGCTGTCGGCGTGGAGGAGTACCTCGACCAACCCATCGGACGGCTCAGCGGAGGACAGCTCCAGCGCACCCTGCTGGCACGAGCACTTGCCTCCCAGCCCGAGCTCCTGATCCTCGATGAACCCCTGAGCTTCCTAGACCGAGCCTACAAGCAGAGCTTCCAGAGGCTCCTAGAGGAGCTCGTCCCCCAGGAGGCTACCCTACTCGTCGTCACCCACGATATGACCTCGGGGGCAGCGGGCGAATGGAAGGAACTCCAGCTAGGCCAAGACTAATCTGCGTATGACGAAGACCCGAACCCGACTACTCCTCCTCTCTCTGCTGATCCTGCTCCCCACCCTAGGTCAGGGGCTCCGTGCCCAGCCCCTAGGGACGGACACCGTGCCCAGCACGCGGCAGGTGGCTGACAGGCTCCTACTACGGGGTGTAGTGAAGTCCCTACCCATCATCTCGGCGGGTCTCCTACAGACGCTAAACAATAGGTACGTGCGCGAGCTCCGCTTCGCCTACTACCCTCGCTTCCGTCACCACTACGACGACTACCTGCAGTTTGCCCCCTTGGCGGGACAGCTGGGCCTTCGCCTCGTAGGGGTACGTGGGGTGACCGAGTCCCCACTGCAGATGGTCACCGCCGACGCACTGGCCTCACTCTCGATGCTAGCGATCACCTCGGCGATCAAGTACACGGCTCGTGTAGAGCGCCCAGATGGGTCTTCGCGCAACTCCTTCCCCTCGGGGCATACGGCGATGGCCTTTACCTCTGCCGAGCTCCTCAGTATCGAGTACGGGGAGCGCTACCCCTGGATACGTCCCATCGGCTATGCCGTGGCCTCGGCTACCGGGGTCGGACGACTCCTGAATAACCGCCACTGGGTCGGCGACGTCCTCACGGGGGCTGGACTGGGGATCCTATCGGCACATATCGGCTACTGGGCTTCGGACAGGCTCTTCGGACGAAGCCGTCGGCAGAGAGACACGGTGGCTGCCTACCCCACGAGGACGCTCCTCTACCTACCCATCGGGGCAAGTACCCGCTACACGGGTCAGCGGTCGGAGTGGTACTCGGCGAGCCGAGTCCTTGGGCTCGGGGTGGAGCATACCCCCACAGGGTGGCCACTCTACCTACAGGCCGAGGCTCAGCTCACCCTAGAGCATATCTATCGTAGGGCCCAGGTAGCCGTAGAGCCCAGTGCAGAGACTCGAGCCCTACGCCTCAGCCTAGGTGTGGGGCATAGCTTCGCCCTATGGTATGACCTCGGGGTGAACGTCACGGCACGGGGCTCGCTCAGCGGTCTGCAGACGGGGCGAGTACTACACCCCACGGAGCTCGCCTCGGTCTCTGTCCCCCGCTTAGCCCTAGGAATGGGGCTGGAGGTCACCCCCCACTGGCGGTTTACCCGCCACCTTGGCCTACGAGTGCCCTGTGGGGTGGACTACGTCCCCTCGGGGATCGAACTAAAGCCTTTGGGAAGTGATGCAACCCGTCTCAGGGGCATCACCTATCATATAGCCACCTCCCTAGAGGTACATTTCTAGCGAGGTCTTACTAACATTCATTTATTGCTATGTTTTGGTATTACTTAATGCCCGTGATCTTCGTCTTGGGGATCCTCGGGATCGCATTCGAGGAGCAGATCAAGGTCAATAAGACGGCGACCGCCCTACTGACCAGTGTCCTGCTCTGGGCCATCCTCCTGATCAATACAAGTATTGCCTCGGGGACGGAGGGCTTCAGAGAGTACCTCAGGCACGCCCAGCTCATGACAGGAGAGCATGGTGTGTCGGACTACCTCTCGTTCAAGCTCAACGAGCACCTAGGAGATGTGTCCGGTACCCTCTTCTTCGTCCTATGCTCGATGATCCTCGTCAGCACGATCGATAGCTACGGGGGCTTCAAGTCTGTCGCTCGGATCGTGGCCACGACGAACAAGCGTCACCTGCTGTGGCGTGTCGCTCTGGCCTCGTTCTTCTTCTCGGCCTTCTTGGACAACCTCGCCGCCTCGATCGTCATCATCGCCGTCCTGCGCAAGCTCGTGCCTGACACGACCGACCGGATGAAGTACGCCTGTATGTGTGTCATCGCTTGTAACGCTGGGGGCTCGTGGTCACCGATCGGGGATGTCACGACCCTGCTGCTGTGGAATAGCGGACGGATCACACCTTACTATCAGATCTTTCACCTCATCATCCCCGCTCTAGTTAGCCTCGTGGTCTCGACGCTCCTGGCGCACTTCCTCCTCTTCAAGAAAGACGTCAAGCTCCGCCAGCTCCCCGATGTGCCCGAGGATGAGCTGTACGATATCCTGCCTCTGAGGGCTCGTGTGACGGTCTTCCTCTTGGGGATCCTATCGCTGATGCTGGTACCTATCTGGCAGACGTTCTTCGACGTACCCGCCTTCATGGGGGTGATCTTCGGGCTAGTCTTGGTATGGATCTACACCGAGATCATGTTCTCGGCGCACAAGAAGCGTCTGCGTGAGGCCACGACCCTACGGATGACGCAGCAGCTGAACAACGCCGACCTAACCACCATCTTCTACTTCCTCGGGATCCTGATGTCGGTAGCGGCACTGATCGAGGGTGGGCAACTGCTCGCCGCCTCGGGCAAGGTCTCGGAGCTCATCCCTAGCACGGGTATCCTAGCTCTGCTGACGGGGGCACTATCCTCCGTGCTAGACAACGTAGCTCTGGTGGCAGCGGTACTGGGGATGTTTCCCATGGATGCTAGTGGCGCCCTCTCGCCGTTTATGCTCAACGGCTCCTTCTGGGTCTTCCTCGCCTACTGTGCGGTGACGGGGGGTAGCCTACTGATCATCGGTTCGGCCACAGGGGTGACGGTGATGGGGTTGGAGAATATCAGCTTCGGCTACTACCTCAAGCGGTTTAGCCTGCTCGCCCTAGCGGGCTACCTCGCTGGCGCCCTCGTCTTCCAGCTACAGTCACTCATCTTCTAAAGGGGGCTCACGCCACCCTAAGGGGCAAAAAGCTCCCTACAGCATACGCCCTGGAGCACCTAGCTAAGGTGCCCCAGGGCGTATGTCGTGTGGGGGGGGGAGGGAATTCTAAGGAGATGTTTAGCACCGAGAAACAAACAAAAGGGAAGGAGGGGGCTGCTCGCCGAAGAGCCAGAGCATCGGGCTACTAAAGCTTGACGATCAGCCCCAGAGTCGGGAGTACGAGCTTGCTGTAGTAGTCTAGCTTCCGTAGCTGATGTCGCTGGGGATCGGTGGGGTCATCCATAACACGACCCGCAGTATCGAGGTTGGTATAGATAGGGGCACTGACCGAGCGGCTCAGATAGGCATTCTGTATATCGACGTAGAGGTTGAGCATCCAGTGCTTGAAGTAGAACTCCTTGTCGAGGCGCAGGTCGAGCTGGTGCTTATCGGGCAGTCTCAGCGTATTGAAGCGTTCGTAGTCCGGATAGGCACGATGTGTGACAGCCCAAGCGTCTTTATTTGTCGATAGCTCCATATCAATCGGGGTATAGGGTGCTCCACCGATGTAGCGCCAGCGTGCCGAGAGGAACCAGCTCTTACCCAGACGATAGCTCACTAGGAGGTTGAGCATCTGCCTCGTATCCCATGACGAAGGGCGATAGATGCCAGCTAGGTCAGTAAACTCGCTCCTAAACATGGTATAGGTAGCCGTCGCAGAGAGCTGGTGCCAAGGCATCAAGCGGGCTACGACCTCCACACCATAGGCTCGACCTAGCCCCTTAGACAGAACGGCTTCATCCCCTACCTGCCCGTAGTCCGTACCCTTACTGGCTAGGCTCACCCCCTCTCGCTGAGAGATCGGGTAGCCACTGTAGGCCTTGTAGAATCCCTCGGCCGAGAAGCGAAGGTAGTCGCCTGGGTGGTACTCAGCCCCGAGCACGGCTTGGTTCGACATGATGTAGCATAGACGCTCCTTGTTCACATAGCTCCCGTCCGAGGCTCGGTAGCCCATGGTCGTGTAGGAGGGTTGCATGGCGTAGCGTCCGAGGTTCGCATTTAGGTCGATATCATCCGTTAGGGCAAACGAAGCCGAGAAGCGTGGTGATAGCTGGGGGAGGGGGTTGCTCATTGTGGAGTTGAGTGTATTGCCCACGAGATTGACCCCGAGCGAGAGCTTGAGCCTCTGGTTTAGGTATTCGTCCGATGCCTGAGCAAAGGCTGAGTAGGCGAAGAGCTTGACACGGGCATCATACGAGACGGGCACGATACGCCCCGACTGGTATATGAGCCTCTCGGCATCGTTGCTATAGTCGGCGTAGCGGAGGCCAGCCCCGAAGCTGAGCTTGAAGGGGAGGCTCGTGTACATACGCTCGTAGCGTAGCTTGTTCTCCGTCTCATCAGACTGATACTCCGAGAGCTTGCCCTGAGCGGGGTCGTTACCTTGATACTTCACACCACCATTGCGTAGCATATTGCGGCTAAGCATCCAGCTATCTACATGCCCTCTGCCATAGTGCTTGTAGACGGCACCGATTGTGTAGTTCCACTGCTTGTACTCGGGGAGATAGCTCAGGATATACCGCTGTACCTCTGTACCCGTGGTCTGGAGCTGGCTGTTTAGTCGCATATTGTCGATCGCCCCAATAGCCAGGATAGATAGTTCGTTGTGCGGATCGAAGCGATACTTATACTTGAGCTGGAAGTCGTTGTAGGTCGGGAGGAAGGGTAGCTTAATGGCCTTGAAGAGCCACTGCAGGTAGGACTGACGAGCCGACACGATGATCGACGACTTGCGCCCCAGTGGCCCCTCTATGGTGAGAGCGGCATCGGAGGCACCAACCGACGCCTTGACGTGCATGCGGTCTGTGTCACCGTCTCGCTGCTTGATCTCCATCACGGAGCTTAGCGCATTGGTTCGACTTGCAGGGAAAGCACCCGTATAGAAGTTGATCTCTCGGACAAAGTCCGGGTTAATCATCCCCATGCCTCCCCCCGAGGCACCCTGTGTAGCGAAGTGATTGATCACGGGGATCTCGATACCATCTAGGTAAAAGACATTCTCCGAAGGCCCCCCACCACGCACGATCAGGTCATTGCGATTAGGGTCTGTAGCCCCGACACCAGGCAGTGTCTGCACGAGCTTCGAGACATCTCTATTGGCTCCTGCACTCTTCTCGATCTGCTTGAGGCCGAGTGTCTGGATAGAGAGTGGACTCTCGGCTCGCTTGAGGAGTCTATTGGGACGGATAAGTACCTCGGCTAGGCTCGTTGAGGTCTCGTTTAAGGCGATGTCAATAAAGCTCGTTTGGTTACCGAGGACGTGAACTTCCGAGGAAATCGTCGTCTCGTACCCGAGCATATTCACCACGAGGCGGACGAAGCCTGGCTGAACGCTAGGGATAGTGAAGCGACCCAGCGAATCAGTGGTCGCTCCTTGGGTTGTACCTTGGATTCGCACTGTGGCAAACTCTAGGGGATCATGACTTGTCGCACTATATACCTGTCCTTTGATTGTTCCTTGCTGTGCGAAGAGTGTCGTTGTGGAGAGCACTAGAGCCAGCAAGGCGTAGTATAACCTTATCATTTCATTTTTCAATTTATGCACACGACCTGCAGACACTCACAGAGCATACCGAGGCCTACTATTGGGAGGGCTATAGATGGGCGCACTACACCCATAGCCTATCGAGCGTCCAAGCTGTACCTACCTGCTGCTCCTCTCGCATCGTTACCTATATGTGAGGGAGACCAGTGACTATACTATAGCTTAGTGTATAAAGGTACAACTATATTCACATCTCTCCCCCCACACACATTGCCTATCGCCCTCAAATCGACCCCAATACGCCATGACCAAGCCGAGCCCAACAACGACAACCCCCTCCCCCTAGGCTCAATGCCGAGCCCAAGGGGGAAGGGATTGTCTTATCATTAGGATAGAGAGGAGAGTACTGCCCTCTACCCTCCATTAGGAGCTATGGAGTCTGCTTAGGAGGGACGCTGTAGACAAGGCTTCTTCACGAGTTGTCCGTCTTCAAAGAGGAGGATGTTGTAATACTCATCGTCCTTGGACTGGGTGAGGTCTGCGAGGAACTTATCTTGGAAGGTAGCGCACCACCTAGTATTATAGTAGCGGAAGTCAATGCTGAGGATCGGCTCTGGATGGAGGAATAGCTCCGAACGCAAGTCCACGGCGACAAAGAGCGGACGTGCCCCCAACTGCTCGGCATAATGTGTGACTGATGAGAGCGTAGGGCAGGAAGGTGAGCTACAGCCCTCCTGGTAGATATAGACGAGCCATTTGCGCCCCTTTCGTGCGATTGCTTCCCGTAGCTCATGCCCATTAACGAGGAGCACCGACCTCTGCTGTCGAACTTGGGCTAGAGCTTTATCCACGTCCGTCAAACGGCCTTGGGAGAAGACGACACGTGCCTGCAGCTCTTTGGGGAGTTGGTTATACCCCGTCGTCAAGCCATAGACACGGATGACACCCGTGCAGAGCAGTAGCGCAAGGAGGGCGATAAGACACCCGATGAATGAGCCTATTCCGATAGACCACTTTGCTAATCGTCGCATAGAGTAAACGCTGTATGAGTCGGTAGTTTGGAAGGCTATCCCATTGTGGCCTTCCCTTCCCTCAAAGGTAGGGTATTTAGACAGATTAATCCATTTGACTCTACAAACAAATTCAACACACCTTTACCCGACTTACTCTATGCCGCCAACTCCTCACCCACCCTCTTATGCTCTTCCAGAGAGTAAATAGGATGACCATCTAAGCATCTAGAAAGTCTGTGACAAGCATCTGGGAAAGGTCTGTAGTCTCCTTTTGTTTGACTCAATAAAAGTTAGAAATGGGGGATTGAAGCACCTACTATATTTTATCGGATGGAAAAACTTCTACGAAATAAGTTTGATGGATATTTTAAGGTGTAAGCCACTCCCTTAGGCACAGCTACAACCAATCGAGCTCAGATCAATACAGATCTTTACGCTAGAACTATACCTTGTGAGATATGATTATGCATTATCTACAAATAGATGACAAGGTAGATTTCCGAAGTAAACTCTCACAATCAAGGAGCCTTCTGGCTAAATTTATTACTTTTGTCCTCTGCGGAGTCATCCTTAGAATTCTAGTTTAATATATAGCAATAAATGTATCCATTATTATGCTAAATCACAAACTTAATCTATCAATATTTTCTTTTAAGATTAAACGAAGACAGAGTAGCAACGGAGACGAACTTCAGATAGATGATTTTCTATCCTCAACCTATCCTGGACCAGATCCCTTCAGTACATTCTCAGAGAGAATCCTTGCCACATTGTCAACCCCTTACACAAACAGGAACGGAACTTTAGGTGCGATTCAGGCCGGGTGGCATAACATCGATGTGAGCAGGAGAATCCTTGATATTACGCTTGATGGTGGGATAACTGGGATCAAACAGTCTCTCATTGGTTCTGGCTCGAAGCCGTCAAGACAGACAATTGACACTCGGGATATTGTTGCCCTACGCTACTTCGTTCGAATCTGGATGCCATCTTTAACCAGTTCGGGATATATTTTCCTCCAGTCTTACACATCCTATACTATTAAACCCTTAATTCAAGATGTATTACTCTCGGTACTAAGACAAAAAGGCCATACCCTCATTGGGGATAGAATCAACAGAACGACGACTAAACAACGAATGGAGGAATTCTTTGCTAAGGGAGTCCCTATCGCGCTTTCTATTATCAATAAACCTTCTGAGTACGATATAAGCGTCCCCTCTCCTACATCTGCAATTATAACCCTCAAGGGAGGAAATCTCCCTACGACTGCTAATCTGACAGAAGATAGTATCAAAGACCTTGCAAGGGAAAGATTTGGGATTACACTCTCAGAGGAGGATTATTCTTATCAATATAAGGTCAAGTATCAAATAACAAATGATCGAGGTGAGAAGGAGCAGAAAGAGTGTCTCCTCGAGGCTCAAGACGGAGCTCAACTTATCCCGAATATAATTATCCCCGAAGATTACATCGACAGCGATAACTACCCAATTACAAGCAGAATGCAACAGCTTTGTGATGATGAGATTAATCAAATTAATTCAGAACATCAAGAAGGTTGAGCCTTTACACACATTTTTGATTATTAGGAGTGAAGGGAAAAGTGCCTTAATTTCTAACCCGAGGGGACAAGAGCGCTCTATCGGGGCAAGGATTATGTGGGGGATTCTTTGGTATGTTATTCCCATGATTGCCTCTTTGGGTGGGATTTTTTGGGGAAACCAAGAGATACAGGGGGTTATTAAATCCTTTGAAAATCTTGCTGGAGTTGCCATTCCTCTTTTTATGGGGGCATTCTTTTCCCTACTACTCGCTATACCAAGTAGCGTTGATAAATTACAGAAAATGGGACTGGATGAAGGGACTTTCTCCAGAGGGAAGAAGGCATACAAACAGCTTGCTTCTATCATGCAGTTTCAAATACTACTCTGTTTTGCTATTCTTTTACTCTGGCTCCTAAGAATTACTATGCTCTGTATCCTAAAGTGGGGTGAATATATCTACGGGTTATTATCCATCATACTTCTCTTCAGATTCATTGTAACCATCATTTATCTCATTATCCGTTACCATTATCTTGTCAAAATAGAGATTAAATAGGAGACATAGGGACTTTGATTAAATAGCCCGCCCCGCAGCTACTATTTGGGTAGCTGCGGGGCGGGCTATTTTTAGGGGTTTGTGCCGTGGGGGCTACTTGCCAGCTAGGGTGCGTAGACGCTCTTCGGTCTTGGTGCGAAGGTGCTCTGAGAGCTCCTCCTCGGGGATACGCTTCAGGACATCGGCGGCGAAGGCATTGCTGAGCATCAGCTTGGCTTCCTGTAGGGCGATCCCTCGCTGGCGCATATAGAAGAGTGCATCCTCGCTGAGCTGCCCTGTGGTCATCCCGTGGGAGCACTTCACGTCATCGGCATAGATCTCCAGCTGAGGCTTGGACTGCATGCGAGCAGAGGGCGAGAGCAGGAGGTTGCGATTGTTCTGATAGGCCTGCGTCTTCTGCGCATCTTGTGCCACAAGGATACGTCCAGTGAAGACACCACGACTCTCATCGAGGAGGATGTACTTGAAGAGTTCATCCGAGGTACAGTGGGGCACTGCGTGCTCGATGAAGGAGAAGTTATCGGTGTGCATACGCTCGCTGGTGAGTGAGAAGCCCGAGACACGTAGGTCGGCCTCCTCTTCGGCGAGGGTGATGAAGTAGTTGTTGCGGGTCGTGCCGTTTCGGAGCGTCAGCGTGGAGAGGTCCGCGTGGCTACCGCCCATCTGACGGACGTAGGTAGAGGTCAAGCGAATATTACCCGAGCCTGACTCCTCCCGATCAATGAGCGAGAAGCGTGCGCCACGGCCGACATAGACCTCTAGGGTACGTAGGGTCATTGCCCGTACGTCCTCCTCGGGGCAGTCCTTGTAGTAGACCGCTAGCTCGGCAGCGTCCTCCACGATGAAGAGGGCTCGCTCGATCGCTAAGTGCCCCTCTGTGCGAGGAAGGATATAGCGAAGCTCGATATGCCCAGGTACCTTCAGTCCTCGGGGGACATAGACGACGAAGACCTCATTGGCCAGCAGGGTAGAGAGGGCGACAAGCCCATCTTTAGAGGCGGGAGCTATGCGGGCATAATGCTCCTGGGCGACCTCGGGATAGAGGCGAACGAAGTCCGAGATAGAGCCGATGAAGACACCTTCGGGGACGACCTGCGAAGCCCAGTAGGGAGAGCCCTCCTGAGTAAGGAGCTGCCAGTCGTGCTCTAGGAGCTTGGGGACATCGGTGCGCTGGTAGTCTTCGCTCTTGAAGGCGGGTAGCCCGAGGCGAGCAAAGGCATCGAAGGCCTCCTCCCGATAGTGCTGCAGGAGGGGCACTCGCTGACGCAGCTCATCGGCATGCGCTGCGTACAGATCGAGATAGTGCTTAGTCTGTGCGTCCATCGCTCGTCTAGTCCTTTACCTCGTCCTTGATCCAGTCGTAGCCCTTCTCCTCGAGCTCTAGGGCTAGCTCTGGGCCACCACTACGCACGATACGTCCCTTGTAGAGGACGTGGACATAGTCGGGGCGGATGTAGTCCAGCAGACGCTGGTAGTGTGTGATGACGATCGTAGCATTCTCGGGGCTACGGAGCTCATTCACTCCCTTGGCCACGATACGTAGGGCGTCGATGTCCAGACCGCTATCGGTCTCGTCGAGAATCGCTAGCTTAGGCTCGAGCATAGCCATCTGGAAGATCTCGTTGCGCTTCTTCTCCCCCCCCGAGAAACCTTCGTTGACGGAGCGGCTAGCGAGCTTGTTGTCGAGCTCCACCAGTTCACGCTTCTGCTTCATGAGCTTGAGGAACTCTGCGGCAGGGATGGGATCTAGCCCCTGTGCCTTACGCTTCTCATTGAGGGCTGCACGCATGAAGTTCACCATGCTCACCCCTGGGATCTCCACAGGATACTGGAAGCTCATGAAGAGCCCCAGGTGGGCACGCTCCTCGGGCTCTAGCTCTAGGAGGTCTCGCCCCTCGAAGAGGACGGAGCCCTCGGTGACTTCGTAGTTAGGGTTACCGACGAGGACCGAGGAGAGGGTACTCTTCCCTGAGCCGTTAGGACCCATGATGGCATGGATCTCACCCTTCTTGACCTCGAGGTTGATCCCCTTGAGTATTTCCTTATCTGCGATAGCAGCGTGGAGGTTACGTATCTGTAGCATATCTATTGATCGTATCTAGTCTTGTCTGTATATGATGGGAATGCGAAGGGGGGGGACACTAGCCCACGGAGCCTTCGAGGGAGATAGAGAGGAGCTTCTGCGCCTCGACGGCGAACTCCATCGGGAGCTTGTTCATGACCTCCTTGGCATAGCCATTGACGATCAGGCCTACAGCCTCCTCCACGCCTATGCCTCGCTGCTGGCAGTAGAAGATCTGATCTTCGCTGATCTTGCTCGTCGTGGCCTCGTGCTCGATGATCGCCGTATCGTTGTCCACGTGCACGTAGGGGAAGGTATGCGCCCCACAGCGGTCGCTCAGCAGGAGGCTGTCGCACTGGGAGTGATTGCGGGCATTCTCTGCATCAGGGCCTGCGTAGACGAGCCCACGGTAGCTATTCTGACTCTGCCCTGCAGAGATACCCTTGGAGACGATGCGGCTACGGGTATTCCGCCCGAGGTGGATCATCTTCGTGCCGGTATCTGCCTGCTGGAAGTTGTTGGTCACCGCCACGGAGTAGAACTCTGCCACGGAGTCATCACCCTGCAGGATACAGCTGGGATACTTCCACGTGATGGCAGAGCCGGTCTCGACCTGCGTCCAAGAGAGCTTAGAGGCAGTGCCCCGGCAGAGGCCTCGCTTGGTGACGAAGTTATATACACCGCCCTTGCCCTCCTTGTCGCCGGGGTACCAATTCTGCACCGTGGAGTACTTCACCTCGGCATCCTTCTCGACGATGATCTCGACGATAGCGGCATGGAGCTGGTTCTCGTCACGCTGGGGAGCGGTACAGCCCTCTAGGTAGCTGACGTAGGCGCCCTCATCGGCGACGATCAGGGTGCGCTCGAACTGGCCCGTGTTCATCGCATTGATGCGGAAGTAGGTGGAGAGCTCCATCGGGCAACGTGTCCCCTTCGGGATGTAGACGAAGGAGCCATCGCTGAAGACGGCAGAGTTCAGCGCAGCGAAGAAGTTGTCCTTGTACGGGACGACCACCCCGAGGTACTGACGTACCAGCTCGGGGTACTCACGTACGGCCTCGCTGAAGGAGCAGAAGATGATCCCCTTCTCAGCGAGTGTCTCCCGGAAGGTCGTCTTGACCGACACTGAGTCCATGACGGCATCGACAGCGATACCGCTCAGCATCTTCTGTTCCTCGAGGGGGATACCCAGCTTCTCGAAGGTACGAAGGAGCTCGGGGTCTACCTCATCGAGGCTCTTCGGCCCTTCCTTCTTCTTGGGTGCAGCGTAGTAGATGATGTCCTGATAGTCGATCGGGGGGATCTTCAGGAGCGCCCAGTCGGGCTGCTCTAGGGTCTGCCAGTGGCGGAAGGCCTCTAGGCGAAACTCCAGGAGCCACTCGGGCTCACCCTTCTTCTCAGAGATCAAGCGCACGGTGTCCTCAGTGAGTCCCTTGCCGATAGTCTCTGTGTCTATATCTGTCGTAAAGCCGTATTTATAGTCGCTCGATGTTACCTCATCGATGATCTGATCGTTATCCTGCATGTAGAATATCTGAAAGGATTAGTCCTCCACTACTGCTAACACTCTAGTGTATGGATTGTTTCGTGTGGAAATGTACTAGGATATGTAACAAATCTTAAAGATAGCTAGACGACTAAGCCCTCCTCAGGTCAGGCTAAGGGGATGCCCCTCCCATGACCGGATCTGTGGCTTAGTCGTCCTGCTAGGCACCGTGAGTCTTGCCTTACTTGGCGTAGCTCACAGAGCGAGTCTCGCGGATGACGGTGATCTTCACCTGACCTGGGTAGGTCATCTCGTCCTGGATGCGCTTAGCGATCTCGGCCGAGAGTGTGGTGATCGTGTTGTCGTCGGTATTCTCTGCCCCTACGATGACACGGAGCTCACGTCCGGCCTGGATAGCATAGGTCTTCACGACGCCGGGGTAGGAGAGGGCGAGCTGCTCTAGGTCGTTGAGTCGCTTGATATAGGCCTCTACGATCTCACGGCGGGCACCGGGGCGAGCACCGCTGATCGCGTCACAGACCTGTACGATCGGGGCGATGAGGCTCTCCATCTCGATCTCGTCGTGGTGTGCCCCGACGGCGTTGCAGATGGTCGGCTTCTCCTTGTACTTCTCGCAGAGCTTCATCCCTAGGAGAGCATGGGGTAGCTCGGGCTCGTCGTCGGGTACCTTGCCGATGTCGTGTAGGAGCCCAGCACGCTTGGCCTGCTTGGGGTTGAGCCCGAGCTCAGAGGCCATGATGGCGCAGAGGTTGGCGGTCTCACGGGAGTGCTGTAGGAGGTTCTGCCCGTAGGAGGAGCGGTACTTCATCTTCCCGATCAGGCGGATGAGCTCAGGGTGCATACCGTGGATACCGAGGTCGATGACGGTACGCTTCCCCGTCTCGATGATCTCCTCCTCGATCTGCTTGCGCACCTTGGAGACGACCTCCTCGATACGTGCGGGGTGGATACGTCCGTCCTGTACCAGCTGGTGCAGGGCTAGACGGGCGACCTCACGACGTACGGGGTCGAAGCTACTGAGGACGATCGCCTCTGGGGTATCGTCTACGATGATCTCTATACCGGTGGCTGCCTCGAGGGCACGGATGTTACGCCCCTCACGACCGATGATGCGCCCCTTGATCTCGTCACTCTCGATATGGAAGACGGTCACGGAGTTCTCTATGGCGGTCTCGGTGGCTAGGCGCTGGATGGACTGTACGACGATCTTCTTGGCCTCCTTGTTGGCGGTCATCTTCGCCTCCTCCACGATGTCGTTGATGTAGCCCTGAGCCTGGTCACGAGCCTCAGCACGAAGGCTCTCGATCAGTCGCTCACGAGCCTCGTCGGCGGAGAGGCCTCCGAGAGCCTCTAGTCGCTTCTGTTCACTCTGCAGGAGGGCCTCTAGCTCTACCTTCTTGGCCTCGAACTCGCCCTTACGGAGCTCATACTCGGCCTTCTTCTCCTCGATGCCCTCGCTCTGCTGGGCGAGTTGCTCCCGTAGGGTATCTATCTCCTGGTGTTGCTTCTGGAGCTCGCTCTGGCGCTGGTTCAGCTCCTGCTCACGTCCCTTGAGCTTGCTCTCTATCTGCTTGAGCTTATTATTTCGTTGGGCTACCTGTTGCTCTAGGTCTCCCTTGAGCTGGAGGAACTTCTCCTTGACCTCCAGTAGCTTCTTTTGCTTCAGTACCTCTGCCTCCCGCTCTGCCTCGCTGAGGATGGTGCGTGTCTTCTGACCAAGCAGTCGCTCGGTGACAAACCACATCAGGGACGCTCCGACGAGGAACGCCATGGCGCAAAGGGCGATGATGGTAATTGTTCCCATTCTTTCCTTGCTTCTTTGAGTTTATATGTAGCAGGAATGGACACACGTCGCCCCACCCTCCTCACACCAGAGGAGTCCCTCTGGGGCGGTGGGTAGGAGTTAGGACCGAGTAGGCAGGTTCGCCAGAGCGGATTGGATGAGCTCCTCCAGCTGCTTGTTGGCTCGGCTTAGGCGGGGGAGCAGGTGCTCTCTCCGTCTAGCCTCTAGCTCTAGGAGCTCCTCATGGCGAGCTGCTATGTCTAGGGCGGTCATCGCCAGATAGCCCGAAGCGGGCATCTCAGAGGGATGGGGGTACTTAGCTTTGTAGAGGAGCGTGGTACGTGTAATCTCCTCCCCAGCTCTGCGTAGCAGGCTCTCGCTATCGCGGGGTATCCTGAGGTGCAGGCGCATATCCTCCACGAGGATGGAGATACGCTGTAGGGGGGGATCATTCTCCAGAGCTGTGTCTCGTCCCTTATCCAGCTCCTTGTCCAGCTCCTTATCCATATCGAAGTCGCTTGTATATCTCTCGGTGGGTCAGCCTCGCGCTGCCGCTATCGTGATACGCTCTACTCATCGGCGAGCTGTCGGATGCAGCACTCCACCTCGGTGATGATCCCATCTAGGATCTGCCGAGCCTGCTGGAGTTCCTCCTCCGTCGAGCCTCTTCTCAGGGAGAGAGCGAGGCTAGACATGGAGCTCTGCTCGTAGAGTGTCTGGAGCTCTGCCCGCAGGTGACTGAGCTCCTCTTGGCGTAAGCAGAGCTCCGTCTCCAGCTCTACGATACGAGTGCGCTGTAGCGAGATGACATCTCCTAGGCGGGAGATATTGACCTCGAGGCGCTGTAGCTCTAGTCCCTCGTCCTGAGTCATTGCGTGGTCATTCCTTTGTCCACAAAGGTACGACTTTTCAGGTAGAACGCCCCCCTCTCTCCCCGAGGCGAAGGCCTCCCACCGCTACCGATCGTCCCCTCGTCCTGCTCGGGGGGGGGAGCTTGGGGATCCCCCTCCCTCGTAGCCTACACTCTCCGCTTCGGCGGGCAGAGGTGGGGAGATATGCAGGGCTGATGCATGAAATCACCATAGTGCGAGGGCAAGGTCGTGGGGGGAGCATACGCCGAAGATAGAATTATCCGTGCCCCGGGTGTAGAGATCCCCAGCGAAGACCTCTTACCTAGGAGGGATGAGTATACACGTGTGTACACAACTGTATACCCACGTGTACACAACAGTATACACGCGTGTACACTACTTCGCTCTAAGTATATCCTCTGTAGGGCTCACTTGTAGGCCTATCCCTTGGGGATAATACGTAGGATCTGTAGTGATGGGCTAAGGCTCCCTAGGGAATGAAATAATCCCCCCCGAAGATCCAAAGGCAGGAGTGTGAGCGAGATCATACGTCGGCCCTGGGGAGATATGTGAGTGTAGGGGGGAAGGCATTCGGGGGGAGAGGATATATACGGGGAGCGGGTAGCTCTGCTCGCTCCACTCGTGAGCTCGCAGGGCTACCCGCTCCCCATAGAGGTCTACCCTCGTTGCCTAGACGAACTCGATCAGCGAGGTCAGCATCACGAGGATCGAGCAGAGCCGTGCTAGACGTAGGGTTCGGCGCCGAGGGGTATGGTACCGATCGATGATCCAGAAGGCAGTGATGAAGACTAGGGCGGGTATGCTCAGCCCCAGATAGAATAGGTAGTCATGGCGGACCGAGAAGCGATCCACGAGGAAGATCAGTAGGCTCCCCAGAGGGAAGAGCAAGAGTAGGCGTTGGTGCCGAGCCGTCGTTGTTGTTGCTTCCATAGAGTCTATGTGTTCGTGTATATATAAACTAAGAGTCTTGCTATCGGTGTGGTCTCACAGTAATGTAATAAGCCGTGCAAGTGTGGGCAAAGATACGGAGTTTTCGACGAACATCCCCTCCCCCTGACGCCCCACATGACACCAGCCTAGGCGGTCAAGGTGGGGCGAAGCCTATAGACCCTTCATTTCCCGCTCCCCGAGGGGGCTCTAGGGCTCTTACCTAGAGCCCCGTTGCGCTCTCGGTAAGAGCCCGACCATCACCTTACATAGGTGACGAAGACGCTCTTTATAGGAGCGCACCCGTCACCTATGTAAGGTGATTGGGGCACCCTCTATAGGAGCTCAGAGACGCCCTCCGTAGCAGGGGAGTGAGGGGGGCGGAGCGCACCCGACGGACAGAGCTCTAGGCGGGGGAGGTAGTGGATACTTTTTCCTACCTTTGAGCACAGGGTCTGTATGGATACCCCGCTGGACCCCGAGGCGGGTCGGGAGTGTGGATAGCATATGGGCTCGGTCATGTCTCACCCCTTAATAGCGACCCTCAATGAGATATATAGCCTTTGCCCGTAGGGCACTCCTAGTAATGCTCTTCGGGTGCCTTGCCCTACAGATCCCAACTATGCTACACGCCCAGCGAAAGACCCCAAGCGCAGAAGCACTGATCAAGGAGATCAAGCGAGCGCAGGAGGATGACCTCCCCCGTAGTGCGATCAAGGCGGCCGAGGAGCTCTCTCTCCTCGGACAGAACCAGCACAACCTCTATCACATCCTCATCGCACAGGATGTCCTCTGGCAGAACTGGCGACGCATCGACCATGAGCATCAGACAGGGCTCTTCCGCACGCTCTACGGACTACGGGGAGCAGCCTGGCTCGGGCGATATGAGCAGGCCATGCTCGCCCTCTACACCCTCTACAGCTATGAGCGTGTACGTCCCTCGTACTTCTATCGTGAGGATGTCCTGCGCTCCAAGGCCAAGGACAGTACCCTCTACGACCCCACCTCCTGGACGAGCCTGCAGTATCAGGAGCGCTATCAGGAGCTGGTGGAGAAGCTACGCCGATCACAGGAGGTCCTCAACGAGCCCCTCGGGAAGTATCGGGAGCTCTTCGGCGACGAGCCGGTCGTGGGGGTCGAGACGCTGGGCACAGAGCTCCTCGGGCAGCTAGCCCTCCTCCATGCTCGGGAGCGTAGGGAGCAGACCCGCTATGCCACGTTCTTCACCGAGGCCATGGGCTGGATACGACCCATCGCCGAGGGGGGGAGTAGCGTCTACTTTCGGAGTCTGGTGGACTTCTATAGCCTGCGCCTACAGCTCTCGCCCGAGAAGGGGAAGCTGACGAATGCACGAGCCGAGGAGCTCATCTATGCCTTCGCCCATAAATACGTCTCCACCCCCGAGATCAGCAACTATATCGCAGCGCTGCGCCAGTACTACCCACGCCGAGGGGTCGCCTACGCCTCGTTCCTCGAGTTCTTCATCCAGCAGGCGACACGCCTCTCGGCCAAGGAGCAGAAGGAGCTCCGTGAGGCGCACCGTAATGCCCTCGCCTATACCTATGATATGCACGTGCCCGCGCGCGTCACGGGGAAGGATACCCTCACCGTAAAGCTCCCCAGCTGCTATCTCGTGAGCAAGGTGCGCCTCTGCCTCTATGCTGCTCCGAAGATCCTTCGCCCAGACCAAGTGTCGTGGAGGCTAGGCGACTTCGACAAGCCCCTGCAGGAGAAGCTCCTTACCCTCTCCCTCGATAGTCTCGGCTATTCAAAGGAGCAGACGATCGAATTCCCGCTACCACGAGTGGGGAACTACTGCGTGTACATAGAGGTCACCCCCGATCCACGGGCTACGACAGGTACACCCACCGATGAGGAGTACTTTACCTATACGAAGTACCTTACCCTCGAGCGGATCAATACGACGAACGGCTCTCGCCTACAGTGGCTCGAGGCTATGACGGGTCGTCCCCTCGCCTCCACCTGGATCAGCCTCTACGAGGAGGCTGACCGCAAGGATGATACAGAGCCCGAGTACACCCTGCTGAAGAAGCTCAAGACAGATGCCTATGGGCTCCACCTAGTCGATGAGGATGCTGAGCTGTATGCCCTATCGGATGCCTCAGACCCCCTGCGGGTCGAGGATGGGGATATCTATGAGGAGGAGCCCGACGAGGACTTTACCTACGACCCCAATGTACGAGCCGATATGATCTGGATCACCCCCGATCGTCCCGCCTACCGCCCGGGTCAGACGGTGCGTGTCTATGGCTGGACGGCCGAGGTCGGGCGCCTCATCGAGACGGCTCGGTCACTCACGGGGAGAGCTGTGCTCGTACGCCTCTATGATACCAATAGCAAGGAGGTCGCTCGGCGAGAGGCTGTCCCCAGCCGATGGGGAGACTTCGCCGTGGACTTCACCCTACCTACTGACCGCCTCTCGGGGCGATACTATGTGCGAGCCTTCTTCCAGCAGGCAGCACGACCCGGGGTCTACACAGCCCGCTCGGAGGCTCAGACCTTCGAGGTGGCAGAGTACAAGCGGCGTGCGACAGAGCTTCTCCTCACGCCCCCCGATCCTCCCTATCAGGTCGGTCAGACCGTGTCTATCCCAGGGCAGGTGCGTACCCTGAGCGGTACGGGTGTCGCCGGGGCGAAGGTGAGCTACCGCCTCGTGGCCAACCGCTACTCCTGGGCTCCCTGGGGTGAGGGGACTAGAGGCGGAGGCAATAGAGTACTCGCCGATAGCGTGCTGACGACCGATGCCGAGGGACGCTTTGTCCTGCCAGCGAGACTCCGGGAGATAGAGCCGACAGCCGATGAGCGGTCGGAGGACGAGCTCTTCTCCTGGTATCGCTATCATCTATATGTGAGCACGACGGACGGTACGGGCGAGAGCCACAGCGAGACGATCAACCTACCCGTAGGACGTAGCGTCAGCGCTATCCAAGCCTGGATCCCCCCACTGATCAACAAGGAGCAGGAGGATGCGATCCTGACCTTCCGTAGGTATGGCTACGACGAGGGCAATGAGCCTCTGTCCGTCTCCTACAGCATTCGTCAGGACAGCCGAGAGCTACACAAAGGCAAGGTCCAGCTCGATAGCATCATCCACCTCAAGACCCTCTTAGCCCCCCTCTCGGCTGGTCGCTATACGCTCACCTATTCCGCTGACTATGGCCGAGGTGTGAGCTATGAGGGCAAGCGTACCTTCTACCTCTACGATGGGGCGCGAGACCGACGTCTGACCGGGATGCGCTTACCTCTCTTCATGCAGCGAGCCTCGGGGACTTATAGCTCTACCCGCCCTGCTCGTGTCTACTGGATGAGTGGGCTAGAGGGCGGATATGTCTTCTACGAGGTAAGCTATCAGGGTGGTCGTATCGCTGAGGGACTCCTTCGCTCTCGAGCAGAGGCCATCAATGTCTTCGATGTCCCCCTGCCTAAGAATGGCTTTACTCCCGACCAGCTGGACATCCACTTCTATACGGTGCACCATGGCGTCCTGACCCAGTGTACCGCTACGATCCATCGTGAGCAACCCAAGCGATCTCTGACCCTCAAGTGGGATACCTTCAGAGATCGTATCCTAGCTGGAGGTCAGGAGCAGTGGAGCTTCACCCTCAGCCACGAGGGGAAGCGTGTGGATAGCGCCTCTGTCGCCGTATGGATGTATGATGCCTCCCTCGATAAGATCGGGTATCTCTCCCTAGACTATGATCGTCCTCTGATAGGTGCACTCTCTATCGATAGCCTCTCCAGCGACTTCTACCGATCCTATATCCGATTCCACCTCGGGGGGAGTGTGCCCACACCACCCTGGCTGCAGCAGCTCAAGGATGATGAGGCTAAGGCGGACTTTGTCTATCCTCCAAAGCCCGTCACGCCACCCGCCAAGGCTGATGATGAGTATGACCAAGAGGTGATCACCGAGGGCTCCTACGAAGGGAAGCTCGAGATGGCTCTCTCCGGAGCCCTCTATGGGGAGAGTGCGACGAAGAAGGCTTCGGCAATAAGCATACGTGGGATGGCCTCCGTGAGTCGCCCTCAGCTCGAGGAGGTCATGGTGGTTGGCTACGCCTCTAAGGACACTCAGGATGAAGTCCTAAAGCCCGATGAGATAAGGGTTGTGGCGAATGAATCTAAGAATGATCCTAAGCCTCGTCGGGTGGATGCTACAAAGCTGGCCCCGCTCTCTATACGAACGAACTTCAATGAGAGTGCCTATTTCTACCCCTTCCTGCGCACAGATAAGCAAGGTAAGGTCAGCTGGAGCGCACGTGTCCCCGAGACCCTCACCCGCTGGAAGCTCATTGTCCTAGCCCACACCTCCGATATGAAGCTCCTCCGGCATACCGAGAGCATAGAGGCCTACAAGGACTTCAGCGTACGCCCCAATGTACCCCGCTTCCTCCGAGAGGGGGATAGTGTCCGTATCTCCACCACCGTCTCTAATGGGTCGAAGGTCGCCCAGCGAGGTCTCTTCACCCTAGAGCTCTTCGAGCCCAAGACGAAGCGGACGCTCTATAGTCAGGAGCAGACCTTTGACCTCCCAGCAGGGAACTCTACCGATATCGTCCTGCCCGTCAGTGGCTATGCGGGGCTTGACTCCGTCGGGCTACGTGTCATCGCCCGAGGGAAGACCTCCTCGGACGGAGAGCAGCACCTCGTGCCCGTCATCACGGATCAGGAGGAGCTGACGGAGAGCCTAGCCTTCAACATCAGCCGACAGGGACGGCACGAGATCGCCCTAGATAGCCTCTTCCCGCAGAACGGCTTCGTCCCCGAGCGTGGGCGATTTGACCTGCGTATAGAGTCTAACCCACTGTACCTAGCCCTCTCTGCCCTACCCGACCTCGGCTACCTCAAGGGAAGCTCGGCACTAGATGCTGCCGCCGCTCTCTATGCTCAGTCTGTGGCTCTGGAGGTGTCGCATGCCGAGGGCTTCCGTGAGTGGTTCGAGGCACGCTGGAATGCCCTTCCTGCTGCCCAGCGTGGTCGTCTCAGTGCCGATGATAGTCTGAAGCTCCAGACCGGAGCACAGACCCCATGGATGGGAGTCGCCGACAGAGAGGCCGCACGCGAAGCCACTCTGCTGAAGTACCTTCAGAACCCCTCGAGGGAAGTGCCCCTCTCCCGCATCCTGCAGCAGCTCTCCGACCTCCAGCTCTCCAGCGGTCTGTGGAGCTGGTATCCAGGCATGAAGGGAAGCCCCTATGTGACGGAGAGTGTACTACGCCTACTGCTACGTGTCCCCTCCTACGATCGACTGGAGCAGGCTGATCGCCTGCGGGTTCAGGAGCTTGTCCGCCGAGGCTTCCGTGGCATAGAGGCAAGTATCATCGAGGAGTATCGGAGGGCGCTTAGACTAAAGAAAAAGAATTCCTACTCCTACACCGATCTGGACTACCTCTACCTCGTGGCACTCGCCGAGCATCGAGGGTTCTACAAGCCCGAAGGGGAGGTACGCAAGGCTCATTCCTTCTTCTACACCGAGCTCAAGCGGGTGGCCCGCAAGCTTCCCCTCTCAGAGAAGGCCTTGGCTGCCGTAGTCTTTGCCTACGGACGAGACGCTTCGCTGGCCAAGGGGCTCATCGCTTCGCTACGTGAATACCTCCAGCAGGACAAGACGGGGATGTTCTATGCCAATCAGGTCTTCCGTGGTTACTTCTGGATCAACCGCACGATGCCGACGATGACCAGCACGCTGGAGGCTATGCGGATCGTCTCCCCCGAGGCTGAGCGGGAGACCATGCGGGAGATGCAGCGCTGGATCATCAACCAGAAGCGAGCTACCTCCTGGAACTCCTCCCTCTCCACCGCCGAGGCGATCTATGCCCTCTCACTGGATATAGACGGGGGTAAGGGTACTCGCCGAGCCAATAGCTCCACGGTCGAGCTCCCCTTCACCGATGGACAGGTCTATCGCTGGGAGGGTGCGTATATCGAGGCCTCCCGCCCCTTCACCGCCACCTCTCGCCCCGAGCGACAGATGACCGTCACGACGCAGTCCGATGGCGAGGTGTGGGGCTCTGCCTTCGCTCGCTACACGATCCCCACAAGCCAAGTGGAGGCACGAGGGAAGGAGCTGCAGATAAGCCGTGAGACCTTCGTCCAGACGCTCCGTGATGGTAAGCCAACGCTCCTCCCCCTCACGGAGGGCTATACCCTGAGGGTAGGTGACCGCCTGAGGACGAAGATTACCCTTCGTCTGACGCAGGATCTGGACTTTGTCACCCTGCGTGATCCTCGTCCAGGCTTCGCCGAGCCCATTGCACAGACGGCTCACTACCAGTGGGGAGCAGGTACGGGCTACTATGTAGAGCCGAAGGACAAGGAGACGAACTTCTACTTCGACCATCTCCTCAGAGGGGAGTACGTCCTAGAGTATGAGCAGTACGTCACACGCACCGGCCTCTACTCGGGGCGCGTGACTCGGGCACAGTCAGCCTATGCCCCTGAGTACTCGGCTCATACGGCAGCCTCGCCTAGGCAGCTCGTCCAGCAGATGAGGTGATCGGACGGAGAGCCCACCACAGAGGACTCGGGGGGAGGACACATCGGGGTCCTTCCCCCGAGTCGGCTCTCTGACGGTAGGGTTGGGAGAGTTGTCACAGATGGGTCTTTATGGAGGCTTTTGTAGGCAGAACACGTGGAATTGGAGGTATCTTTTGTATCTTTGTGCTAAAAGCTAAAATGCGAGATGTGAAATGAATTTATACTTCATCGGTATAGGGGGGATCGGCATGAGTGCCCTCGTGCGCTACTTTTTGCGCAAGGGTGATCAGGTGGCAGGCTATGACCTGACCCCCTCGCCTCTCATTGAGGCGCTTGTCCAGGAGGGCGCACAGGTGCACTTCGAGGACAATGTCTCGTGCATCCCCGAGCCCTTCCGCTCGCCCGACACCCTCGTGGTCTACACCCCTGCTGTCCCCAGTGATCATCGGGAGCTAACCTTCTACCGCAATCAGGGCAACAAGATCCTCAAGCGGGCTGAGCTCCTCGGGGAGCTGACTCGCCGTGAGCGAGCCCTCTGCGTGGCAGGTACGCACGGCAAGACCACGACCACCACACTCATCGCTCACCTACTGCGACAGAGCACGGTGGACTGCCATGCCTTCCTCGGGGGGATCTCCAATAACTATCAGACGAACTTTCTCTACTCCCAGCACAGCGACTATGCTGTGATCGAGGCCGATGAGTTTGACCGTTCGTTCCATCACCTCTCGCCCTATATCGCCGTCGTCACCTCAGCCGACCCCGACCACCTAGATATCTATCATACGCCCGAGGCCTATCGGGAGAGCTTCGAGCACTTCACCTCGCTCATCAGTGCCGAGGGGGCGCTCATCATGCGTCAGGGGATCCCCATCACCCCGAGGCTCCAGGCGGGCACTCGCCTCTATACCTATGGGCTGGAGGGTGAGGGGGCGGACTTCTACGCCTCGGATGTCCGAGTGGAGGAGGGACGTCTCTTCTTCACTTGGCATCACCCAGCGCTCGGGGGGCTCCCTGCGGGCGAGCTACGTGTAGAGCTTGGCGTGCCCCTGCTGGTGAATGTAGAGAATGCCGTAGCAGCTATGGCCGTCGCCCTACTGTGTGGCGTGACCGAGGAGGAGCTCCGCTCAGGGGTTGCCTCCTTCCGTGGGGTACACCGACGCTTCGATAGGGTCGTCGATACACCACGCTGTGTCTTGATAGACGACTACGCCCACCATCCCAATGAGCTTGGGCCAAGTATCCGCTCCGTCAAGGGGCTCTACCCGACACGGCGGATCCTCGGGGTCTTCCAGCCCCACCTCTATAGTCGTACACAAGACTTCTATCGGGAGTTTGCCGAGAGCCTAGATGTGCTCGATGAGGTGATCCTCCTAGATATCTACCCTGCCCGTGAGCAGCCGATCCCCGGGGTCACCTCGGAGATGATCCAGCGTGAGATGCATCACGCCCAGGTGAAGGTGCTGCCTAAGTCAGGCCTACTGCCCGAGCTAGAGGCTCGAGCAGAGCTCCCCGAGGTCATCCTGATGGTCGGCGCGGGAGATATAGACCGCCTCGTCCCTCAGGTCGCTAGCTGGATACGAAGTAGACTATGAAGCGCGGGCGACGCATACGAAGTATAGCAGTAGGGCTGCTGGCAGTGGGACTGCTGGCCGTCTTCGTCTACCTCTTCGTCTCGTCCCCCTCTCAGAGACCGTCCGACGGGCGGTGTGGAGCAGTGGCCGTACACATCCAGGCACACCAGGGTGGCGATCCTCTCTTCCTCAGCCCTGAGGGTATCCTAGATGAGCTGACACACCATGGGCTGGTGCTGAAGGGGCGCCCCCTAGACTCGATCGACCTGCGAGGTATCGAGCGTATCCTCTCCTCACTCTCGGTCTATGAGCGGGTAGAGGCCTTCGTCGCCCCTTCCTCCTCCACGCTCCAGATCCGCCTCCGAGAGAAGCACCCCCTCTTCATCGTACAGGATCGCACGGGCAAGAGCTACTATGTCACCGAGGGAAGGGGAACGATCGCCGTCCGTCAGGGCTTCGCTACCTACCTGCCCATCGTCTCGGGCGAGCTCGATCTACCGTATGCCACCTCGGACGTCTACGACCTCATGGCCGCCCTGCGTAGGGATAGCGATCTGGTGGACTACTTCGGGCAGGTCTATGTGGATGCCTCTGAGGGTATCGTGCTGATCCCCCGTATCGGCCATACACGGGTCATCATCGGCAAGACCACGGACTGGGCAGAGAAGCTACGCAAGTGGCGTATCTTCGCTTCGTCTGTCCTCCCTCGGCGTGGGATGGATGCTTTCGCCTATGTCAATCTCGACTACGCTGGCCAGATCGTCGCACGTGACCGATACGGCGTCCAGGGCTTCGGTCGGGATGAGGAGGGCGAGCTCGTCCGCCTCGATGCCACCAGTGTGAGCTCCGAGCCAACGACTCCTGAGCCAGCGAAGGTTCCCCCTACACCGGCTCCACGTCCTGAGCCCCGCCCCGCTCCACGCCCTGAGCCC
>NZ_CAJPPN010000005.1 GCF_905372525.1 uncultured Porphyromonas sp.
AGGCAATACCATAGAGGGGTGGGGGCTTCCGAGCGTCAAGCGCTGATGGGTGTGAGTCGGTGGCATTATAAGAGAATTCTTGTACCTTTGCTAGAGAGGCATTTTATAGGCGTCTCGAAGTGATACATTCATCCTTAATTCCATGGACTCAACTTCTAACACCTTCACGCAAGCAGAGACGGCTCAGCTCTGGGAGCTTACCTTCAAGCAAGGCATCTCCCCACAGCAAGCTATCTACCAAGTACTCGCTCAGCGCCCCAAGATCGATCAGCGGGAGTACGTCTTCTCGACCCTTCAGGTCAATGCCAAGATACGTCCTACGGCACAGCTGAATAGCTACGTTCGCTCCACAGTCGCCCAGCTCCTAGGAGATAGAGGTGGTCGATGATATTGCTCTCTGGATGCTCAACTTTAGGATCAAACGTCTAGCAGCCTATCGCTTGAATGCATGGGATACGCAGAGGTATAAGCATAGAGAAGAAGAGGGTGCTGGATGGAGAATAGCTGTTCCGCCCTTGGAAATCTGGGGACTCGGGGGAAAGGATATAGCTTCCCCCGAGGCTATCTCTGAGGGAGCCTTGGGTGGGTGTTGCTCGTCAAGAGGTCGGCTCGATGGGGGGATGAGGAGCGACGAATGTACCCACTAGAGGATGTTTCAGGCAATATTTTTTTACCTTTGTGGTAGGGTAAACCTTCGGGGACAAGCGCTGTCCAAGGGATACTCTCTAGTAAATCGCCTCCTCCCCCGAGGGAGAGGCGGTGGATGGGTAAGGATATAGCCCTCATTCTAGTACAATATATAATGGCTGATACAAAGAAGGCGATAAGTCAAGATCGGAAGCGAACGAACATCCTGCGGGATGGAGAGCTTGCTCTTATTGCTTACCTAGTAGAGCGTATGCCTCGCTGGGTCACATCAAACATGCTCACGGGTCTCGGACTCGTAGGCAATCTCTCAGTAGCATTCGTCATGCTGCTGGCTGCTCTGTACCATGATAGCACTTGGCTCCTGCTGACCCCCGTGGGCTTCGCCATCAATTGGTTCGGGGACTCATTGGATGGTCGTCTGGCCTATTACCGCAATCGCCCACGCAAGTGGTTTGGCTTCTGTCTCGATATCGTCATAGACTGGATCGGGATCGTCGCCATAGGCCTAGGCTACTACGCCTATGTGCAGCCAGGGTGGAAGCTCGTCGGCTTTATCTTCGTCGTCCTCTATGGGGCGGAGATGATCATCTCACAGCTTCGCTATAAGGTCACAGACCAGTACTCTATCGACTCGGGTCTCCTAGGCCCGACAGAGGTGCGTATCATCCTCGCTGCGCTCTTCTGCCTGGAGTATTTCGTCCCTGGGAGCATTCATTGGGTCGGTCTAGCTATCTCGGTCGTCCTACTTTTCTCCTTCATCTCCGACTTCGTCAAGCTACTAGATGCCGCCAACGAGCGGGATGCTGCTCTGAGACAGGCTCGGGAGAAGGAGGTGAACTAACTACAAAGTGACTGCACTCTGAGACGACTGATCCTGACCTTCTCTCGTGCTCAGGTCTCGGCAGGGGCTGGCTCTGTCGTGGACTATGGGCTCATGGTGCTGGCGCGCCAGCTCCTCGGGTGGCCACTCTTCTGGGCGGTCGCCCTAGGGGGTGTCGTAGGAGCGGGGATCAACTTCTCACTGAACCGCTACTGGACCTTCACGGCGGGCTCGGGGACGCATGACTACTCCAATGCCTTCCTCCTACAGCTCACCAAGTTTGTCCTCACCGTAGTCGGCAGTATCCTACTGAAGTACCTAGGTACCTATCTACTAGAGCGTCATCTCGGGATCGACTACAAGATCGGGAAGCTCATCTCTGACCTCTTCGTCTCTGTACTCTTCAACTATCCTATGCAGCGGTACTGGGTCTTTCGCAAGACCCCCTCATAGCCTCTACACCTTATTGCCTATCATGACTAGTCTTATGCGTATCCGCACACTCGCTTTGCTTCTCTGGGGGAGTATCCTCCTTCTCTCCCTCCGCGCTATCCCCTGCTCTGCTCAGTGGCCTACTCCACCGACGTATATCCTCCGCCTCAAGCATCTACTTGCCTTCGCTGGGACGGATGCCATGCAGGTGAGCCACTGGGTAGATAGTGTCTATCAGAGTCTGGATCAGCGGGGTAGGGTGGGGCAGCTCATCATGCCCATTATCTATCCCAAGCCCGAGGATACCGAGGTACTCCTAGGTCGCCTCAAGCGGGAGCCGTGGGGAGGTATCCTCTTCCAGAAAGGTCTCCTAGCGGACCAACGTCGCCTGACGATACGTCTGCAGCAGGCCAGCCAAGTCCCACTGCTCATCGCCTTAGATGGCGAGTGGGGGCTGAACATGCGCCTCAAGGATGCTCCACGCTACCCCCGTAACCTACTCCTAAGTAAGAAGAGGAACTTTGTCTTCTTCTACAACTATGGGCGGGAGATCGCTCGCCAATGTCGTCTCATGGGTATTCACATCAACTTCGCCCCTGTACTGGACGTCAATAGCAATCCGAAGAACCCCGTCATCGGCTCACGTAGCTTCGGCTCCTCGCCTCAGCTGGTGGCAGGGCTAGGACGGGCCTATGCTCTCGGCCTAGAGACTAGTGGTGTGCTCTCTGTAGCCAAGCACTTCCCCGGGCATGGGGATACCTCCGAAGACTCCCACAAGACCCTCCCCACGGTCACAGCCTCCCGGGAGCGTATGCAGGAGGTAGAGCTTGCCCCCTTCCGTACCTATATAGAGGAGCGCTTCGGTGGGATCATGACGGCTCACCTGCGCGTCCCCGCCTATGACCCTAGTGGTCGCCCCGCCTCCCTCAGTGCCCCGATCACGACCGAGCTACTGAGGAAGGAGATGGACTTCGATGGGCTCGTCTTCACCGATGCCCTAGAGATGAAGGGGGCACAGACCTCAGGCGTGACCTCTGTAGCCGTGGCAGCACTACAGGCGGGAAACGATATTCTTCTGGGACCTTCACACCCTACCCAAGCACTGGATGAGATCATAGCGGCACTGAAGAGTGGGGAGCTGACGGAGGCGATGATCGAGGCGAAGTGCCGTCGAGTACTAGCCTTCAAGTATGCTCTGATTGTCGCCAGAGAAGACCTAGGGGTTGCCCCAGAGAAGGTCAAGGAGGCGATATGGACCCGAGAGGAGGCTAAGCTGAGAGCCTACCTAGAGGAGGTAGCCGGCTCCAAGGAGACGGCCGTAGACCCTACTGCCCATACCCCAGCGATGAAGTCTCAGCCTAGCCGTAGGAAGTCTACTAAGCGATAGCCTATACGTATGCTCCGCACTCTAGTCCTCCTCCTCGCTCTAGTCCTCGGTGTATCTGCCGAGGCACAGCAGCCCCGTGGCCTTGACTCGCTTCTGGGACACCTCATTGATGGCGATAGTCTTCCCCAGCCGAGGCCGGAGCCCTCTGCACCCCACCTAGAGCGGATAGACTCCCTCGCCCGACTTGGCCTCCGCCTACAGGCTTACCCGGGCTGTCAGATCTACGCCCTCTATCGTGGGCGAGTCATCTATGACCGAGCCTTCGGGTCTATGACGAGACTCGGGGGGCGGACGGAGGACCCTAACTCCACCTTCACGATCTACGATCTAGCCTCCGTCACCAAGGCCGCCGCCACGACACCCGCCCTCATGCTCCTAGTGGCAGAGCACAAGGTGAGCCTCAACGCACCACTCCTCTCCTATCTACCCGAGACCAAGGGCTCCCTCCTCGGGATGGTCACCATTCGCCAGCTCCTACTACACCAGTCGGGGCTACCGGCAGGGATCAACTTCTACACCGATCTCATCGACGAGGAGAGCTATGAAGGAGCTCTGATCCGCTATAAGGCTTTCAAGGGCGGAGTCCCTCTGGTCGGTAAGGCTTGGGGAAATCCTAACTTCCGCTTCCTCGACGAGTATATAGCTACTAGACGCACCGAGCAACATTCGCTCCGCTTCTCCCCGAAGAAGTTCATCGCTCCCTCCTTCAAGGATCGGATGATGGAGCGCCTGCTGAGCGTGCGGGTCAAGTCAGACAAGTCCTATCGCTATAGTGACCTGAACTTCGTCCTCCTCCAGCAGGTCATCGAGCGGGTGAGCCATCAGGGACTAGACACCTTCGTCCAGGAGCGTATCTATCGTCCTATAGGAGCTCGGCTCTACTATTGCCCGCTAGAGCACGGGGTGAAGGCCGAGGTGATCGCTCCAGCACAGGACGATCGTTTCCTCCGAGGTGAGGTACTTCGGGGAACAGTGGATGACGAGACGGCAGCCTGTCTAGGTGGAGTGTCGGGCAATGCGGGGCTCTTTGGCTCGGCTCGGGAGCTCGCCAAGGTTGCTCAACTCCTCCTCCAGCACGGCACTTGGGAGGGAAAGAGCATTATCCCTGCTCACACCGTCAAGCTCTTCACCGAGACACTCGGTGCGGGGGGACTTCGCTGCCTAGGCTTCGACAAGCCCCGTAGGCACGGGGGACCCACAGGGGAGCTAGCCTCGCACGATACCTATGGTCACCAGGGCTTCACGGGGACGTGCTTCTGGGTAGACCCTCGCTACGATCTGGTCTTCGTCTTCCTCTCAAACCGTACTTACCCCTCGCGCAAGAATACCGTACTCATCCACGAGCGTCTGAGACAGTCGCTGCAGGATCTCCTCTATGAGTCCCTCGGGATCATGACTCCACGCTCGAGCCTCTCCTAATCCTCCCTCCCATAAAGATTATCATCTATGAGCCAATCATTATCTACCACGATCATCGGCGTAGCTGGTGGGTCAGCCTCAGGTAAGTCTACCCTCGTCCGCAAGCTCCAGGAAGCCTTCGTAGAGGAGCATGTGACGACACTCTGTCACGACTTCTACTACAAGGCTCATGACGAGCTGACCCTAGAGGAACGCTCAAAGCTGAACTACGACCATCCCCACTCCTTTGATACCGATATGATGATCGAGCATATCCGTCTACTCAAGCAGGGGCATAGCGTCCAGCGTCCAGTCTATTCCTTCAATGAGCATAACCGCCTCTCTCAGACAGTCCTCGTCCAGCCTGCTAAGGTGCTGATCCTCGACGGGATCTTGATCTTAGAGAACAAGGAGCTCCGAGAGCTAATGGATGTCAAGGTGTACGTCGATACCGATGATGACGTACGTCTGGCTCGTCGCCTCGTACGAGATGTGCAGGAGCGCGGACGAGATATGAACTCGGTGCTCAAGCAATACTTCTCCACCGTGAAGCCTATGCACCGGGACTTCGTAGAGCCCTCCAAACGATATGCCGATATTATCATTCCCGAGGGGGGGATGAACCCCGTGGCTCTCTCACTCCTGGTGGAGAATATCCACTCGCTCCTACGCTAGAGTGACCTCACTCGGAGGGCTCCCCCTCAGGTATACTTGGTATCTATAGAGGGAGAACTCATATCTTTGTACCCCCCTACGATCGATCAAGGGGGCGTAGACAGAATAGATGCTGAACTTCGATATACACAAGACCTGTAGCCAGAGTGCTGCTCGTGCGGGGAGGATCACGACCGATCATGGTGAGATCCTTACCCCTATCTTCATGCCCGTGGGGACAGTTGGCTCCGTGAAGGCGGTCCATATGTCCGAGCTGCGGGAGGACATCCGTGCCCAGATCATCCTCGGCAATACCTACCATCTCTACCTACGCCCTGGGCTAGAGGTACTCCATGAGGCTGGTGGACTACATAAGTTCAATAGCTGGGAGGGCTCGATCCTGACAGACAGCGGGGGCTACCAAGTCTTTAGTCTTGCTCATCGGCGAAAGATTACCGAGGAGGGGGTGACCTTCCAGTCACATATCGATGGCTCGAGGCACCTCTTTACTCCCGAACGTGTCATGGACATCGAGCGGATCATCGGGGCAGATATCATCATGGCTTTTGATGAGTGTTGCCCCGGGGATGCGGACTTCCAGTATGCCAAGAAGTCCCTTACCCTCACCGAAGGGTGGCTCAAGAGGTGTGTCCAGCGTGTGGCAGAGACAGAGCCACACTATGGCTACCACCAGAGTCTGTTCCCTATCGTGCAGGGCTGTGTATATCCCGAGCTGAGGACGAGGGCCGCAGAGTTCGTCGCCTCTCTGGGAGCAGAGGGTAATGCCATCGGGGGGCTCGCCGTAGGTGAACCCACCGAGAAGATGTACGAGATGGTGGAGCTCACCAATAGTATCCTCCCTCAGGACAAGCCTCGCTACCTAATGGGAGTAGGGACGCCGATCAACCTCCTAGAGGGGATCGCCCGAGGGGTGGATATGTTTGACTGCATCATGCCCACACGTAATGGTCGTAATGGTCAGCTCTTCACCAGCCGAGGCACGATAAATATTCGTAATGCCAAGTGGGCTCGGGAGTTCTCTCCTATAGACACTGAAGGCTACTCCTTCGTAGACAGCCGATATACGTTGGCCTACCTCCATCATCTCATCCGTGCCGACGAGATCCTCGGGCTACAGATCGCCTCGATACACAATCTTGCCTTCTACCTACGTCTCGTGCGAGAGGCACGCGAACATATCCTGCAGGGAGACTTCCTCCCCTGGAAGGAGCGTATGGTACGACAGATGGACAATCGACTATAGAGCTCTCATGGACCGACTACCACAGCAGGAGGAGGTGAAGTCACAGGCACCTCAGTCGGAGGGGGTGGCGAAGCCCTATCGCCCCTGGCTCGGGCGTGTGGATAGGTACATCATACGTACCTTCCTCACGACCTTCGTCTTCTCTATCGCCCTCATCCTCGCTATTGCAGTGGTCTTTGACGTGAATGCCAAGATCTCTGATTTCCTCAAGCCCGAGGTGCCACTCTCCAAGATCTTCTTTCACTACTACCTGAACTTTATTCCCTACTATGCGAATATGTTCAGTCCGCTCTTCGTCTTCATCTCGGTCATCTTCTTTACCTCCAATCTGGCTGCCAATACGGAGATCATAGCGATGCTCTCTAGCGGTATGAGCTTCCGTCGTCTCCTGCGCCCCTATATGGTCGCTGCTGCTATCATCGCACTGGTCACGTACCTTCTGAATGCCTTCATCATCCCGTCGGGCAATAAGGTGCGTCTTGCCTTTGAGGATCAGTATCTGCGTTCCAAGGTTGCCAAATATACCTCCAATATCCAGATCGCCATCGACAAGGATGTCTACCTCTACATCCGAGAGTATGAGAGCCAGGAGCGTATCGCCTATTCGCTGGCTGTAGATGAGTTCAAGGGGCGCTCCCTCGTCTCTCGTATGACGGCGGACGAGGCTAGGTATGACACCCTAGATAGGTGGCACCTACAGGACTTTCATATTCGTCGCTTCTCCGGTCTCCGGGCTACTGATACGGTCGGCTATGACTTAGATACCAATCTGCGTATCCGTCCCTCCGACTTCCTCGTCAATGAGAAGGACGTAGAGAAGATGCGCAATGATCAGCTGGAGCGCTATATCACCCGTCAGAAGGAGCGTGGTGCGAGCAATACCAAGCTCTTCCAGGTCGAGCTCCATAAGCGGTATGCCGCTATCTTCTCCGCCTTCATCCTGACCTTCATTGGCTGTGTCCTATCGGCTAAGAAGATGAAGAATGGTCTTGGGATCAACCTAGTCATCGGCTTCTCTCTTTGTCTTGGCTATATCGTTGCCACTACGGTCACAGCCCAGTTCTCCAACGTCGGGATGATGGCTCCGTGGCTCGCAGCCTGGCTTCCCAACTTTGTCTTCGTCCTTTTCGCCTTCCTGCTCTGGCGAAAGGCTCCCCAATAACCCCATGTCCTATGAAACAAAAGACCCAGCGCAGTATCTCGATCCTGAACAAGCGTGCGACCTTTGACTACGAGCTACTCGACACCTATACCGCAGGGCTTGTCTTGGTGGGTACAGAGATCAAGTCTCTTCGTCTCGGTAAGGCCAGTCTCGTAGATGCCTACTGCTACTTCCACAATGGAGAGCTGTGGCTGAAGAATGCTAATATCAGCGAATACTTCTACGGCTCATACAACAATCATGCGGCACGTCGTGACCGCAAGCTCCTACTGAGTCGCAAGGAGCTACGTCGCCTCCAGGACTACGTCCAGACTCCAGGGGTGACCATCATCCCTACGAAGATCTTCATCAATGATCGGGGGCTAGCCAAGATCATCATCGCTCCTGCCCGGGGGAAGAAGCTCTACGATAAGCGTGCATCGCTGCGTGAGAAGGACGACCGTCGGGAGATGGATCGAGCAATGAAGCGATAGCCCCTCACCTCCATAAGCAAGGCAAAGCCCCCACGAGGTCGTATCATACGATCCCGTGGGGGCTTTGCTTTGTCTATTAAGTCTCTTGGAGGAGTCCCTCTAGTTGGGCATGGACAAGGGGACTCTAAGCTTACAGAGGGCTTTAAGCCTCCTACTTGTGGTCTCCTCTACTTGATTAGCCTCTCTTGTGTAGATGCTGGAACTCTCGCACTACCGCTGTCATTTCCTTGGGTAGGTAGGAGAGCGCTTTATCTTGTATCTCTTCGGGGACACCATAGTGTGCTTCGGCGAGCCCACCGACGATAGCCCCGATGGTATCGCTGTCGCCTCCTATGGATATAGCCTTGCGGATCGCATCCTCAAAGCTTGAGCTTCCTAGGAAGCAGCAGAGAGCTGGGGGAATGGTCCCCGGGCATGTCTCGTCGAAGGGGTTGGTCCGCTGTAGCTCGGAGATGCTCAGGCCACTTATCTGGTACCCATAGTCTTCCTCGGCGAGCTTCTGTATGTCGGCCTTGTTCGCTCCATGACGAAGTAGCCAAATAGCATGAGCTATGACCACAGCTCCACGTACACCCTTTGGGTGATTGTGACTACATGAGGCACTTTCCTTAGCCTTCTCGAGTGCTGTCTGTAGCGTGGGTAGATAGCCACAGGGGGACACCCGCATGGCTGATCCATTGCCTAGGCTGTTGTAGGGCTGAGGGCTATCTGATCGTACCCATTGAGCGAACCTACCGCCATAGCCTCCCATAGGGCTAGGGTAGCGCCTACACCATTCGTGTATAACCAGACCAAAGTCTTCATCACGAAGCAGTGCATCAGCTACTGCCACTGTACATATAGTGTCGTCGGTGAAGGAGCATTCGGGAGTGAATAGCTCAAAGTCTTCCCGGCGGGTGTTGTTGAACTCGAACCTAGAGCCAACAATATCGCCAATGATTGATCCTATCATCTTACTCTCATTTTATTCTTTGTTTGTTTTATCTCTCCTTTAGCGCATCGCTCCGATGTGTGGGTATCTCTCTACGATCTGGTACACGTAGGAGCGGTGTGGGGCGACACGGGCAACGATAGCCCATGATCCATAGCATTAGAGGTTCGTATGATCTACTTGCCGTCGGTACCTAGAGTGGGACTCGAACCCACACAGCCTATTGGCTAAGGGAGTTTAAGTCCCTCGTGTCTACCATTCCACCATCTAGGCGACCTCTTGGCTTGCGGATCAATGTCCACATCGGGACACCCGCAGAAGTGGCACAAAGGTAGTCTATTTCCTTTGTATAAGCAACCTTAGGTAGGGCTGAGGCATGAACTCCCTAGAGGATGAGGGTGACGAGTCCGTGGGGTATGAACCGAAGATCGAGCACCTACACCCTAGGAGAGGACTTCCCATGCGCCCTCTCCATAGTCTAGGAGCGAAAGGATTTCCCCTACTATTTAGGAGGAAAAAGTGTACACGCGTGTACACATCAGTGTACATAGTATGTATACTACAGTGTACACGCGTGTACACTACTCCGCTCTAGGTATATCCTCTGTGGCACTCTCGCTAAGGGTGTCAGAGCGATTATTCGAGGGGTGTTTAGGAGCCTCTCGGGATGCTTAGGGGAGGGCTGATTGGGGAGGAGGGCTTGGGATAGTATCTACCGATAGACGCACACTTAGCCGTCCCTCGTGTATTCACTGGTAGTTTGTCGCCCCAGCTGTACGAGGGGGGGATGATTGTGATCCTTCTGGGAAGGTCCTCCTCTAGCTACAGAGTCAGAGGGGCAAGCCTCTACCTCAAACACTCTGGTTGAACTCAATCGTGGAGTGTGGTGATATTTACAGATAAGTGTTTATTAGTGTATCCTTCGGGGGAAGCTTTGGGTACATTGTACCCCGAATGGAGGAGCGGGTGGAAGGCAAAGATGAGCCAATCAGGAGGGGGGAGTAGGGTAGGGAATGAAAAGGGTGGGAGAGGAGGGGGATTTGGATTTATTAAGACTCTAGGAGGGGCGGGAGCTCTATCGTTGTGTGGATAACTTTTCACCCTCAGACTGGATATAATGCTGTACATTTGTACACGTCTCGCTGCTCCTTCATCAGGTGGGGAGCTAGAGCAACCCTCCCCCTCAGAGAAAGATGAGGGAGACCTACATATAACTATGTACTAATCAGACAGAAATATGGAAACAGGACTCCTATTCATCACTAAGCGTGATGGTAGCCAACAGCCCTACGATGGAGAGAAGATACGCCAAGCGATTCTCAAGGCCTACCGGGCTGTGGGACAAAGTGATGAAGCCCAGAACGCCGTCAAGATAGAGGCGATTATTCACCAGGAGCTAGCCCTAGGCAAGGCTCAGATTGCTGTCGAGGAGATCCAGGACTTAGTGGAGCGCGAGCTCATGAGCCTAGATCCTATGGTGGCTAAGAAATATATCATCTACCGAGAGTGGCGCACGATCGAGCGAGAGAAGCGCACCTCACTGAAGAAGACCATGGATGGCATCGTGAGCATCGAGAAGAACGACGTGAATCTCGGCAATGCCAACATGAGTGCCTACACCCCCTCGGGACAAATGATGACCTTCGCCTCGGAGGTCACCAAGGACTATGCGATGAAGTATCTCATGGCGCCACAGTATGCTCGGGCGCACGCAGCAGGAGATATTCATATCCATGACCTCGACTACTATCCTACGAAGACGGCCACCTGTGTACAGTATGATCTGGCTGACCTCTTCGAGCGAGGCTTCCATACCAAGAATGGGAGCATCCGCACTCCACAGAGCATACAGAGCTATGCTACGCTGGCGACGATTGTCTTCCAGACCAATCAGAACGAGCAGCATGGGGGGCAGGCGATCCCGGCCTTTGACTTCTTTATGGCTCCTGGGGTTCGCAAGACCTTCATCCGTCACCTCTCTGACCGTCTCATCTATGCCCTAGAGCTACAGGCTGGGCAGCTCCTGACGGAGGCCGAGCAGAAGGCCTTCAGGGAGGGGCTACGTGCCCTAGAGCCCCGCCTAGGTAAGGGCGAGGCGGAGATCCAGCACCTCCAGACTCAGCTCGCCAGTACAGCTGAGGGGCAGACTCTCAGCCCAGAGGCTATCCGCCTGGCACTCATCAGCGCCTACGATCGTACGGCTCGGGACACCCATCAGGCGATGGAGGGCTTCATCCACAACCTCAATACAATGCATTCCCGTGGTGGTAATCAAGTCGTCTTCAGCTCGATCAACTACGGGACGGACATCTCGCCCGAGGGGCGTATGGTCATCCGTGAGCTCCTCGCTGCCACAGTAGAGGGACTGGGACGTGGAGAGATACCCATCTTCCCGATCCAGATCTTCAAGGTCAAGGATGGGGTAAGCTACACGGAGGAAGACTATGCAGTGGCTAGCCGAGACTTCAAGGGAGCACTTGAGGGGAAGTATACCTTCAGAGCGCCGAACTTCGACCTCCTGCTCGAGGCTTGTCGTACGACCTCGCATGCACTCTTCCCCAACTTTGTCTTCCTCGACACACCCTTCAACCAACACGAGCTCTGGAGAGAGGACGATCCCAAGCGTTATCACTACGAGATAGCGACGATGGGATGCCGTACCCGTGTCTTCGAGAACCTCAACGGGCTGAAGACCTCTATCGGTCGTGGCAACCTCTCCTTCACGACGATGAACCTCCCCCGCCTAGCTATAGAGGCGATGCGACTAGCCTCTAGTGAGCTCCCTGCAGGCTCCAAGGCTGAGGTCCGTCAGCTCGCTCGTACCTACTTCCTCGACTCGGTACGTCGGGAGTCCACGTTCATCGCCGAGCAGCTCTATGAGCGCTACCTCTACCAGCGCTCAGCACTAGCCCGACAGTTCCCCTTCATGATGGGCAATGACGTCTGGAAGGGAGGAGGGCATCTGAGCCCCGCGGATCAGGTAGGCGATGTCTTCGACTCGGGGACGCTGGCCATAGGCTTCATCGGTGGGCACAATGCGATGGTCGCTATGTATGGTCAGGGACACGGCAAGAATGACGAGGCCTGGCAGACACTCTACGATGCAATCCTCGTGATGAATGAGGTCGTGCAGGAGTACAAGGATAAGTATCATCTCAACTACTCTGTCCTAGCCACCCCCGCCGAGGGACTCTCGGGGCGCTTCACCCGAATGGATCGCAAGCGCTATGGCGTGATCCCTGGGGTGAATGACCTCGACTACTATGTGAACTCCTTCCATGTGGATGTACGGGAGGAGATCGGGATGTTTGAGAAGATCCGCCGTGAGGCTCCTTTCCACGCCATCACCCTAGGGGGGCACATCAGCTACATAGAGCTCGATGGGGAGGCGAAGAAGAATGTCTCTGTCATCCTCAAGCTCGTCAAGACGATGAAGGACGAGGGGATCGGCTATGGGTCGATCAATCACCCCGTAGATACCTGCCAGAGCTGTGGCTATCGGGGGATCATCTACGATCGCTGTCCCGTGTGCAAGGGGGATCATATCGCTCGACTGAGACGTATCACGGGCTACCTCACAGGTAGCCTAGAGAGCTGGAACTCTGCCAAGCAGGCCGAGGAACGTGACCGAGTCAAGCACCACTAGTCCTCCTCACCACCTCCCCTCCCCCTCCTAATCTATAGCCCAAGCGAAGTGGAGACTCCCCCCTCACGGGTGGAGCTCCATCTGCTTGGGCTTTGCTTTGCCCGCTCACCTCATGCGCCTACTCAACGTATATAGAGAGAATATCAGTGATGGCCCTGGGCTGAGGTACTCGATCTACCTCGCTGGCTGTAGCCATGCCTGCCCAGGCTGTCATAACCCCGAGAGCTGGTCTCCCGAGGGTGGGATCCTCCTCTCCGAGCGTGTGCTAGAGGACATCATCGCAGAGATACGGGCGAACCCCCTCCTGGATGGGATCACTGTCTCGGGTGGCGATCCCTTCTACGACCCAGAGGCTCTCACGGGACTACTCGCTCGTCTCAAGGCTGAGACGGGGATGAACATTTGGTGCTATACGGGCTTTACCATAGAGTACCTCCTACGCTCAGAGGTGCATCGCCCTGCGCTGGAGTATATAGATGTGCTGGTCGATGGTCCCTTCGTGGAGTCTCTGCTTGACCCTCGCCTCTCCTTCCGTGGCAGTAGTAATCAGCGCCTCATCGAGATCGACCACACACGCCCTCTCTCCCTCGAGGCGATCCGCTTCCTAGAGGCTCCTAGTATCTAGGGCTTCACCTACCTCACCGTCCATTATCTAGTCACTCATACGGCTATCTCATCATCAGTATCCTATCCCATGACGTACCTATTCCTTGCTCTATTGGTATTAGCCCTCATCGCTCTCTTCACCCTTTACCAGCGTTACCAGGCTACCCTTCGTCTGCTGACGCAGGCCGAGACGCAGGTGGGGCAGACCGAGAGTCTCCTACAGGTGACCTCAGCCCAGCTCTCCTCGGCACAGCGTGCCCGAGAGGAGGCTCTACTCGAGCGTGCTGGCTATCAGGCTCAGCTCGCCTCGCTCGAGCGTCAGCTCCAGGAGCTGCGAGAGCAGAAGGCGACACTCACCCAGGAGCTACGGGAGAGCTTCCAGTCGGTAGCCACGGAGATCATCCGTGAGCGTACCCAAGATCTCAATGAGCGTACCGAGGCGACGCTCAAGCCACTGCGTGAGGATCTGCAGCGCTTCGGCCGGCAGGTCACGGAGACCTATCAGGAGGAGTCTCGTGAGCGCTTCTCTCTAAAGAATGAAATTAAGAACCTCGTGGAGCGTAGCCAGGCGATCAGTGAGGAGACGACCAACCTCACCCGTGCCCTTCGTGGTGATAGCAAGGTGCAGGGGGACTGGGGCGAGATGATCCTAGAGCGTATCCTAGAGCGGAGTGGTCTGAGGAGGGGCGAGGAATACTTCGTCCAAGAGACCCTGCGTGATGAGTCGGGCAGACTGATAACGACTGAGGATAATCGTGGTGGGCTCCGTCCTGACGTGATCGTCCGTTACCCCAATAGTGGTGCTATGGTGATCGATAGCAAGGTCTCCCTCACAGCCTATAGTCGCTACCTGTCTGCTGATACCGACGAGGTCCGTGCTATCGCGCTCAGGGAGCACCTACAGAGTATCCGTAAGCATATAGATGAGCTCTCGAGGAAGAAGTACGAGGAGCATGTGTTGGGAGCCGCTAACTTCGTCATGCTCTTCATCCCTAACGAGCCAGCCTACAGCCTTGCCCTAAGCCACGAGCCGAACCTATGGGAGGAGGCCTATGCCAAGAATGTCGTCCTCATCAATGGCACAAACCTCATCGCTGCCCTTAGGATGGCGCAGGATATGTGGCAGCGGGAACGACAGGAGCGGAATATACGGCTGATCCTGGAGAAGGCTACGGGGCTATACGATCAGTTTGCCCTCTTCACCAAGACCTTTGTCAAGGTCGGAGAGCGTCTCCAGGCGGCGAAGGAAGACTTCGATAAAGCACAGGGACAGCTCTCCGAAGGGAGAGGTAACCTCGTGCGCCGTGTGGAGCAGCTCAAGGAACTTGGGGTCAAGACGAATAAGACAATCTCTACAAAGCTCCTCTCTGAGGAAGATATACTGCCTCAGGAGCACCCTGAGGCGTAGAGTGGCTCCCCGGATACATGTGCTGAGAGGGTAGAGAGTGCCAGTAAAGTCCCCTATAGGATGAGCCTGATGGGTATCGCCGGGGTTATAGATTTTAATGTATCTTTGTCGTAGGATCTTTGTTCGTCATCCATGGCAAAGTCCGTATAAGTCTCACCACCTAATAAACCTAATGTAAGATGGCTCTATTTGATAAGCTGAAGAAGTCTACCCCAGACTTTGATCCCAAGGAAGTCCTTCCCTCCATCCTAGAGGCACTAGGCAAGGAAGGGTATCGCCCTGAGCAGGATAATGATATTCGCATCGTATACAAGAATGAGGGCATATACTTCTGTCTCTACTATAGGACGGAGGACCCAGAGTTCCTGATGGTACGTGCTACCTTTGAGCGTGCCGCCTTTGACGATGTCCCAGAGCCTATCCTCTACAAGGCATGTGCTGCGACGGACTATGACCAGAAGGTCAGCAAGGCCTATATCGATGACGAGGGGGATATCGTCTTCTCTGTAGAGACCTTCCTCTTCCCAGGCACACCAGTCACAAAGCTCGCCCTGCGAATGAATGACGCTCTCGGCTCTACGATCGCCTTCTTCCACCGTACGCTGAAGGATATGACGGGCAAGGGCGAGAGTAGCGAGGAGAGTACCTCCCAGAGCTCTGGAGGCGAGCTAGCCAACTAGCCTCCCCTCCCTCGGAGCACCCGCTCCGATCCAGCGCAAAGACCCTAAGAGACCACCCCGAGAGCCTATACTCTCAGGGTGGTCTCCTGCGTTGTATGGTTGGGGGAAGGTGTGTCTGTCTGACTGCTGAGCTGGGTGTCTCCTGCCAGCATGACAGTAGGGGAGAGCTGGTAGGGTGTTTGCAATATGTTACAAAAAAGCTAACTTTACATAGACAAATGATCTATTGATCTAGGTAAAGTGAGACATTAAGATAGAGTATAGAACTTAATAAGACGATACGAGCTATGAATGCAGTAAAGATGTTGCTCCTGATCGGGGCAGGCCTCCTGTGGGTACCTACAGCCTACGCACAGAAGGATGATAAGTATCTCGATGATGCCTACTATCGTCGTAGCGATATAGAGAAGCTCGACCAAGAGGCTAGGCGCAAGGCTGAGCTCCGAGCTGCCGCCGCCCGTGCCGAGCGTGAGGCCTGGCAGAAGGAGCAGGCTGAGCTCATCGCTAAGTACAAGAAGAGAAAGGCCGACCGAGAGATAGATGCCTACAATGGCCGCTTGAGTGAGAACGACACCATCGAGCTCACCGAGGCAGAGCTAGCCGAGCTCCTAGCCGCACAGCGTCGCCGAGGTGATGGTCAGGGCGAGCCTCAGGTCTACGGCCCCTACTCCTCACGCCTCTCCCGCTTCTATGGTAGTGGCTCTACGGTCATCAGTGGTGCACGACGTGTCTACATAGATGCAGACCCCTGGTACAACGACCTCGACTACCGTACCTCCGGTGGCGATGTCTATGTGACGATCGGGGGACGTAGCCCCTACTGGGGCAGTAGCTGGGGCTGGGGCTCACGTGTGGGCTGGGGCTCTTGGTATGACTATCCCTATTCCTGGTACGACTCCTATTACTATCCCAACTACTGGAGGGGGAGCTACTGGGGCTATCCTCGCCACTATGGATACTATGGGGGGTATTACGATCCCTACTATTACTACTCGGGCTACTATGGCGGGTATTATAATGGGTACTACAATGGGTACTACGGCTACTACGGTGGCTACTATGACTACTACTCGCCCTACTACTATGGCTATGCAGCAGGGGCTGCTACCCGTGCCTACAATGAGCACTACTACAACAACCCCTACTCCCATGGAGCTTACTCCCGGGGAGCCTATAGCCGCTACACGGGTCGTAGCTCCTATGAGGCATATAGCTCCGTACGTGATGGCTATGGCTCCTATGAGCGTATGAACAATGGTAGCTATAATAATCAGGGGACACGTAGCCTCTACGACAACGATGCCTATAGCCGTGGCCAGAGCTACCAGCAGTACCCTGCACGCAGCTATGACCGAGCTCCTGCACGTAGCTACGATAGGAGCTACGACAGTGGTGTGAGCTCTACGCCCCGCTCCTACGACCGCTCCTCTTCCTCATCCTCCTCTTCGTACGAGTCGCAGGGTAACAGAGGGACAGGCAATGGAGCCTATAGCGCACCTGCTCGTAGACGCTAGGTGACGAGCTCCGTATACCCTATTTATCTTACACTCGATCATCCCCATCCCCCATCCCCTCCTATGAGAGGGGGGCTGGGGATGCTTGGGTCTACTCACTATGAATACGATATAAGGATATGATAAAGAACCTTCATAGGCAGGTGGTCCTAGGGGTATTAGCCCTTAGTCTACTGCCTCTATCTCTGGCTGCCCAGAGCGAGATGACCGCTGTGGGTCTAGCCTCGGCGAGTGAGTACTCTGGCTCTGCTCGCTTTACAGCCCTCTCTGGGGCTATGGGAGCTATCGGGGTCGAGGCCTCTTCGTTGGTCCGCAACCCCGCTGGTATCGCTCTCCTGCGTGGCGGGAATAGGATGACACTCACCCTCGGAGCCTTCTTCCCTAGCTATAGCCAGACCTGGTATGGACAGAAGAGTACCACCTCGGGGGAAAACCGCTATCCCCTGCAGGAGTTTGCCTACCAGAAGGGTACTGATGTCGCCAATGGTGGGCGGATAGCCTTTGCCTTCGCTGTACGCCGTGCGGGGAGCTTTGATCATACGATCTCTGGTATCACCGCTCGCCTAGACCACAAGCACTCCTCACTGGCAGACTATATGGCTGCGATGACGAACAACTCAGAGTATGACAAGAGTCGTGCAGCAGGTGAGGCGCTGGGGCTCTCGCATGGGACCCTAGGAGCAAGCGATGCCTTTAGTAAGAGTGATATTCTCTGGGGATCGATCTTTGGCTTCCAGGGGGGATGGATGACCTCCAAGGATCCTAGGGGAGGCTATTATTACTCCAACTTTACCTACGATGATCATGGAGCCTACTCCGCTAACGGGCTCGTCGAGGGGGCGGGTAGCGCTGATCTCACTCTACGGGAGAAGGGGAATATCATCGACTACGATTTTGCCCTTGGCTTTGAGCCCAGCAGTACGGTGCACCTAGGTGCTGTGCTGACCTACTCCTCCCTAGACTACGAGTCGTATCTCGGCTATAGGGACTCCTTCAGAGGGACGGACTTCCTCATGCTCAGGACTCAGCGTAGTATCTCGGGGAGTGGCTTCCGTGTCGGATTTGGGGCTATCGTGGAGCCAGTAGAGGGACTGCGCCTCGGGGCTTCGGTCTATACCCCTACGTTCTATGCGCTCAAGTCAGACTTCTATGTCATGGCGTCCTCAAGCATCAATGGCAAGGCTAAGAACGTCAAAAGCCCCTCCTCCGCAGCTACAGCCTTCCTGCTACGTACCCCTTGGCGCTTTGGCCTGAATGGAGCCTACGTCTTCGGGCGCAGTGCTATCCTCAGTGTGGACTATGAGTACTCCGCACTCAGTGGTACTCGCCTAGCGGAGGAGGACGAGGAGAGCTCTGATAGGTCAAAATATGCGCTGGATAATCAGCGTGTCAAGGATCACTTCTCTGGGGTGCATACCCTACGGACAGGTCTGGAGGTGATGGCTACCCCTCGTCTAGCTCTGCGTGGGGGCTATCGCTATAGCTCCTCTCCCGTACGTAGCTCCTTCGTACGTGGAAATGACTACGCTGCCTCAGAGGCCTTCGTCTCGGGGATGCACACGAGCTACACGCTACCAGGGACAACGAATGCATTCTCTGCAGGTCTTGGCTATCGTATCACCCCCTCGGTCTCCCTAGACCTAGCGTATGTATACGGAGTCCAGACGTCGCGTACCTTTGCCTATCCCTATATCAAGGACTATGGTCCTGTACTTGACCAGACCAATCCTGATGTGCAGAGTGGCAAGATCAAGCCTGAGGATCTGGATGGCCTAGCTGCTATCAAGGAGACAAAGACCTCGCATAGAGCGGTCGCTACACTCTCCTTCCGTTTCTAGGAGCGTATTTTTCGTACCTTTGTCCTGTGTCCCTCTCGGGGAGGTATTCTCCCTAGGGGATACAGGACAATTCGTTCATGATACAAACAATCTAAACTTAAACGATCAAGACTTATGGATAACTCCCAGTTCCCCTCTCAGGGGCAGTCCGTAGATGAGTTCTACGGCGTGGGGCATGACTCGCTCGTGCAGCGCATCGTGCAGCGTACCTTCCTATGGATGACTCTTGGGCTAGCGATCACTGGTCTGGCCTCGGTCTACACGGTCGATAGTGGGCTCGTCTTCAGAATGATCGGGAGCAATAGCTTCTACTTCCTGCTCATTGCAGAGATCGCCCTTGTGTGGATCCTATCGGCACGCGTGATGAAGCTGAGCCTACCTGTAGCGACTGGAGCCTTCGCTCTGTACTCAGTACTCAATGGGGTCACACTAAGCCCCATCTTCCTCGTCTATACGAGTGAGTCAATTGCTACGACCTTCTTCGTGACCTCTGGTACCTTCGGTGCTATGGCGCTCTACGGCTACTTCACAAAGAGAGACCTGACGAAGTGGGGAAGCCTCCTCTTCATGGTACTCATCGGCGTCGTTATCGCTACGCTGGTGAACCTCTTCCTGAAGTCTGAGACTCTGATGTGGATCATCACCTACGTCGGTGTCGTCCTCTTCGTGGCACTCACTGCCTACGACACACAGAAGGTAAAGCTCCTGGCCAACGAAACCAAGCACGATGTAGAGCTCTCCAAGAAGGCTTCGCTCCTCGGGGCACTCACACTCTATCTGGACTTCATCAACCTCTTCCTCTATCTCCTGCGCTTCTTCGGACGTCGCAACTAGGAGAGCGAGTATACCCATATTAGGGAGCATTAGGGCTACACCTGAGAGGATCCTCCTCTAGGTGTAGCCCTATCGCTTATACTCGCTGATCTTGTCTACAGCTTCGGCGCTAGGCTCCACATGCCAAAGCCTATGTTATGGGTTATCCCAGCCCCTCGAGCTCTCTAGGGGTAACCGCATCCCATTACCCCGAGAGGCGTTCTAGGCTAGAGCCTGCATACGATATAGAGGATAGCCCCCAGCAGTCGTCATCGAGACACTGCTGGGGGCTGTCATATCTATGCCCTATGTGGGGTGGGGAGCTCTAGTGAGCGAGCATATCGGCGGTCACGGTGGAGAACTTCCCGTCCTTGAGGTTGCGATACTCTACCTTGGCATCATCCCAGTAGGTGGGGAAGCCACCGCGTACGGTGCCGATGAAGATGAACTTCACCTTGTGCCAGCCTGCGCTGAGGGCACGGCTCTTGTCGTGGCGGCTAAACTTCGATACCTCGTCTGTATTGTCGATGAAGAGCTCTCCATCGAGATACATCTGATCGAGGTTGGTGGAGAAGACGTAGCATCCATCCTCAGGGATCTTGATATAGCCCTCTCCGACGACGGCCTTGCGCTGGATCTCATCCATGTGATTGGATACTCGGTCGGGACGGAGCTCCTGAGTCGTCAGGGCGACACCCTCTACCCAGTTGGTCACACCTGCGAGCTCTGAGGCTCGATAGTAGTCGCCGATAGAGGTCTGTGTGCATAGCCCTGGGGTAGGACTAGAGAGAGTGACTGCGGGGCTGTAGCTCTGCTTGTCGAAGGTGATGGCACGCACACGGCTGAGGCGTCCAGAGGGAAGGAGCGAAGCGACCTTGATGACCTGGCTCTCACGGACCTGGATAGGAGCCGTGTAGCGGGCGGACTTAGCAGTAGGTTCGCTCCCATCGGTCGTATATACGATCGTGATGGGGCGTGAGGTCTGTAGCGTCAGCGAGGTGGTATCGGTAAAGGCTACGAAATTCAGCGAAGCACTAGTCTTGCTCCCCGGCAGTGGTTGCTCGGGTAGAGGGATGTGATAGTTTACCTTGTGCTGATCTAGGCGACGATAGGCATTGTCTAGTAGGCGGTGCTCAAAGCTCTTGTAGTCCTTGCGCTCCTGCGGAGTCCAGACAGCCTCAGCGAGTGCGATCTCTCGAGGGAAGGCACGATACTGCATGATGTCTGTCGTGTAGAGGTACTCTGCCCATAGGTTGGCCTGTGCGCCCTTGATGTGATGACGCTTGTCGGGGGCAATGGCGGCAGGGATAGGATTGTAGGAATAGATCTTCTCTAGGGGTGCGTAGCAGCAGATCGCTACAGGCTCTATCTTGGAGTCTCCCTGATAGTGGTCGATGTAGAGGCCTCCGCTACCCGGAGTCATGATCACGTCATGGCCCATATTGGCAGCCTTGATACCGCCATCTTCACCACGCCAACTCATCACCGTGGCGGAGGGGGCTAGTCCACCCTCTAGGATCTCATCCCAGCCGATGAGCTTCTTGCCGTACTTGGCGAGCATCTTCTGTGCACGGCGGATGGTGTAGCTCTGGAGCTCTTCTTCGTTCTTTAGCCCCTCTTCCTTGATACGGCGCTGACATTCTGGGCATTCCTTCCATCGGATCTTGGGACACTCGTCTCCACCGATATGGACATATTCTCCGGGGAATAGGGGGATGACCTCGTCAAATACATCTTGGATGAACTGGAAGGTAGTCTCCTTCCCTGGGCAATAGACGTCCTGCTCGACGCCCCATAGGTTACGCACCTTGTAAATACGACGGTAGGGGAAGCAGGTGAGCTCGGGATAAGAGGCTATGGCTCCCATCGCATGTCCAGGTAGCTCGATCTCGGGGACGATGGTGACGAAGCGGTCTGAGGCATACTTGACGATCTCGCGTATCTGATCCTGAGTGTAGAAGCCTCCGTAGACAGAGCCGTCACCCTCGATACGCTTGGAGCCCACTGTGGTTAGGCGAGGATACTTCTTGATCTCTATGCGCCAGCCTTGGTCCTCGGTGAGGTGCCAGTGAAGGCGGTTGATCTTAAACATTGAGAGTAGATCGATGTGCTTCTTCATCTCCTCTACGGTGAGGAAGTGGCGGCAGACGTCCACGAGCGCCCCTCTGTAGCCGAAGGCGGGCTCATCCTTGATCTTGACTGCGGGGATACGCCATGTCACGCCTGCGACCTTGGTCGGCGACTCGATCGCTGGGGGGAGGAGCTGCAGTAGGGACTGCATCCCATAGTATAGTCCTTGTCCGGTGCGGCCTGTGACGGTGACCCCCTGAGCATTTACCTCGAGGGTATACCCCTCGATGCCGAGGGGAAGCTTGGGATCGATACGCAGGGCGATGGCACCACGGCGTGCGGGTGCGCTACTAGCCTGTAGGGCAAAGCCAGTGCTACGGCTCAGCTTGTCTGCGAAGAAGCGGGCGATGGTGAGGGCTGAGTCTCCCTGAGCCACCAGTGGGGTACGAGCCGTGAGGGTGAAGGTACCCTCACCCTCGATCAGCTCCTTGGGCTGGGGAATGATATTGACACGGGGGATAGGAATTCTCACGGTCAAGGCTGTGGCTGTCGTGCCACAGGCTAGAGCTAGGAGGCACATCAAGCTGAATAAGGACTTTCTCATGCTGTTTGTTTAGATATATCTAAATAGGAAGAGTCCGAAGCTCCCCCTCGGCAGTCGGAGGGGGAGCTTCGGACGGATTGTCGTTAGGTGTCTGCTGAGGAGCCCTGGATGGGTGGGCTGATCCTAAGCATAGCCATGGTGAGCTACTAGTAAGCGAAGATAGGATACTGGAGCATCAGTTCATTGACCTCCTTGCGTACGGCTGCGATGACAGCTTCGTCCTCAGGTGCAGAGAGGACACGGTCGATCAGGGAGACGATGTATTCCATCTTGTCCTCCTTCACCCCACGGGTCGTGATAGCGGGGGTACCGACGCGGATCCCTGAGGTCTGGAAGGCGGAGCGGCTATCGAAGGGTACCATGTTCTTATTGACCGTGATGTCGGCAGAGACGAGAGCCTTCTCGGCTACCTTACCTGTCAGGTCAGGGAACTTACCCCTTAGGTCGATGAGCATACAGTGGTTGTCTGTACCGCCTGAGATGACTCCGTAGCCACGGCGTACGAAGGCGTCGGCCATAGCCTGAGCGTTCTTCTTGACCTGCTTGCCGTATTCCTTGAAGGAGGGCTGGAGGGCTTCATAGAAGGCGACGGCCTTAGCAGCGATCACGTGCTCTAGTGGACCACCCTGTACCCCGGGGAAGACGGCGGAGTCGAGTAGGGCAGACATCTTCTTGATCTCGCCCTTGGGGGTCTTCTTGCCCCATGGGTTGTCGAAGTCCTTGCCCATGAGGATAATCCCACCGCGTGGGCCGCGTAGGGTCTTGTGTGTCGTCGAGGTGACGATATGGGCGTACTTTACGGGGTTCTCAAGTAGGCCAGCAGCGATGAGGCCTGCGGGGTGTGCCATATCGACGAGGAAGATAGCACCGACCTTGTCAGCGATAGCACGGATACGGGCGTAGTCCCACTCACGGGAGTAGGCCGATCCCCCAGCGATGATGAGCTTGGGCTTGTGTTCGAGGGCACGCTGCTCCATCTGATCATAGTCTACACGGCCGTTGTCCTCACGTACATTGTACTCGACGGGGTGATAGAGTAGACCTGAGCTATTGACGGGCGACCCATGAGAGAGGTGACCACCATGGGCTAGGTTGAGCCCCATGAAGGTATCCCCTGGCTCGAGACAAGCAAGGAGTACAGCCATATTGGCCTGTGCCCCAGAGTGTGGCTGTACGTTAGCCCATTCAGCACCGAAGAGCTGCTTGACACGGTCGATAGCTAGCTGCTCAGACTGGTCTACTACCTCGCAGCCCCCGTAGTAACGCTTACCTGGGTAGCCTTCAGCGTACTTGTTGGTCATACAGCTACCCATAGCCTTCATGACCTCTTCGCTGACGAAGTTCTCCGAGGCAATGAGTTCAATGCCCTTGAGCTGACGCTGGCGTTCTTCCTCGATGAGGTTAAAGATCGCGGAATCGTTCATAGTTTGTGTGATGTTATTTGTTTGTTGCTTGAGGAGCCAGGCTCTCTTGCCTAGACTTCTAGGGCAAAGGTACTAATTGTCTACTGAATTCCCTAGCATATGTACAATTATATTAGTTGCCATCAGATCACCACCTCCCAGATAGCTCCTGAGCCCCTCCCGACGAAGTCCTTGATAGGGATCAGTCGAGAGGGGCTCAGAGCCGATATATGTGCTAGGATAGGCCTACCTAATAGGGACTTAGGGTATACTGGCTATCCCATACAGCGGGCTACACGACGAGTGCTGGGGCGTAGCTCTAGCATAGAGGCTGGAGTCGGTCGAGTAGCTCCTGCCCTAGGGCGCTCTTCTCCTGGATGTGCTGTAGGATAGAGCTGACATAGGGATTGCTGTCGAAGCTCCCCCGCACCTGCTCGAAGTCCATCGCCTGCTGCCGCTCGTCTCCGTCTGCTCCGAAGCCCGTCATCATCGATAGAGAGAACTCCTTCTTGGCATCGGCATAGACCTCCTGGTCGAGCTCTACGACCGCTCTACGCCACCGCTCTACGAGCTCGCAGATCTGCTCAGCTCGTGCCTGAGATAGATCTAGCCCATAGTAGGTATGGATCTTCTCATAGGCCCAGGTCCACTCGTACTCATAGTAGTGACGGTGTAGGTCTGCAAAGCTCTCTGCGAGCTGAGCGATGTCGGTGATCGCACCACTCTCTACCTCGCGGAGCAGGCGTACGATCTCTGCCTTGGGGGCGATGAGTCCCGAGAGGTCGACCCAGTCACCTAGTCCGATGGATACCCTAGGCTGTAGGGCTGTGCGTACAGCCTCGATGCTAGTGCAGGCGACGCCCTCTAGGCGCTTGATCAGGGAGTTCCCGAGGAACTTATGGATGGCGAGCTCGTAGTAATGTATCCCCTTCCTCAGGGAGCTGCTGCGGATGCGAGCACTCTGATAGGTGTAGACCTCGGAGGTGAGCCCGGCCACACGTCTTAGATCCTGGAGTATCTGCTGTCCGTTGATCATCTTCTGGATGGTGTAGGGGCTGAGCAGGTTGTAGTTGATCTGATCGAGGCGGTCAGGATCTCGGCGAGCATCTCGCCGTGGCCATTTCTGTGCGTCACGGATGGTTCCTACACTCTTGAGGTTCACCCCAGGGATGATGCACGTGGTATCGCAGGACTCGATCACGTAGGAGAAGGGGAGGTTAGAGAGGTCGGGGTGGGTGGTATGTCGCCCCATGACTAGGGAGAAGGCTCCGATACGTGCCGGCCAGAGGATATAGGAGTCGGACGAGGTCTTTGCCCCACGCTCCATGATGCCCTGATGGATAGGCCCGAGCTTGTACATGTGGTTGCTCTGGTTAGATCCCGAGCCTGCGTTCATGAAGGAGAACTGGCTAGCGATGAGGAGGGTGGACTTGTGGTGCGTGACCGTGAAGGGACCGGCGAAGATGGCACAGGCCTCCCCATTCTCCCCATGGCAGTTGCTGAAGAAGAGCGAGTCCGAGGCCGAATACCCGTGAGCTAGCGTACAGGCCTGCCCGACGAAGCAGCGAGAGAGGGCTGTGCCACTCTCCACCCTAGAGCCCGAGGAGATGATGAAGTCCGTACAGATGACGCTGTAACCGACGTAGACGGGGGCGGCCTCTACGCTATTGATACTCCCATTATATAGGCGCCGAGTACCGATGATACGTGCATAGTCCCCGATCTTCACGTTGGTGATATTCCCTACATCGGTGATATGGCAGTATGCTCCGATACGTCCGTGTCTGGAGCGTTGGGTATCGATATAGCGGGTGATGAGGTCACGTAGGCGGGTGATCAGCTCGGGGCGATGGCGGTACATCGCCATCAGGTAGGCCTCGTGGGCGGAGAGGCGGTCGTAGGCCAGCACTTCACGTCCCCCAGTCTCGTTGAGGACAGAGACCTCTACGCCGTTGCCAAAGGTCGTCTCCCCATCGACGAGGATGGTGTCTACGTTGCTGATGAACGTCCCTTCGCCGATGCTATAGCCAGCGATATAGTTATTGACGTGCTCGATACAGCAGTTGTCGCCTACCTCCACATTATGTAGGTAGGTGTAGTAGAGGCCGGAATGCTTGGAGATCCCTCCTGGTAGGTCAAAGGTCTGCTCGAAGAGCCCGAGGCGTACCCACCCAGAGAAGTGCGTATTGAGGATATGGCGGGGGACGAAGCCCTCCTTGACCCAGACCTGAGACCAGTCGTCAGCGGAGTTCGCACGCTCCTTGAGGCTGGCGATTTCTGCTTCGGTGAGGGGACGATACCCCTCATGCTGTATACTACTCATATGACTACCTATTTATACTTAATATGAAGGCTCTACTGCTGAGTGAATAGCGTAGGGCGGGGTGATCGTCTAGGAGTCAAGGGGGCGCATCGGGGAATAACCTCCTTAGACTGTAAATATCTATGATGTTTACTAGAGCAAAGATAGCACTTTTAAACAGCTTGATCCTCCCTCCCAAGTCTCTCCCTAGAGTGCTCTCTCCCCCTCATATCCTCTAGTAGGAAGGGAGGCATTCCCCACTTATACAGCGGGGAGGTTCATCCCCGTGATCGTGCGGTAGAGGTCTAGCGCATAGATGTCTGTCATGCCCGAGATGTAGTCTAGGGCACACTGGATCTTGCCGTAGAGGGTGGGGCTACTCGTGTCATACTGGCTACTTACTCGGCTCAGTAGGGTACGGCTGTATAGGTGCTCAGGGTGTAACTGTGCCTCGATGAGCCGATCCAGCAGAGCCGAGAAGATCCTATGCCCTGCGAGCTCTACATCTACGACTCCATGAGCCGAATAGATCCGCTTATGAGCCACCTCGCTGCAGACTCGGTAGGCCTCATAGCTACGGGGAGAGAGGTGCTGGACGAGTGTCCCGGTGTAGCGTCCGCTGAGGATATCCTCCTCTGAGTCGAGGAAGACAGAGGCTGCCTCCTCGACGAGGAGGTTGATGACCTTGGAGCGTAGGTAGCCTATGCGCTCATTGGGGTCTCCTATGCTCGATGCCACACGGCGGATCCCTCTTAGCTCCTCCTCGGTGAAGAAGGCCTCCAGGAGGTCACGTGCCTCATCGAAGCTCAGGATATGTAGCTTGTAGGCATCCTCTATATCCATGATCTGGTAGCAGATGTCATCGGCTGCCTCCACGAGGTAGACGAGGGGGTGGCGCACATAGCATAGGGGCGAATCGCTGACCTGTATCAGTCCGAGCTCCTCGGCTACGATACGCATCGTCTCCTCCTCGGTCTCGAAGAAGCCAAACTTGCTCTTCCCCCTAGCTAGCAGGCTACTGTAGGGATACTTGATAATGCTCGCTACCGTACTGCAGGTGAGGGCAAAGCCCCCCACACGTCGCCCCTGAAACTGGTGGGTCAGCAGGCGGAAGGCATTGGCATTCCCCTCGAAGTAGAGGAAGTCCTCCCAGCGTCCACCCTCCTGCTCTACTTGGCTCTGCCAGCGGGCACCATTCCCCTCCTTGAAGTAGGCACTGATCGCCCGCTCTCCGCTGTGGCCGAAGGGAGGGTTGCCCATGTCGTGTGCTAGGCAAGCGGCACTGACGATGGCACTGAGTCCCGAGCGCAGGGGGATCTCGCTCGCCTTGGGGTAACGCCCCACGAGGCAGTCGGCGACGATGTTGCCGAGTGACCGCCCCAGACAGCTTACCTCTAGGCTATGGGTCAGCCTATTGTGTACGAAGATGTTGCCAGGTAGGGGGAAGACCTGCGTCTTGCTCTGTAGTCTACGGAAGGGGGGAGAGAAGACCAGGCGGTCATAGTCACGCTCGAAGTCACTGCGGGCAGGCGCTGTCGTCGGCCTGCGCTCGGAGGTATCGGCGCCTAGTCGTCTATCGGAGAGGAGTTGTTCCCAGTGCATCATATCTTACATAATAATGTAGGTGTAGCGCAAAGGTACTCAATTTCCCTCCTTACCTGCCACTAGGTCAGGGCTGACGGATGAAATCACTATGGTGCGAGAGCAAGGTCGTCAAGGAGCATACGCCGAAGATAGAAGTATCCGTGTCCTAGGTATAGAGATCCCCAGTGTATACTTCCTACCTAGGAGGGATGAGTATACACGTGTGTACACAACTGTATACCCACGTGTACACAACAGTATACACGCGTGTACACAAGTGCGCTCTAAGTATCTCCTCTGTAGGGCTCGCTTGTATGTCTATTTCTTTGAGATAATGCCTCGGATCTCTAGGGGGTGGGCTAAGGCTCCCTGGGATACGAAATGATACCCCCGAAGATCCAAAGGCTGGAGTGTGCAAGCGAGATCATGCGTCGTCCCTGGTACTAGGTCTCTTGGTGTCGGTCGGGGTAGACCTGGCCGGGGCCTCCATCTCAAGGCACGATCACTCTTATCTCCCTTCACTATATATATGGAGTTGATCATCAGGGTGAGTGGGGTGTTCAGCTATGCGTATGGTGTGCCTGTCCCTACCACTGTATGGCGTAAGCTATGACGGCTATGGTAATGCGCTCCTACACAGGTCGTAACGCTCATTCCGAGAGTCCTACTTGAGGAGTAGTAATGATCACAGGAGAGGACTCGGTAAGAGCGCACTCGTCACCTTACATAGGTGATGGGAGCGTTCATACCGAGAGCGCAAGTGCGCTCTCGGTATGAACGTTTTGGGGCTCTCGGAGAGTTTGATAGAGAGGTAGTTAGGTGGGCTGTTTTTGCAAGGAGGGTAACCTCTCTCCGAAGGGTAGGTGCTGGGGGGGAGATTCGGATGTGTTGTTGCTGGTGGAATAGGTGCGTCAAGAGGTGGGCAACGGGCTCTATTGGAGGCCTGACTTAGGTGGGGTATGACGCCCTCCTTAGGGCTACTTCTTTGTATGGAATAGGTGTTGTGTAAGGTGCTTTGCTTCCGTAAAATATTTAATATGTGGAGATCTTGTATTTATCCAGAAGAATATCTATATTTGCCACACTACTACTAACTATAAACGAGGTTCTTTATGAAGTACCTATACCTTATTATTCTACTACTCTCCGTGGGTAGCCTCCCCCTCATGGGACAGGGACGGGTGCGTTTCGCCTATGATGCCGCTGGGAATAGAGTCCGTCGTGAGCTAGTCGTTGGCTCGAAGAAGCCCAAGGGACTTCGTACATTGAGCGCGGATAGTACACAACAGACTGCATCTGACCTTGACCCAAGGGATGAGGCGGATTGTCGTCACCTAAGTGGTCGGGATTATGTTACAGAGACCATCGACCGAGGTCAGGTTCGTATTTACCCCAACCCCACCGAAGGCGAGCTGACGATCGAATTCCTTGGTTATCGCCCTGAGCAGCGTGCAGTCCTGGTGGTCTATGACCTCTTCGGTCGAGTGGTCGTGAGACGGGAGGTTGCCTCCGTGACGACCATGCTTGATCTCTCAGGCCAGAGTGCAGGCCTCTATGTCCTGCATCTCATTGTAGGGAAGGATCGATCTGCGTGGAAGATCCGAAAGAACTAACGAACCTAACTAATACTACACAACCATGTCATCTTATACTCTGCGTCTTCTCCTCCTCGTTGGGGGACTCTCCTGCTCCTGTGCTAGTAGTCTGTGGGGGCAAAATAAGAACGCACTAGACTCTACGGTACAAGTCCAAAGCAATGGAGATACACTCATCACGTATTCGGCCTCGGTTTATGATTATGGAAAGTTGAAGACTGCTACATCTCTCAAAGGTGCAAAGAAGAGCTCTGATGTACGAGCTTTGGGAATGGAAGGGGGACAGGAGGGTGGATATCCAAGAACTTCCCCTACTCGATATGTAGGAGAGACCTTAGCTCCTAGTGTCTGGGCGCCCCCTATTCCCTACACTTCTGGTCCGACTGCGACTGGGGGACTTAGCTACTCTATCCCGATCACTTTAGGTCCTTTGGTACAGCTAGCTCCGACTCTGAGCTTGGTCTATAATAGCCAGGCCGGAGATGGTGTGGCTGGCTATGGGTGGAGCCTAGCTGGTCTGTCAAGTATCCTTCCGACAAATAAGACTGTTCATTTTGATGGAGGAGCAGGTAGCCCCACGTGGTCTCCTAGCCCCCTGTCGTGGGAGGCAATAAGCCTTGATGGGGTTCGCTTTGTGCCCAATGTTGATCACGTCCTTCAGGGTGACTACCCCATGATTACTGAGCAGGGGAATGTCCTCGGTAGAGTGCGTGAAAATGGCTATGAGGTACGTTACCCCAACGGAACAGTGGGGATATATGAGCTCAGTACCTCGACCCCGAGACGGTATGGAGCCCCTCTCAGTAGACTGACGGATCATCTAGGTAATAGTGTGACCTTTGCATATGATCGAGTAGCAGGGATAGACTATATCCAAAAGATTATCCTTCATCGGATAGATGGAGGTCGAGGTGGAGAGCAAGCCGAACGGGTAGAGTTCTTCTATGAAGATCGGAAGGCATTCACAGAGGGCTATGCCTATGGGGAGCCCGTGGCTCAAAAGAAACTCCTTAAACGTATCATCGTCTACTCCGGAGGAGAGGAACTTATGACCTACGAGCTACAGCACGAATGGAAACAAGGACGCTACTACGTAAGGCAGATCGGATGTTCGTCTCATGGCAATAAGCTCAATCCGATACGTCTACGTTACCAATATGACAAGGAGCAAGGAGAGGAGAGCACTCTTACCGCAGGGGCGTCTGTCCGTCTTGCAGGATCATTTGACATTGATCGAGAAGACCAGATTATCCAGCGTGGACGTCTCATGAGAGGGGAGGGGAATGATGGCCTTATTATCTATCCCAAGGCTTCAACCTATGGTGTAGTGAGTACTAAGTATTCAGGTGGTGAAAAAGGACATCAGTACGGTAGTCTGTATGCTCCGGATCAGAAGATCCTAGTGACGCCTTCTCTCTCTTCGTATCCCGGGGTGATTAAACTGCTTGCCGGAAAAGGCTTCCAAGAACTTCGTGCTGTAGATGTCGATGGGGATGGGGTGGATGAGCTTGTAAAGGTTAATCTAGCCGGAGTGATACGAGAGGAAAAATATTCACCAAGGCGTACTCCAATTGTTCCTCTTGCGACACAAATAGAGATAACAGTCTATTATATTAATCAAAATTGGGGACGAACCATTTCAGAGGGTCGGCGTTTCATAGTGACTGTCTCTGGTGGTGTTTCTAATCCATTTTTTACTAGTCCTACAAGCCCCTATTATTATTGGGGGTCGTTTCTAGGAGATGGTCGAATACAGTTGCTCGTCGCCTCTCCCTATGAAAATGTATATGGACAATATCAGAGAGGGTCTTATGCTCTTGTAGATTTGGAGCAAGGAAAGGTCTTACCATCAGGATGGCATTTTTTTGATCCTACATCATCTATTCACACTCTCGACGTCGATGGTGACGGTCGAACTGATTTGTGTGAAGTGAGAAATGGTAAAATGACCTGCTATAGCGTAGAACCTTCTAGTCGACAGTTTCAACACCTCTCAGACTGGGGGCGTGATGGACAAGATCAGTTCCCCAGCTCTCCCTCCCTTCACTGGTGTGACCTTAATGGGGATGGGCTTATGGATGCTTTTGTTCCAGTGGAGGAATCCTATTGGCAATGGGAAGATAATCCTGATCCGGATAATGCAGAATACGAGCGAGGCTGGTTCGTGTTTCACGACGAGGGTTCTAATTGGCATTTTTATATCAATACGGGACGAGGCTTTAAATCATATAAACAGAGCTTATTTCCACTAGGTGCAGACTCCGCTAAAGAGGGTGATCGGGGAGGCCCCTATGAGATTTTTGCTATAGATATGAATCATGATGGGCTATCGGATTTGGTGTATATAGATAATCAGGGTATCTCAGTGTACTTCAATGAGCACGGAGAGATATCCTCTACCCGTAGCGCCTTCCTCCCGACAGGTTTTATCCAACCGATCCCACTGAGTCTAGTCACCCGAGATCAGACCGCACAGCTACTATGTGTGAAGAGCGACGGGTTTTGCATCCCCTATATTTTAGGATCTAATCAGCTGAGGCGAGGCTTGCTTACTAATTTCATTGATAGCCGAGGGATCGAGCAGTGTAATCAGTATGCGAATCTCCGGGAGATAAGCCGTATCAACCATGGAACGTCCTATAAGGAGACATTTATAACTGAACCGCAGATTACTGAGGGACTCTGTCGCATCTTACCCTCTTGGTACCTACTCCAGGGGCAGCGCACCTATCTGCCTGATGAGACGGGGACGATTATTGCTGATAAGCTCTACTACTATACGAATCTTATGGTTAGTCGGCTAGGACTTGGCTTCTGTGGATTTGAGCAGACGAGGGTGGAGGATCTACAGATGCTCACAGAGCAGGTCACACGATATGCCCCAACCCTGAGAGGAGTTCCCATCTCCGTAACTACAGGCCTGTTGGGGCTGTCAGAATCTCGTCCTGCGGAGGAGGCTCATATGGAGTATGCCCAAGGGGAGTATCCCCCGAGAGGAAAGCGATGGGGATACCATCTCTCCGCTGTACATACGAAGAACCATCTCATGGGTACCAGCCAAGAGAAGACACTCACCTACGATCCCTACCAGTATGTGACCAAGGAGCAACTAGTAAGTTCCCTCCTAGATGGAAGTTCCACTCGAACCCAAGCTGCCTATAATACCTATCGTCACAGTCTGAGTCCTAGCCTATATCTCCTAGGAACACAGAGCCAGACACGTACAGAGCTGACCATAGGAACGCAACCGAGGACGGTGACAACAGTTACGATGGAGCATGATGCACTCCTTCGTCCTATCAGCTCCACGACGACTCAGGATAATGGTACGGGTGCCGGAGTTCGCCTAAAGAGATCTGTCTGGAGCTATGATGATAGGGGACATCTAATCTCAGAGAAGTCCGCTCCCTACGAGGTCTCTCAGTTACTTGGTGATACTTACACCTATGATGGTGAGGGACATGTGGTGGCCAAGACCGATGCTCTAGGGCTGATCGTGAAATCCTCTGACTTTGATCAAAGAGGGAATGCTCGAGTGAAGATCGATGTCCTAGGTAATAGGACACAGACCGAGTATGATATCTGGGGCAATGCTGTACGCGTACAGGGGCCAGATGGCTCTATTCGCACGACTAGCTATGAACAGGACTCTCATGGGCAATACACAGAGATTACCAGATCCACAGGAGCCCCTACGACCCATACACTCTATGATGCTCTAGGACGAGTCCTGAAGCAAGGATCCGAACTCTTCGATGGCTCGATGCTCTGGACAGATACCAACTATGATCAGCAGGGAAATGTCTATCAGGTGTCCCTCCCTTACAGAGGGGCAACAGCGACTTCCTGGAACGAATATAGCTACGATGAATATGGCCGTAAGACTTACTATGTAGAGGCTTCTGGTAAGGAGACGACTTGGCATTACGAACGCAACCAGACGACAGAGACTAAAGAGGGGGTATCAAAGACCCAGACCTATAACGAAGTTGGCCAGCTTAGCTCCGTCAAAGATGCAGGTGGAACGATTTACTATGACTATAATAAGCATGGTTTGATTGCGCGTATCCGAGTTTCAGACGGAGGGTGGACAACCTTCGAGTATGATGACTATGGTCGTCAGACTCGACTAGATGATCCGAGTGCAGGGCTGAGGGAGACAGAGTATAACTATGCCTCCGATGGTACCTATACCAAGCGATATGTCACCCCCAATGGTAGCATCACTACGACTACAGATCCCTACGGTCGTCTCCTAAGGATCGATCGAGATAAGGCCTTCTCCACAAGCTATACTTATGACACCTATGGTCGTCCCATAGAGGAGCGATCGACTAACGGAAGCTTCAAGAGTTATACCTATGATGCCCTTGGGCGGATAGCAACCCAAGAGGAGGGAGTCGCACCGAGTAAAATCCTTAAACGAACCTATGGCTACGATAGAGATGGGCGGGTCGCCAGTCTGACCTATCGCACGCCAGAGTCAGAGGAGTTCACCGAGCTGTATAGCTACGCCCATGGTCATCATATGATGACCCGACTACAGTCTCCTCTACGTCCCACGATAGATACGATCTGGAGGCTGCGTGCGGTCAATAATATGGGGATACCTACAGAGGCTAGTACAGGTGGACAGCTACGTACATACAGCTACAGCCCTCAGGGGGTACTCACAGGACGTGCGATGGGAGACGTCCAGCGCGAGACGTATGAGTTTGATCCCCGTACGGGCAATCTCTCTCGTCGTTCCTGGGTGGTGAGAGATACTGTACGGACACAATCCTTCGGCTACGACCTTCTAAACAGACTTAATAACTGGGATAGGGGAAGTAATTGTACCTATGCCTCCAATGGAAACCTTATTCGGACAGGGGATGAACTCTCGGGTGGATGCAACTTCCTCTATGAGGACGGAGAGCACCCCTATCGTCTAACAGAAGTAAATAGCTTTGAGGGAAGTTGCTTTGATCCAGTAGAGCTCCCTCAGGATCCTATGCCCCAGCCAGTCCCTTTCTCAGGAAGCCCCCTCGTCCGCATCGCAGATTTGCTCCCAACAAACCTGAAGACAGAAGTAGAGCAGACTCTGACCTATACCTCCTTTGATCGACCTGAGAGCATCACACAGGGCTCCTATCGGGCAGTTTGGGACTACAATGGTGCTCTGGATCGGATACGGATGAGGCTCACCCGAGGGGATACCCTACAGCGGGAGGTCTATTATTGGGGCAACCAGTACGAAGAGGAGCACCGTCCTCAGAGTGGAGAGCAGACTGCTCGACTCTACCTGGAGGGAGATGCCTATAGTGCTCCAGCTGTTTTGGTCAAGGAGCGTGAGGGGTGGCACCTCTACTACATCGCACGGGACTACCTCGGGAGTATTACGGACATCGTGGCCTCTGATGGTACTCGGAGGGCACACTATCACTATAGCCCTTGGGGGCGTGTGGAAGAGGGGCAGGAGGAGCCACTCTTCCTAGGCCGAGGCTTCACAGGACATGAGCATCTGCCGGAGTTTGATCTTATACAGATGAATGCCCGCCTCTATGACCCCTACACAGGACGTTTCCTGAGCCCTGACCCATACGTACAGCTCCCAGACTTCTCGCAGAGCTTCAATCGCTACAGCTACTGCCTAAATAACCCTCTGAGGTATACAGATCAGAGTGGAAAGGTGTTTTGGCTGATTCCTGTTGCGATAGGAGCCATTATTGGGGGGACAATGAATGCTATTGCTCATCGACAGCAGATCTCGGGCTTTGGTGGATTCCTTGCCTATTTTGGTGTAGGAGCGTTGGTCGGAGGGCTCTCTGGTTTCACAGGAGGAGCTCTGGCTGCATCAAGTTTGGCTCTAGGGGCATTTACAGGAGCAGCGATTGGCGCAGCATCAGGAGCTCTTACGGGGGCTGTGTCAGGAATTGCTCTTAATGGATTGAATAACCTCATTGCTGGTAGAGGTTTCTTTTTAGATGCTGGGAGTAGTGCCCTTTGGGGAGCTGCCGGAGGGGCTATTTCTGGGGCTATTAGTGGTGGTATTCGGGGGTATAAACTGGCTGAGAAAATGGGCGCAAATCGTTGGACAGGGGCGAAGTATATGAACATGGAACATTATGGGTCATTGCCTAAAACAGGTATACCCGCGCAGCCAAACTCCGAAAAGTATTGCTATGCCTATGCTTCTGAGTATGCGGACAAAGGTCACTTTAATCGGAGTGCCGAAGACTTCTTGAAATTGTCAGGATATAGAGAGGGAGCAGATTTTGATTTTTATGATCGTGCATTTGATTCTGACAATGTAAGAGTGGTACATTTTAAAGTGGAGGATCTTAAGAATGACACGTGGAGACAGGTGGGAGGCCAGCTACGTAAGGGAGTCGAAATGATTGGAACCGTTAACATTAATGGGACAGGTCATGCCGTTAACATCGTATCTGTAGATGTTGGCCAGAAATTAAACCTGATAAGAGGAGGACATCATAATTACCTGAAGATTACAATTTGGGATCCTCTAAAAGGGACGACAAGATCCCTACCATCGGATTATGTTTTCTCATATATTAGTAAAATCATGTTTAAATGAGACGGCTCGTTGCTTTTCTATTGAGTCTTTTCCTCTTAGCTTCGTGCGGGACGAAGAGACGTCCGAGGAGCTTTCGCCCCCCTAGGGAGCGAGCTCGGATAGAGATAGGCGCCTTTGCTCAAGAGCTCCAGCAGTCGCTCCGCAGGCAAAGGTCTGCTCTGCTTCGGGAAGTACCAGGGCTTGGTGCTGGGGCGCACCGTGTGATCTTCGTTCCCACCCTTCGCTTCAAGGAAGAGATAAGCAAATATGAGTACTACACGAAGCTGAGACGCCAGCCATACTTCCACACCTGGGAGGAATTCTTTGCGCTGCTGGATACGAGGAGCTTCAAAAGGGTTGCCGTGTTTGTAGAACAGGAGGATGAGCGCTGGTATACCTGCGACCTTGCCAACCCTAGAAGGAGACTTATACCGATAGACTCTGTAGAGAGATGCTTCCTGGAGGAGCTATTGGGTCGGGGAGAGCCACTGGCCTTTAGGAGCATACAGGAGGGCTATCGTTGTTATTTCATTCGTGCGGGGCAGCTAGAGGTCTATAGATCGCCTAGGGATAGAATGGTGCCCCCCTCAGAGGTGCTCCCCGAGGTCGTCCAAATTTACTCAAAGCTTGCACCTGTCCATCTCCGTGGGCGGAGCTATAAGCAGATGCAGTGGCTGGGGAAACGGCTACTTAGGTAGGCGGAAAAGAATAAAGTAAAAACATGAGCATAGCCCTCGTGACTAGTGAGGGCTAGACTCGAGAATGAAAGAGTGATCAAAATGGTCTTGCGTAAGCTTATCTGGATACTCTGTGGGGTCATGCTCCTCTGTGGTGCGAACTCGTGCTACATCCCTCGGGACCAAAAGGAGATCAAGCCCTATCTCTCCCTAGAGCAGTTCTTGAGTCAGATGGAGACGAATCTGGCTGTTCACCGAGATGAATATCTAGCGGTGCAGTGGATCTCTGCTGATAGCTTCCTTCGGGTCGTAGTTGTGCCACAGATAGGATTAAGACGGAGTGTACGACGACTGCCTTACTCAGTCTTAGATACGCTGTCTCTTGGCTCTGTCTGGAGCCTTCTAGATCCTAACTTTGTGATTGGGGGTAAGGCTTACCTACTGGATGTAGATTCTACATGGTACCAGTGTTTTCTTGGAGGGAGGATAGAAGAACTCCCGCACTCCATAATGCCAGATGATCCTATGATACCTCTTCTGTCCTCGTCGGTGTCTCTTACGGTATTTTACTTGGGGAATCCAGATCTTGGCCTTCTCGTATATTACGACCAAGAGACCAAGGAGCTCCGTGTGTATCGTACTTGCGACCCTTATGGAGAGGTTCCTATCGACTCCCTGCTAGAGGAATATTACTTCAAGAGTCTGCGCCAAGGATCATATTCTAGGGACGTAGATATACGTAACCAAAAAATGGGCCCTCCAGTCTATATAGAGTAAGCAGTGGTGTAGGGAAGCCTTCCTACCTCTCTACCCCACACGATGAGGACTAGACACCCAATGAAGCCTCTAGAGGGGATAAGACGAGACCTATGTTATTTAGGCTACACTCCCTAGTAGGCACAGTACGGGTAAGTCATGTGTACCAACACTTCATCATTAAGTAGCACTATGAAACTAAGATTATTCTTGATCACCTTGCTCTTCTGTGGGAGTATGTAGGCTCAGCGTGTCGCCGTTAAGCTCTCACTAGAGTGGAGGGATAGAGCAAAGGCTTGGCCTGACCGAGGATGGTGGCAACGTACCCTATTGCATGATCTATCCCCAAAATTAGATACCCTGAGTAGGATCCCCTTCCTGAGGATCGAGTACCACAACAAGGGGAACAAGAACTGCTACGTCCCAACCATTGCGACCTCTTATGGTAGCTTTGCTCCAGTAGGAGGTTTTAATGGGACAATCTGCTCAGAGAGTGACTATGGGCTAAGTAAGGCGCATGATCCTCTGCTGGAAGCACAGTTCCTGCTGGATACTACCCGCTATCTTGTGGAGGGTGAAGTCTACAATGATGCCCCAAGATACTATACCCTGGTCCCATTCTTCTTCTCCAGTAGGTGGGATCCCGAATATGGCAAGATGCATATGCCTTCGATCGAGTGGACAATCGATGAGCGCGAAGAGCTAATCCCCCCACGAGAGGTCTATGAGGGGGAGGGGGTTGGCTCAGCTATGGGCTATGCACGGCTCCAATGGTATCTCTATGTATCCAGCATCAGTGACTCCCTTGTAGCTGACTATTCCAATCGGCTACGTGCGGAGGAGATGATAGCTCGTTACCTACGATCAATCATCTACCAGTATGACTTCCCAGATCATGCCGTCCTACTACCAGCACATGGGGTGAGGGTCGAGTATCTAAATCTCCTGGCATTCTCTCTAGCTGGTATTTCCTTTCGGGTATTCATCCCCTCGGATATCTTCCACAAGGATCTATTTCATGGGCGAGGAGTGATTACCGACTCTGTTGGGAAGAGATATGTCCCCTATACCGAGATGATCAAGTCTGTGACCCTCCAGATTGACTTCAGCGAGTCCTCTATGGGTAAGAAGTCACTGTACAATAGCCGAAGGTGAGAGCAGGGGAAGTGTGTAAAGTGTGACGATATAGGGGAGCTGTGGCATCCCTGCCAAATCGCTTGTATGAACGATAGATATAATGTTATGATGTCCGTCACGTAGACGTATTTGCTATTGGAGATCTTGTGTGATTCTCGGAGGATGTAGAACAAGCTATATCAATCAGAGGGCAAGGAGTTTTCGTAGCCATAAAGATCGAAGCCCTAGCACAGGCGCACAAATCTCTCCCTTGGGGGGATGTCGCTATCCCTCTACTATTGTTCCTCCTTTTAGTTTTCCTCATTTAGACAAACAATAGATTATGAATAAGAGAATAACGTTACTCGCAGTTGCCCTTCTGCTACTGACAGGGTGTGACTTCATACCGAAGATTGTGGCACGTAGAGTAGTATACACGGTTCAAGAGATTAATGCAACTCCTGATACGATGTATTATAGCTCCTATTTCCGTCGAATGGGTGATCCCTTCATCGTTGCGCCGAGTATTTTTGTCCCAATTCTCCCCGGAGATTCAAGTCAACAATCTGTTCTTGATCGTAGTGAACTGTATAGCCATCCAGAGCGCTATCGATATTATATCTGGTTTGCCTCTCGGGAGACCTACTGGAAGAATGAAAGTTTGCCGCCAGCCAACTATGGTAAGCCTTCCCTATATGATACGGTGCTGTCGTACACGATAGCAGAGCTCAAGGCGATGAACTACCGGGTGGTCTACCGGGGTAAGCCAGTCACCCCCAGAGGTGAGCAAAGCTTGTAGCGAGGGGGCGAAGACTATTGTCTCATGGATTGTAACAAGGTACATACAATGAATATGGAGCTGGGAGTAGTAAAGGTCTATATGCTCCTCGGATTCCTCTTCTTGACCACGCTCAGCGCCGAGGCCCAGATCGCTATAAGTCTGCGGGTCAGCTGGCGCGCAGAGGTGAACCCGCTAGACACAGCGAAGCGACCGATCAACGTGCCCTACCTACATGTGGTGTATCGCAACGATAGTAACACAGACTACTATCTGGTACGTAGGGATAGGTGTAGATGGATCTTCCCTTACATTGATTTTTTCGAAGATTTACTTCAGTATCCAGAAAACTATGACTATGAAAATCATAATGAGGTAAGGGCGATGCAGTTCAAGGTTTACCCAGAGCAGGAACGGGTGCACAAGAGCCATCAAGTCATCCTAGGGTGTAGCGGGTGGGAGATAGACCAAGAGTCCTCCACCTCATCCCATAGGAGCCGCTCTAGTGATCCACAGGTAGACTGGAGTGAGAGTGTGGAGTACCTGCAGTATATCCTATACTGCCTCAGGGCTCCAGCACGAAGAGACCCTCACGCTCTGAAGGTGTATAGCCCGCAAGATAACCTTCATTCCGTAGCCAAGAAGCCCTACAAGACTGACGGGATACTGCGCCTGCTGGAGGGGCGCCTAGCCTTCCTCCCGGCTCGGAGTGAGCGGGAGTATATCTACAGCCTGCTGGCCTTTCGGATGATGCGAGGGCGCTTCCACTTTGTCATTCCGAACTGGGTGGCGAAGGATACGACTATCGCTAATGAGGCTCTAGGAATGGAGGGAGATCCGAATCCACTCTATAATGGGGAGTCCCAACTGCCTCTTCCCAAGCTCTATGAGGGCTACCAGCTCTATCTAGGTCGGGTGAAGGGATGCTCCCTCTGGATCGAGATGTAATAAAATGAGGAGAAGATGAACACCATTATGCTACTGCTAAGGAGGCTCGTCCTCATCATCCTACTACTGCCATCAATGTGTACAGTCTATGCCGAGGATAGGATCTCGGTACACTTCGAGGTGCGCTGGCATCGGGAGCATAATCCGATGGATACGCTGAGGCGGGAGCTTGATGTACCCTATCTGCATGTAGTGTATCAGAACCATACGGATACAGCCTACTATCTGGTGCGTCAGGATCAGAGCAACTGGATTTTCCCCCGACTGCGCTATTACACCGTGATCGAGGATGGCTCACGTCCAGAGAAATATAATCTGACATACTACGTGCCACGCTGGGCCACCTACCCCCTAAAGGGAGCAGGGCGCAGTGTACGTGAGAGACGGCACTACACCCATCATGTGCTCCTACGGGATCAGGCTTGGGAAGTGGAGCTAGAGCCCTCCATCGTGGATGGACAACCTAAGCCTCGTATCGCCTATGGTGAAGGGATGGACAACTGGAGTGAGTGCGCCTATTACCTTCAGGGATATTTGTACTACCTCATGACCCCACAACTGGATCATGATTGGTATCAAGTCACGTATCTCTCCGAGCATATGGAACATTCGGTGGGGATGGAAATGGTGGGAACGGAGGGCACACTGAAGCCCTTCGTCCATCGTCTAGCCTTTGTCCCTGCTCACTGTAGGCGGGAGTACGTGTATAGCCTACTAGCCTTTGCTGTGATCCATGGGCGCTGGCAGTTCCTCCTGCCCGACTGGGAGGCTAGTGGTCGCCTTCGAGATGAGTGTATCCCACTGAACGTCTACCAGCTCCGAGGCAAAGGCTCTACTGCATCCGCCCCATCGGGCTATCCACTCCCTGAGCACTACGAGGGCTACCAGCTCTATCGGGGATGGGTACGTGGCGACTCCATCTCGATAAAGATGTAGTGAAGTGGCGGGGGAAGTGATAGGATATGACCTCACGTATCTAGGGGGTGTCTGTAGGAAGCCCGGAGAGAGGTCTACTTCCGCTAAGTCTTTTTGTCCCCAGTGTTCTACTTATGGGAGGAATGTATCAGTAGCGGAGGAACACTGAAAACTTTGTATTTTTGTGGTACAAACATTATTACTACAAAGGGCGAAGTGACAGCTCAAAGGAGCCTCGTCCATCCAAGGAGAAGAAAAAGATATGTATCGTACTACTACCTGTGGCGCACTGCGCCTCAGCAACGTCGGGGAGCAGGTGACGCTCGCTGGTTGGGTTCAGAAGGCACGTCGTATGGGGGGGATGACCTTCATCGACCTAAGAGATAGATATGGGATCACACAGCTTGTCTTCAATGAGGCTGTTGTCGGGGAGGCACTTGTCGCCGAGGCCGAGAAGCTCGGACGTGAGTATGTGATCCAGATCGTGGGCACAGTCTCCGAGCGTGAGAACAAGAACCCAAAGCTCCCTACGGGCGATATTGAGATCGCCGTTAGCTCCCTTCGTATCCTCAACCCTTCGGAGGTGCCTCCCTTCACGATCGAGGATGATACCGATGGCGGGGATGACCTCAGGATGAAGTACCGATACCTAGACCTACGCCGTAGCTGTGTGAGGTCCAACCTCGAGCTACGTCACCGCTTTGCCCTAGCAGTACGTCGCTACCTCGATGCCGAAGGCTTCCTAGAGGTAGAGACCCCTGTACTCATCAAGTCCACCCCCGAGGGTGCTCGTGACTTCGTCGTCCCCTCGCGTATGAACTCCAACCAGTTCTACGCCCTACCACAGTCCCCTCAGACCTTCAAGCAGCTCCTCATGGTCAGTGGCTTCGACCGCTACTTCCAGATCGTGAAGTGCTTCCGTGATGAAGACCTACGTGCTGACCGCCAGCCTGAGTTCACACAGATCGACTGTGAGATGAGCTTCGTGGAGCAGGAGGATGTGCTCTCTATCTTTGAGGGCATGACACAGTACCTATTCAAGGAACTACTCGATCTGGATATTCCCGTACCCTTCCCTCGTATGAGCTGGCATGATGCGATGAAGCGCTACGGCTCTGATAAGCCCGATACACGCTTCGGCATGGAGTTCGTGGAAGTGAAGAATGTATTGCAGGGGCATGGCTTCTCGGTCTTCGATAACGCTGCCTATATCGGGGCGATCGTTGCACCAGGTGCTGCTAGCTATACCCGCAAGCAGCTGGATGCGCTCACGGACTTCGTGAAGCGTCCTCAGGTCGGGGCCTCGGGTATGGTCTATGCTCGTGTAGAGGCTGATGGTACGGTCAAGAGCAGTGTCGATAAGTTCTACACGCAGGAGACGCTCCAGAGCCTAGCCACAGAGACTGGTGCCAAGGCTGGTGACCTCATCCTCATCCTCTCGGGTGGTGATGCGATGAAGGTACGTAAGCAGCTCTCGGAGCTCCGACTAGAGATGGGCTCACAGCTAGGGCTGCGAGACAAGAAGAAGTTCTCCTGCCTCTGGGTGGTAGACTTCCCGCTCTTCGAGTGGGACGAGGAGACACAACGCTTCTACGCAATGCATCATCCCTTCACTTCGCCCAAGCCCGAGGATATTCCCCTACTGGATAGCGATCCAGGTGCAGTACGTGCCAATGCGTATGATATGGTCATCAACGGCGTAGAGGTCGGTGGTGGATCGATCCGTATCCACGACAGCAAGCTCCAGGCACGTATGTTTGACCTCCTTGGCTTCACGCCAGAGAAGGCTCAGGAGCAGTTCGGCTTCCTAATGAATGCCTTCAAGTATGGTGCCCCTCCCCACGGGGGCTTGGCTTATGGTCTCGACCGCTTCGTCTCGCTCTTTGCTGGGCTAGATAGCATCCGAGACTGTATCGCCTTCCCCAAGAACAATGCCGGGCGTGACGTGATGATCGATGCCCCCTCGCTTATTGACCAGGAGCAGCTCGATGAGCTCCATCTGCGTCTCACCCCTGCTACGAAGTAATTACCCACCCCTTAGTATACCGATTGCCGAATGATCTATCGTCTATTGATGCTCTCCGATGAGAATGACTACTTCAAGCGAGAGCTACAGATCGACTCCGAAGCCACGTTCCTCGAGCTGAATGATTTCATCCTCGATGCGGTAGGCTATGCCCATGATGAGCTGACTACCTTCCACATCTGCGACGAGGCCTGGCAGAAGGAGCAGGAGGTCACGATGATGGACATGGGGATGAGCTCCGAGTACGACAGCTACCTGATGGAGAGTACCCCACTAGAGGAGCTCCTTGATCACAAGGGGCAGCATCTCTTCTTCGTCTTCGATATGCTCTCCGAGCGAGGCTTCTTCATTGAGCTCGTAGAGATGATCCCGGGGAAGAGCTTGGACAAGCCCATCATCACGCATGCTGAGGGCAAGGCTCCTCAGCAACTCGCCTCCATAGATGTGGCCGCCTCTCGCTCTGTCGCTCCAGCCTCGGGCGAGGTGTGGGATGAGGATGGCCTAGAGGAGGACTCCATCGATGAGGGTGAGATCGACCTCGAGGGCTTCGATATCGCCGATGCAGAGAGCCTCTACTAGAGACCAGCGTCCCACGCTCATCGTACTCCTAGGCCCTACGGGCGTAGGGAAGACATCCCTAGGGGTGCAGCTCGCCCTCCAGCTAGGCTGTAGCATCCTCTCGGCGGACTCCCGACAGATCTATCGTGAGCTACCTATAGGCACAGCAGCCCCGACTCCAGAGGAGCGGGCTGCTGTGCCTCATTACTTCGTAGGGACACACAGTGTCACCGAGGGCTATAGCGCAGCCAGCTACGAGGCCGATGTGCTGTGTCTACTCGAGGGACTCTTTGTAGATCATCCCATCCAGCTCCTCTCGGGAGGCTCGATGATGTACATAGACGCTGTATGCCGGGGTATCGATGAGATACCTGATGTGGATCCTGCTATCCGCACGGAGGTCTGGCATCGCTATGAGATGCAGGGGCTAGCCCCTATTCTCTCCGAGCTGGAGCACCTTGACCCTAGGTACTATGCTACAGTAGATCATCAGAACTATAAGCGTGTCCTACACGGCTACGAGGTCTGCCTCTCGACGGGAAGGCCCTTCTCCTCCTTCCATACAGGGCAGGCGAAGCATCGTCCTTTCGATATGATCAAGATAGGCTTAACCCGAGAGCGTGAGGAGCTCTATGCCCGCATCGATGAGCGAGTACTCCAGATGATGTCGCTGGGGCTGGAGGCTGAGGCTCGTGCGGTCTATCCCCATCGTCACCTCAATGCGCTCAATACGGTGGGCTATAAGGAGCTCTTTGCCTACTTCGACGGCATGATCTCCCTCGAGGAGGCTATCCGTCTCATCCAGCGCAACAGCCGCCATTATGCCCGTAAGCAACTCACCTGGTGGAAGCGTGACCCCGAGGTGCACTGGTATCACCCCGAGGATATAGAGGGTATAGAGAATGCCCTCGGGAGACATGCCTACTTGTATAGGGGAGAGTGGGGCTAAGACTCCGTATCTCAGGCAGTGGTGTAAAAATGGAATGCCAATAAGTGGAGTCTAGTGGTCACTTTAGGGTGAAAGGAGGGGGAGACCTATGATTTTACGACAGAGAGGGAAAATAATTTGCTTAGGTGTACTTAATTCCTTAGCTTTGTGTCGCATATTTAGTAGATGCAATAGATTGTCGGCGTAGGACGGCCTTGATCACAGGTAACGGTGCTATCATAACCATACTCTCACAGTAGTGCTGAGGCTCGTGCCACAATGACACACATCAGATATATAAAGAACTATGGACGAACAGAAAGCGGTCAAAACGCTCAAAGACATCGTCATTCGATTCTCTGGAGACTCGGGTGATGGGATGCAATTGACGGGGACGATCTTCTCTGACCTTTCCGCCATGACGGGGAACACGATCTCTACCTTCCCCGACTTCCCAGCTGAAATTCGTGCACCCCAGGGTACCCTGAGTGGGGTCTCTGGCTATCAGGTGCAGATAGGCTCTCGTGCTGTACGTACCCCAGGGGAGCGTGCAGATATCCTCGTCGCTATGAACCCCGCCGCCCTGAAGGTGAGCGTAGGGCATCTGAAGAAGGAGTCGATCATCATCATTGATACCGACTCCTTTACTACGAACGACCTACGCAAGGCTGAGTACAAGACCGATGAACCCTTTGAGGAACTAGGCCTCAAGACCCAGCAGGTCATCCCTGCCCCTATCTCCTCGATCGTGAAGGAGGGGCTGAAGGACTTCGGACTAGATGCTAAGTCAGCCCTCCGATGCAAGAATATGTTTGCCCTCGGACTGATCTGCTGGCTCTGCGATCGCCCTCTGGGTCCTGCTGAGCAGTTCCTCGAGAGGAAGTTTGGCAAGAAGCCCCTCCTGCGGGACGCCAATATTGCCTCGCTCAACCATGGCTACGACTTCGGGCATAATACCCATGCCTCGGCGAGTATCTTCCGTATCGAGACGCAAAAGCCTACCCCAGGGCGCTATCTCGATATCAATGGGAACAAGGCTACGGCCTATGGGCTCATCGCTGCCGCTGAGCGCTCTGGACTAGAGCTCTTCCTCGGGAGCTACCCGATCACCCCAGCGACGGACATCCTCCACGAGCTAGCTAAGCACAAGGCTCTTGGGGTCAAGACCGTGCAGGCCGAGGATGAGATCGCAGGGATCTGTACGGCTATCGGTGCTGCCTTCGCTGGAGACCTGGCTGTGACGACGACCTCGGGCCCTGGGCTGGCACTAAAGGGCGAGGCTACAGGTCTGGCTGTGATGGCTGAGATCCCACTAGTGATCATAGATGTACAGCGAGGTGGTCCCTCGACGGGTCTCCCGACCAAGAGCGAGCAGACGGACCTCATGCAGGCTCTCTACGGGCGCAATGGTGAGGCCCCTATGCCAGTCGTCGCCGCTACGACCCCCGATACCTGCTTCCTCTATGCCTACTGGGCAGCCAAGATCGCCGTCGAGCATATGACTCCCGTCGTCCTACTCACGGACTCCTTCATCGCTAATGGCTCCTCGGCTTGGCGTATCCCTGACCTGAAGAGCCTCCCTGCGATCGAACCAAACTACGTCTCCAAGCTCCCCGAGGGGGTGACAGCAGAGAACTGGAAGCCCTACTATCGCAACGAGGAGACCAAGGTGCGCTACTGGGCTATCCCAGGGACTCCAGGCTTCGAGCACCGCTTAGGTGGACTGGAGAAGAACTATACGACGAGTGCCATCAGCACCGATGCTGCTAACCATGCACTCATGGTCAAGACTCGTCAGGAGAAGATAGACTATATCGCTAACTGTATCCCTCTACTCGAGGTCGAAGGCGATCAGGATGCCGAGCTCCTCGTCGTGGGCTGGGGTGGAACCTACGGGCACCTCTACGAGGCTACACACAAGGTACGTGAGCGTGGATACAAGATTGCCCATCTGCACTTCAGCTTCATCAATCCGCTCCCACGGAATACCGAGGAGCTCCTGCGCCGCTACAAGAAGGTCATCATCGCCGAGCAGAATAGTGGCCAGTTCGCCCGCTACCTACGTGGTATCATCTCTGACTTCCACCCACGGCAGTATAATGAAGTCACGGGTCAGCCCTTTGTGCTCTCCCATCTAGTAGAAGAATTCATTAACCTTATCGAGGAATAACAGCGATGGATACGAATGTTAGTGGCGTGAAGCTAGACGCCAAGAGCTTTAAGAGTGACCAATACGTACGCTGGTGTCCGGGCTGTGGAGACCACGGAGTGCTCGCCACGCTACAGAAGGCGATGGCAGACCTAGGTATCCCTACGGAGAAGACTGCGGTCATCTCGGGTATCGGATGCTCCTCCCGCCTGCCCTACTACGTGAATGCCTATGGCTTCCATACGATCCATGGTCGTGCAGCAGCGATCGCTACGGGGATGAAGACCGCCCGTCCAGACCTCTGCGTCTGGGTCGCTACCGGAGATGGTGATAGCCTCGCTATCGGGGGGAACCACTTCATCCATGCAGTCCGCCGAAATATTGACTTGAACTTTGTCCTTTTCAACAACCGTATCTACGGGCTCACGAAGGGGCAGTACTCGCCGACCTCGGCACGTGGCTTTGTCTCCAAGAGCTCGCCCTATGGTACGGTAGAGGATCCATTTATCCCCGCAGAGCTATGCTTTGGGGCACGAGGACGCTTCTTCGCTCGCTCGCTAGACGTCGATATGAAGCTCCTCGGGCAGTGTATGCTGGAGTGTGCTAAGCACAAGGGGGCTGCGATCGTCGAGGTGCTGGTGAACTGTGTGATCTTCAACGATGGTGTCCACAAGGGGGTCTCGCAGCGTGAGGTACGTGACGACCGCTCCGTCGTACTCCGACACGGCGAGAAGATGATCTTCGGTAAGGAGAAAAATAAGGGGATCGTCCTAGATGGTCTCCGGCTCAAGGCTGTAACGATCGGGGAGGATGGCTACACTCTGGATGATGTCCTCACCCATGATGCTCATGAGGCTGACCCCACCCTGCACACGATGCTCGCGATGATGGGGACGAGTGAGGAGAGTGATCTCCCTGTTGCCTTTGGGGTAATCCGAGATGTCGAGGGGATTAGCTACGATGAAGCCGTCGCCCAGCAAATCGAGGAAGTGAAGGCTCAGAAGCCTGGTATCCGCTCGCTCGAGGATGTACTCATGAAGGATCCCTACTGGGAAGTCAAGGCTGAAGATTAGCATAACATAGCTTGGCCTTACCCTACACGTCTAGGGTATCTGGGGCGCATTATAGTCTCGGCTATAGTGCGCCCCTTTTCTTAGGAGGCTCATATAGAGGAGTTAGGAGTAAGGGAGCTAGGCTGGTATGCATGTCCTCGGCCTATATAAGAGGGCTTTTTCGTATTTTTGAGTGTGTCAAGGCCTCCCTATCACAGAGCCAATAAAGGCGAGATCAGGGACGTTGTACACATATAGACTGCCACATGGAGCATCATACAGAGAGCGATGGAGACGATTAGACAGATATTTAGGATAGGGCGAGGCCCGAGTAGTAGCCATACGATGGGGCCACGGCGAGCTGCTGAGCAGTTTGTCGCTCGCTGTCCCTCTGCCTCTAGCTACGAGGTGACTCTCTATGGTAGCCTCGCAGCTACGGGGAAGGGACACATGACAGATGTGGCTATCCTAGAGACACTCACACCGATAGCTCCTACAGAGATCATTTGGAAGCCCGATATTGTTCTCCCCTTCCATCCCAATGGTATGGAGTTCAAGGCTTATGGTGCTGATGGTCGTATCCTCGATACCTACACGGTCTATAGTATAGGTGGTGGGACGCTTGCCAACGAAGACTTCAACGAACAGCACTCCGCCGAGATCTATCCCCAGCACAGGATCCTGGACATCATGCACGTCCTACACGAGCAGGATATGACCTACTGGGAGTATGTGGAGCACTATGAGGGCGAGGATATCTGGGACTTCCTGGCTGAGATCTGGGAGGTCATGAAGGAGGCTGTCCACTCAGGCCTTCAGGCTGAGGGTGTACTCCCGGGGGGCCTTGGTCTCCGGCGCAAGGCTGCGACCTACAAGGTCAAGGCTGAGGGCTATGGCTCTGCCAGTATCAAGAATAGAGGCCTAGTCTATGCCTACGCTCTCGCAGTCAGCGAGCACAATGCCTCGGGCGGGCGTGTCGTTACTGCACCTACCTGTGGGAGCTGTGGCGTCGTCCCTGCGGTGCTCTACCACCTCAAGATGAGTCGGGACTTCCCTGATCGTAGTATCCTGAGGGCTCTAGCTACTGCTGGACTCTTCGCCAATGTTGTCCGGACCAATGCCTCTATCTCGGGGGCTGAGGTTGGGTGTCAGGGTGAGATCGGGGTGGCGTGTGCTATGGGGGCAGCAGCAGCTAGCCAGCTCTTCGGTGGCTCTAATCTACAGATCGAGTACTCGGCAGAGATGGCACTAGAGCATCACCTAGGGCTGACCTGTGACCCTGTATGTGGTCTGGTGCAGATACCTTGTATTGAGCGCAATGCCTTCGCGGCGGCTCGTGCACTAGATGCGAATACCTATGGTACGTTCAGTGATGGACGTCATCGTGTGAGCTTCGACCAAGTCGTGGAGGTGATGCGCAAGACTGGGCATGACCTGCCAAGTCTCTATCGTGAGACCTCCACAGGAGGATTAGCCACAGAGTACTCCCTGAAGACGCCACCCCACCCATGGTAGGGACGGGTAGCCTTCAGCCCTATCTATCTTCTCTGTATCAGACTATGTATCTCAGTAGATTTCTCTGCCGTATACTCACCTTTCTACTCTTCCTCTCTGGGGGCAGTGTGGGGCTTCTCGGCCAGGTCACCACTCATACGGAGCCAACTATAGAAGGCGATACGCTCGTAGAGGTGGTCCTCCCCCCCGTGAATGTCTATGCGGATCGGAGCGTGCGCCCCATGACTCCAGAGGAGCGACAGCAGCTCTGGCGACTCATACGTGATGTGAAGGTCACCTATCCCTATGCCAAGTATGTCGCAGCGACGATCATCGAGACCTATGAATACATGGAGACACTCCCAGAGAAGAGCCGAGAGGCGCACCTCAAGCTGGTCGAGAAAGATCTAAAGCGTGAGATGACTCCCAAGATGAAGAACCTTACCCTGCGTCAGGGCAAGATCCTCATCAAGCTCATCCACCGCCAGTGTGGGATGACTGGCTATGAGCTCCTAAAGACCTTCCTCGGGGGCTTCAAGGCTTGGACCTGGCAGCTCTTTGCTCGAGTCACTGGAGCTAGCCTCAAGTCCCCCTATGACCCACTCCACAACCAGGAGGATGCCACGATCGAGCGTATCATCCATCTCTATGAGCAGCGCCGGCTCTAGCAACCTAAGACTCATCCGATACCCTTGATACTAACTATATAGACCCGACCCCATCGAAGACTCTCCCCATGATGAAGTTCCCTACTCGCCTCCTATCTCTCGCTCTACTCCTATTCTCTGCTCTATCCGTCTGTGCGGCCTCCCGCCGCACTGCCCCGATCCGTGTAGCCTGTATCGGCAATAGCATTACCTATGGCTATCTACTCAAGAATCGTGAGCATGAGGCCTACCCCGTAGTCCTTCAGCAACTCTTGGGTTCTGGCTATCAAGTGGGCAACTTTGGGAAGTCTGGAGCTACGCTTCTTGCCCGTGGTCATCGGCCTTACATCCAGCAGGAAGAGTATCAGAAGGCTCTAGACTATCGAGCTGATATAGCTGTGATCCACCTTGGGGTCAATGATACCGATCCCCGCAACTGGCCTAACTATCGGGATGAGTTTGTCCCCGACTATCACCGCCTCATCGAGGCTCTACGTGAGGCCAACCCCAAGGTACGTATCCTCATCGCACGTACGACACCTATCGGTGTGGAGCATCCACGCTTCGAGTCTGGTACACGAGACTGGCAGGATCAGATACAGAAGGCTATCGAGCAGGTCGCAAAGGGGGCTGATGTACAGCTTATAGACCTGCATGCACCACTCTATCCCTATCCCCACTATCTACCCGATGCTGTTCACCCAACGGCTGCGGGGGTACGGATCATAGCTCGGGAGGTCTATGGTGCGATCACAGGGGACTATGGGGGGCTGACCCTCCCTGAGATACTCTCCTCGGGCATGGTTCTGCAGCGCCGAAGGCCTCTGGAGCTAGAGGGGAGGGCTAATGCCCTAGAGTATGTCTCCCTAACATTCGGCGGATCCACCTACACGACTAGAGCAGGTAAGGATGGACGATGGAGTATCATCCTCCCTCCTCAGGAAGCGGGAGGCCCTTACCGCATTAGCCTCGAGGCAAGGTCACGTAGCTATCAGCTAGACTCAGTCTATATAGGTGAGGTATGGCTCTGCTCGGGGCAGTCCAATATGGCGATGATGCTACGAGAGACTGCGGATCGTGATCTGGCTGATAGCGCATACGATCCTGAGCTACGAGTCTTCGATATGAAGCCTGCTCATACGACCGATGCTGTCAGCTGGCCTGTCTCCTTCCTGGACTCACTCAATAGACTGGAATACTACCTCCCCACTCAATGGCGAGGGGTGACTCCCGAGATAGCTCGCTCGACCTCGGCCATAGCCTATCAGTTCGCTCGGGAGCTACGAGATAGTCTACAGGTACCAGTGGGAATTATCATCAATGCGGTCGGTGGAGCACCTACCGAGGCTTGGATCGATCGTTATACGCTGGAGCATGAGTTCCCACAGATCCTTCGCCACTGGCGTACGAATGACTTCATTATGCCGTGGGTGCGTGAGCGTGCTGCGCTCAATGTGAAGCTCCAGGATACTCCACTCACTCGTCATCCCTATGCTCCTACCTACCTCTTTGACACGGGGATAAGACCCTTGGCTCGCTTTCCTATCCAGGGGATACTCTGGTACCAAGGGGAGTCTAATGCCCACAACATAGAGGCGCATGCACGTCTCTTCCCCCTACTTGTGACGAGTTGGAGGCAGGTCTTTAGCTTCAATATCCCCTTCTATTACGTACAGCTCTCCTCTATGAATCGCCCTTCCTGGCCGCACTTCCGTGAAAGCCAGCGTAGGCTCATGCGCTCTGCCGAAGGGCTAGAGATGGTCGTCTCCTCGGATCATGGTATGCCTAATGATGTACATCCACGAAATAAGCGCCCGATAGCTCACCGCCTGGCACTGCTAGCACTGCATAATGAATATGGCTATAGCACCCTGACCCATAGGAGCCCATGGCTAAAGGCATTATACAGGGAGGACAATAAGCTGATCCTACTCTTCGGGGGGACAGAGGAGCTGAAGACCTCTGATGGCCAGGAGCTGAGGGGCTTTGAGCTCATCGGAGAGGATGGTCTCAGCTATCCTATGCCCCCCGTTAAGCTCCGTGATGCTCGTGTCATCATCTCGCTACCCCGCCGGATAAGCTCACAGAAGCTCCAGATACGTTATGCCTGGGAGCCCTATACCGATGCCAATCTCGTCGGGCATACGGGGCTACCCGTCTCCACCTTCTCCATCTGCGAAGGTTACTTACCCTAAGTCTCAACGAAATGAAGATGAAGCTCCATTCTCTATTCCTCTCCCTCTTCGTAGCCATCCTCCTCGGCTCTTGTAGCTCACAGCCCAAGGGCTCTCGTCTCGTGATTCAGCTAGACTCACCCTCAGGAGGCGACACACTAGCTCTCGTGACTTATATAGGGCCGGATGTCCAGATCACAGATACGCTGACGAACTTCGATACCCGCCTCGAACTCTACCTAGATACGGCGCGCTTCCACTCGGTACTTGTCTCTCATGACGAGGGGCGGCGTGTACGCCTCTTTGACCTGATAGGTAAGGAGTGGCGGGAGCAAATCGCTCCAGCCCCCACCAAAGTTCATCCCTTGACCTCCGCTCCTCTCTTCTCAGGGAAGGATGCCTCGGGCAAGCAACGAGAGCTCTCGGATCTCTATCATCGTCGCTCGGTGATGCTCGTCTTTGCCTCCCCCGAGGGACTTTCCTCGCTGACGAAGCAGGAGCAGACGAGCCTTAGAGCTGGAGCTAAGCCAGACAGCCTCTACTTTGTCTTCATGATGCCGACCCTCTCGGATAGTACGGCACGCTCCCAGCTGAGACGAGATAGTCTGGAGGGGATCGCTTTCTCTGATAGCCTTGGGCTCGTGAGTCGTGTCCGACAGCTCTACGGGGTACAGGGGCAGGCTGGCGTCGTCCGCTTTCGTATCGATAGTCTAGGGAAGATTAGATAGTCCCAGCTGCGGGCACAGAAACCACGAATATACACACTATGCTTATCAAGACATACGCCGCTGCGCTACAGAGTATACAGGCACGAACGGTCACAGTAGAGGTCAACTGTACACCAGGCTCTTACTTCCAGCTCGTGGGGCTACCCGATGCTGCTATCAAGGAGAGCCAGGATCGTATCATCTCCGCTATCGAGAGCTGTGGCTATAAGTTCCCCGGCAAGCGTATCGTGATCAATATGAGCCCTGCAGACCTGCGTAAGGAAGGGGCAGCCTATGACCTCCCGCTTGCCATCGGGCTCTTGGCCGCTGATGGGCAGATCCCTGCTGATCTGCTAGATCGTTACCTGATTATGGGGGAGCTCTCGCTTGATGGGAGTGTACGTGCTATACGAGGGGCATTGCCTATCGCCATACAGGCTCGTAGCGAGGGCTTCGAGGGTTTTATCCTCCCTGCCCCCAACGCTCGGGAAGCCGCTGTGGTGAACCAACTCAAGGTCTACGCTGCACGCACCCTACGAGAGGTCATCGATATGCTCTCGGGACAGTCTCAGCTCCCACTGGTGGAGGTCGATACCCGGTGCGAGTTCTACGAGGCTCAGGGGGGAAGCCCCTTCGACTTCGCTGAGGTACGAGGCCAAGAGACGGTCAAGCGTGCCCTAGAGGTAGCTGCGGCTGGGGGGCACAATCTCCTGATGATCGGTGCCCCTGGTAGTGGCAAGTCGATGATGGCCAAGCGTCTGTCTGGTATCCTCCCTCCCTTCACTCTACGTGAGTCCCTAGAGACAACGAAGATTTACTCCGTAGCGGGGAAGCTGGGCAAGGACGTGACCTTGCTGACTACTCGCCCTTTCCGGGCTCCTCATCATTCTATCTCTCCCGCAGCTCTAGTCGGTGGGGGGAGCTCGCCTCAACCTGGGGAGATAAGTCTAGCACACAATGGGGTGCTCTTCCTCGATGAGCTCCCAGAGTTCAACCGCAACGTGCTAGAGGTCATGCGCCAGCCCCTAGAGGAGCGAATGGTCACGGTCGCACGGTCGCGCTTCACTGTGGACTACCCTGCGAGCTTTATGCTGATCGCTGCAATGAACCCTTGTCCCTGTGGCTACTACAATCATCCTACTCGTCACTGTGAGTGTACCCCGCAGCAGGTGCAACGCTACCTCGGGAAGGTCTCCGGTCCACTCCTAGATCGTATAGATATCCAGGTGGAGATCACCCCCGTACCCTTCGAGAAGCTCTCAGGCCAAGAGCCTGCAGAGTGTAGTGCCGATATTCGTCGACGTGTGATGGCTGCTCGGGAGCTCCAAAACCAGCGCTTCGCTTGTACCCCAGGGGTATACTGCAATGCCCAGATGACTCCAGCGCTGATGCAGACCTTCGCCCGCCCTGATGCCGAGGGGCTGATTCGCCTTCGGACGGCTATGGAGCGACTAGATCTGTCGGCTCGTGCCTACGACCGCATACTGAAGGTTGCCCGTACCATAGCTGACTTAGCAGGGGAGGAGTCTATCCACAAGGAGCACATCGCCGAGGCTATCCATTATCGCAGTCTAGACCGTAGCTCTTGGGGACAGAAGTAATCCCCCTAATATCCACTCTGTACTATCCTTACAAATAGTCTCAGCCCCTAAGCTAGTACGTGCTTGCTTAGGGGCTGAGACTATTTTTGTGGGGCAAGGGTCTTTGCTTGCCCTCCCTATGACTAGAAGGGTAGGGCGAGGAGAGATCGGATCTTATCCAGTAGAGGGAAGAAGATCGCTTCCCATAGTATCTTACGAACCTGGTCGATGAGAATGCTCCCGATGAAGACCACGATGAGGAAGCCTAAGAGGTAGACGAGGAACGTCCCCGTAGGGTAGAGGCTTAGCTGCCGTACAAAGGCAATGAAATGGTGGATGAGATGCTCATTGCAGTGAATGAGATATACGGCTAGTACGGAGGAGGCTACCCAATTGATTAAGTGGCTCCGTATCTTCAGTCGAGAGAAGGTGATGAAGAGACATACAGCCCCGATGATATTCAGAGGCGAGCTATAGGCAAGGGTGAGGGCCGTGATTGTCCCATTATTACCTAGGTTCCTCGGAGCAGAGGGGAATAGTAAAGGTAGGGTAGAGGCTAGATAGGGAATGAGGGCATTCAGGAGGGCTATACCTAAATAGATCCCTAGGTATAGGCTCGTCTTCCCCTTTGTGGCGAAGGTCTCTGGATATAGATATATATATTGTCCGATTAGATAGAGCAGGATGAAGGAGAAGAGCGAATAGCCTGCACTGACCTTGAGATGATCTACCCCCCAGCCGAAGATACTCTGCATCAGCAATAGGGCTATAATGACCCCCAGTAAATTCTTCTCACCCGTCTGGGCGACGAAGGTGTTGAGGATGGGGGAGAGTAGCATGAGCCCTATGTATACGGAGATAAACCAGCCACCGCTCGGATCTAAGGGGGAGAGACATCGGGCAAAGTGTGCGCCCGAGAAGACTTCCCAACCGATTGCTACCAAAACGAGGTAGACCCCCATAATATAGAAGAAGGACTGGAAGAGTAGCCCCATAAAGCGATCTGCCCGTAGACGTATCCCGAAGTAACCTGAGATAAGTACAAAGGTATTGACCGCTACGACGGCGATTGTCTCCAGCCACGTCCTGAGGAAGGCAGAGACGGGGTTCGCTGCGATCTCCTGAGTGCTAGGAAAGCCAAAGCTGAGGCAGTCAGCATGTAGGATGAGGATGAAGATCATAGCCACGATCCTCAGAAGCTCGAAGCCTGACTGTCGCCCCTCTCTCTGTGGGAGAACTATGGATATAGAGCTATATGTATCGTCTGACATAGGTGACATTTATAATGCCTCTGTGGTCATGAGAGGCTCATGAGGAGTCGGTACATACTCCTGCATCCTCTATCTGCTATACTAGGCCCTCTCACCCCCTATGTGACTGCACGGAGCGTAGGATAGCAGTCTCTAGACTAGGGATGGAGTGCTGGACTAATGAAGTATCGTGCTCGGAACTCAGAGGGGGTGCACCCCTCGAGCCGACGGAAGAATTGCGAGAAGAAGGAATGAGAGGCAAAGTGTAGCTCGTCTGCGATCTGCTGGATGGAGAGATTGGAACTCGTGAGGTACATCTTCGCTGTAGAGAGGAGTAGGCTATTGATGCTCTGGACGGCTGTCTCCCCTCCATACTCCTTGCATACCGACCCTAGGTAGCGTATGGAGATACAGAGCTCACGCGCATAGAACTCGGCAGCGTGCTCCCGATGGAAATTCTTGAAGAGGAGATCTAGGAACTCAGCGTAGTAGACCTTGCGTCGGGAGAAGTGTGTCGGGTCATACTCTACGTCCTCTTCGTAGTGGGCAAAGACTTCGCAGGTAGCAGCTGATAGGAGGTGCTGGAGGATCTCGATGTTGTACTTCGTCCGCTCCCGACGAGCTACCTCGCCGATGAGGATAAGGATCTGGATGAAGCTCTCGACACGATCAGGACGGAGTGTGAAGCAGGGATAGAAGAGGATCTTCTTGATGAGCTCTGGACTGGGATACTTCCTTCGGACACCTACGTCAAGGTCATTATTCCACGTAAAGAGGTAGGCCTCGCTACCTGACTGACGATCCTGTATGTGGAAGGACTGATTGATGAAGATTATGCAGGCATCCCGATCACGGAGCTGATAGGTCTCTTGGCCGACTTGTAGAGTGAATGAGCCCTGTGTGCAGACGAAGAAGCGGGTGTACTGGTAGGCTCCCATCATGTAGAGGTATGGGGAGAAGTCCTGTAGCTCCTCGGTAATGTGCAGGTAATTGAGGTGCAGATGGTCGGGGACGTGGGAGGTAGGCATAGCGTGCAGTATGAGTCAGGGAGGATGGGGGATGAGGTAGCGCGGTGAGGTATTAGTCTTTGGTGTGTTCTCGATAGCCGTTGTAGCGTGTCATGACCTGCTCGACGTAGCGGATGACGCCTTTGCCTCGGAGGTAGCCAGCCCGGCAGACTGGATCGTTGTAGTATTTGGCCTCGCTCTTTAGGCGCAGTGTCTCCTCGATGCCTCCAGACCATTTCGTCGTAGAGTAGCCATACTTCTGTGCCAGTCGGATGGCATCCTGCAGGTGAGCGGGCCCTGCATTGTAGGCTGCGAGCGTCACCGAGATACGATCCTCACCCTCGGGGATAGACTGGAACATCTTCTCTATACTACGGATACAGTCCACGGCGACACGTACAGAGACCGAGGGGTCGAGGAGCTGCTCCTTGCTCGCTCCGTAGATCTGTCCTGTACGGGGCATGATCCCCATGAGTCCTCGGGCTCCAGACCATCCGATGATCTGGGGCTTGAAGTTAGACTCCTGGTAGGCAATGGAGGCCAGCAGTTGCCAAGGCCACTTGAGGCGTGATGCTTCCCTCCGAAAGATCTCGTCGTAGGGGGATATCTCCCCCTCGTGGAGGTAGCTACGTTCGCCACGTCCGATCTTGCCTCCCCGAGGAAGGCGCTCTGTGGGGGGACGAGGTTGGTCTGTAGTCGTGTCTTCGCTCTTGTTGAGCTCGAAGTACTTGCGGTAGATGGTCTTGAAGGCTTTCTCCTGTGGGATGTCCTTCGCCCATTCATCTAGGGCCTTTGCCAAGCCCTCATTGTAGGGAGAGGTGAACCAGCGTAGACGCTGTGCGAAGCCTACCTCTACGGAGATGTCGATGTTGGGGTAGTAGGTCTTGGCGAGGCGTGCCAGCTCTTGGTCGGCAATGGTGTAGTCGATCACCCCGTCTGCGACTTGGTCGATGAGATCTTCGCTATCGAGGGTGTCGGAGGGAAGAAGCTTGATATTGATCGTACCCCCTAGTTGCTCCTGTAGACGCTGGATGCGCTCCTCGGCACGAGAGCCTGCCAGTAGAGTCACTGTCCGATCGAGGAGTCCCGTCACATCACGCACGTACCGAGCTGTATCCTCGCGGTGCACGACCCGACGCTGTACGAGCGTGAGCCCAGAGAGCTCCTCTGGACCCGTGAAGAGGAGTTCCTCCTTGCTGGACTGAGTGACAGCCCTCGGGGTGATACAGAGGTCCATCTGGCGGGTACGTACGAGTCGCTCGGCTTCGTCTAGGTCGTGTGCTAGGTAGAGTTTCATAGGACGACGTATCCGCTCAGCGAAGAGACGGACGAGCTCGTACTGGTATCCCATCGGCTCGTCACGGTAGACGAAGTAGGTCGTGGCTCCAGAGAGTGTCACTACTCGTAGCGTATCGGGTAGCTTGGTACGTGCGATACGATCAGCCTCGGCTGCCTCTGTATGTCGGCGATGAGTCAGCAGTATGCTCGAGATGAGAGCAAGTAGAAGCCCAGCGACCACCAGTAGGGTCGTTGGGCTAAGTCTCTTTGGTAGTCTCATAGAGTGCAGGGATAGGGTCGAGGACTAGTGCTGCTGGCGGATGAGCTGCACGACATTCTCGATATGGTGTGTATGGGGGAACATATCTACGGCACGAGACTTCGTGACACGATAGTCTCCCGTAGCTGTCAGTAGCTGTAGATCACGAGCCTGCGTACCGGGATTGCAGCTCACGTAGACGATACGCTGAGGGGCTGCTCTGAGGATCGTGGAAATGACCTCCTCGTGCATCCCTGCCCGTGGAGGGTCTGTGATGATCACATCGGGGTGTCCGTGCTGCAGGATGAAGTCTTCGGTCAAGATGTCCTTCATGTCGCCAGCGTAGAATAGGGTATTGTCTATGCCATTGACCTCACTATTGATCTTGGCATCGACGATCGCCTCGGGCACGTATTCGATACCGATGACAGAGGCGGCCTGACGAGCGACGAAGTTAGCGATCGTGCCTGTCCCCGTATAGAGGTCATAGACATGCTCCGCTCCCGTGAGCTCGGCGAAGTCACGAGCGACCTTGTATAGCTCGTAGGCCTGCTCGCTATTGGTCTGGTAGAAGGACTTCGGGCCTATGCGGAAGGTGAGCCCCTCCATCTGCTCCTCGATATAGTCACAACCTGCATAGCAGTGGATCTCCTGGTCGGTGATGGTGTCATTACACTTGCCATTGATGACGTAGAGGAGGGAGGTGATCTCGGGGAAACGTGCCTTGACGGCATCGAGTAGTGCCTCTCGAGCCTCTTGGTCTTCACGGAAGAAGACTACGACGAGCATGATCTCTCCCGTAGAGGTCGTGCGCATCATCAGAGTGCGCATGAAGCCCTCCTGCTTACGTAGGTCGAAGAAGGGGTACTTCTCGGGCTCAGCCTTGCAGTAGTCTCGGATGAAGAGACGGATGTCATCTAATACCTTTGCCCCCAGATGACACTGGTCTATATCTAGCACCTTGTCAAACATCCCCGGTAGGTGGAAGCCTAGTCCGGTGAGGTCTAGGCTCTCTGAGTCGGTCTGCCCCTTAAGCTCGTCGGGGAAGAGCCAGCGACGGTGACTGAAGGTGAATTCCAACTTGTTGCGGTATCGCTCCGTACGCTTTGATCCGAGGATGGGGAGGTAGCGCTCTACCTCGATCTTGCCGATACGCTTTAGAGCATCCTGCACGACTTGCTCCTTGGCCTCTAGCTGGAGCGAGTAGGGGAGATGCTGCCACTTACACCCACCACATATAGTGAAGTGGGAGCAGTGAGGGGTGACACGCTGAGTCGAAGGGGTGATGATCTCTGTGATCTTTCCCTCCATGAAACTACTTTTCTTCTTCGTGACCTGTATGTTACATACGTCACCAGGTGCAGCAAAGGGGACAAAGAGCACCAGCCCATCTACATGGGTGAGCGCCTTGCCCTCGCCAGCTAGTCCCTCGATCGATATCCCTTCTAGTAGGGGTAGTTCCTTCCTCTTTCGTGCCAATGCTTGTTCGTGTAAACCATTTAATAATAAGACGCCCCATAGCCCTTCTGACCTAAGAGGTGAGGGGGCTATGGGGCGTATAGAATGTCTTGTTAGCTTAGGTAAGAGCTGATGAGCTGCTTGTACTCGTCTGCTAGAGCGGTAGCTTCCTCGGCCGAGGGAGCCTCGGTGTAGATGCGTATGATGGGCTCGGTATTGCTACGACGTACGTGTACCCAGCGGTCGGCGAAGTCGATCTTCACCCCATCGATGAGGTTGATCTCCCCCTTGGCCTGCTCCTCCCGAGCTAGGCGATCAAGGAGGCTCTGTGGATCGATGCCAGCGGTGAGCTCTACACGTTGCTTGCTCATGTAGTAGCTGGGATAGGTAGCACGGAGCTCGCTGACGGAGCGACCACTCTTGGCGAGCATGGTTAGGAAGAGGGCTATACCGACTAGTGCGTCACGACCATAGTGGAGCTCGGGATAGATGACCCCACCATTCCCCTCCCCTCCGATGAGGGCATTGACCTTCTTCATCTTCGTCACTACATTCACTTCGCCTACGGCTGCTGCGTAGTATGAGCCTCCGTGACGTAGGGTGACATCTCGTAGGGCACGTGTGGAGCTGAGGTTCGATACGGTGTTGCCTCCACCGTTTAGGCTCAGGAGGTAGTCGGCGATCGATACGAGCGTGTATTCCTCTCCGAAGAATGCTCCATGCTCGTCTACGATAGCTAGGCGATCGACGTCTGGGTCTACGACGAAGCCGACGTCGGCGGAGGTCCTACGTACCTCTTCACAGATAGCAGTGAGGTGCTCGGGTAGGGGCTCGGGGTTGTGGGCGAAGTCTCCCGTCGGCTCATCGAAGAGCCCGTGTACCTGCTCCACACCAAGGGCCTTGAAGAGGGCAGGCAGTGCTATACCCCCAACAGAGTTTACGCTGTCAAAGGCTACTCGGAAGCCTGCCTTGCGGATGGCCTCAGCATCTACACCTCGTGCACAGAGGACTGCCTGGATGTGCTCCTCTAGGTAGCTCTTCTGCTCGATGACTCGACCAAGCTGGTCGACGGGCGCAAAGTCAATATCCATCGTCTCCGCTAGGCGAAGGATCTCCTTGCCCTCAGCGTCACTTAGGAATTCACCTCGGTTGTTCAGGAGCTTCAGTGCGTTCCACTGCTTGGGGTTGTGGCTAGCGGTGAGGATGAGGCCTCCGTCAGCCTTCTTCCCTGCGACGGCCATCTCCGTGGTCGGTGTGGTCGCTAGGTCGATGTCGATGACGTCACAGCCCATCCCGAGGAGGGTACCGATCACGATGTTCTTGACCATGATCCCCGAGAGGCGGGCATCACGTCCTACGACGATGGTGGGGCGCTCCTTGCCTGAGTGCTTTCGTATGAAGGTGGCATAGGCTGCGGTGAACTGAGCCGTACTGATCGGATTGAGTCCCTCCGAAGCGGCTCCACCGATCGTGCCTCGGATGCCAGAGATGGATTTGATGAGTGTCATGTATGGTGTACTTGTCTATGCGTATGGTGACAGTCTACTGGTAGATGTATCGGGCTTCCTCTACGAAGATCGAGTTCCCCTCGGTGTAGGAGGCGGTAGGGCCTAGCTCGAAGGGAATGATGAGCTGTACACGAGCCCCGCTCCCTAGGAGAGAGGCTGGGAAGGCAACTCCCTCGCAGAGCAGCTGGTCGAGTGAGTCCGAGAAGCCCCCACTACTGATCGCACGGTAGTGTTCCGCCCCTACATTATAATAGGAGACGTAGAGGAACTTGAGCTCGCCGTAGCGAGGGTTGTTCAGTGAGTTGAACGTATAGCGTACCCCCTTGCTCTCGTTGAATACTCGCCCCTTCATCTGGACGAGGACACGGGTCTTCTCTGCGACTGCCTTCGCCTTCTGATCTCCTGCGTCGAGTACACGCATATAGAGCCCGTTAGAGAGGCGGTAGAAGACGCTCTTATCGATCTCCTCGGGTAGGAGCTCATTGTCTCGGCTGATGACCCGGAAGCCCTCAGACGAGATGAGACGGTCTATGGCTCGGCGCTGCTCCTTCTTGAGCTGGGAGAGGGGCTTGATGTCACTCTTCTTCTTACAGCTCCCGAATAGCAGTGGCAGGATCAGGAGCAGTGCGAGGGTACGATAGTTGAGTATTCTGTTCATTATTGGATGTCTGTAGGTGCCTAAGGGAGTGACTTGCGTCGTAGCTCCTCTAGCTGGCAAAGATAGATATTTTTAGCGTCTTCGATACTTCCTTGGTACTCTGCCCCAGCGGCATTGAGGTGTCCACCTCCGCCGAAGGCTAGAGAGGCCAGTTCGTTCACGGGGAAGTCCCCCGTGGAGCGGAAGGAGAGCTTGATCTGCGTCTTATCCTCTCTGATGAAGCAAGAGCAGTGAATGCCCTCGATGGATAGGGGGATGTTCACCAAGCCCTCGGTATCTCCCTTGGTAGCTCCGAACCGCTGGAGCTCCTCTTGGGTCAGGGTCAGACAGGCTGCTCCGAGCTCGGGGTAGAGCTCCATACGCTGGTCGAGGACATAGCCCTGTAGGCGGATCTGTGCCTCGGGGTTGTGGTAGGAGAGGCGATCGATGATGAGTGGGTAGTCTGCCCCTAGGGCTAGCAGTGCAGAGGTCGTCTCAAATAGCTCCGGGGAGAGGTGGCTGTACATGAAGCGCCCTGTGTCGGTGATGATCCCCACTAGGAGAAGTGTCGCGGTCTCCGCCGTGATATGCTCTGTCCATCCGAGGGCTTGGGCAAGGAGATAGATGAGCTCACAGGTCGCCGAGGCCTCGGGGTAGCTGAAGCATGGGCTACAGCCCTCCTCGGGGTCGAGATGATGGTCGATGAGGATGCGTCGTGCGCCACTCTCTCGCACAGCCTCTACGAGGGCTGGGTAACGGAGGCGTCCTACCTCGTTGTGATCTAGGTGGAAGATGAGCTCTGCCCCCATGATTAGCTCTAGGGCACGTCCCTCCTCCTCGGGGAAGATAACGAGCTCCTCTAGGGCAGGGAGCCAGCTGAGATAGTTCTCGATCCTATCGGGGCTGATAGCGTGTATCTCTGCCTCGGGATGTACAGCACGCAGGATACGTACCCAGCCAAGGATTGACCCGAGGGCATCCCCATCAGGACTAGTATGGGGGAGTACGACGATGCGCCTATGCTCGGCGAGGAGCTGGCGTAGTCGCTCTAGGGCGGAGGTATCCCAGTTGTATTTGCCCATGTATTGTATTCTATTCTATGTCTTATCTAATTCGTCTCACCCTACGGCCTCGTTATCCAGCCTTTTCCTCTAGCTCCAGCTGCCTGAGGACGAGCTCATCGAGCTCCTCTACGATCTGACCTATACGCTGTGAGGTCGCTAGGAGCTCTGTGTGCTCTAGTGTACCCGAGCTCAGGGTCGCCTCTAGCGAGGCCTTCTCTTGCTCTAACGCAGCGATACGCCCTTCTAGTCCCTCTAGCTCTCTCTTCTCTGCATAGGTGAGCTTGGGAGGGCGAGGAGTGCTGTGTCGCTTGGGCTCTGTCGAGGGAGTCGCTCGGCTGGCCTCTAGGCGAGCCTGCTCCTCTTCCTGTGCAGCTTGCCAAGCTCTATATAAGGTATAGTTGCCGGGGAAGTCTCGTACCTTGCCCTCCCCCTCGAAGCAGAGGAGGTGCTCGGTGACCTTATCCATGAAGAAGCGGTCGTGCGAGACGATGAGTACACAGCCGGAGAAGTCTTGTAGGTACTCCTCCAGGGCTTGGAGGGTCAGGATGTCTAGGTCGTTGGTAGGCTCGTCGAGCACGAGGAAGTTCGGGGCACTGACGAGTACGGTACATAGGTATAGCCTGCGTAGCTCTCCTCCGCTAAGCTTCTCTACGGGTGTGTATTGACGCTCTACGGGGAAGAGGAAGCGGGTGAGGAGCTGTGTGGCAGAGATATGCTCGGTGTTAGTCCCAGTAGGTAGGGTGAAGGAGTCTGCTATATCCTGCACGATGTCGATGACACGCTTCTCTGGGGCAAAGGCAGGCTGCTCCTGGCTATAGTAGCCGAAGCGTATCGTCTCCCCGATGTCGAAGTGTCCGCTGTCAGGGGCAACCTCCCCGAGGAGCATACGTAGGAAGGTGGTCTTGCCCACACCATTGGCGCCAACGATGCCGACCTTGTCTCGCCGACTGAATATGTAGCTGAAGTCCTCTAGGATGACCTTGTCCCCAAATCGCTTCGAGACATGCTCGGCCTCGAAGATCTTCTTCCCTATGTGTCCTGCTTGTGCTCCCCCTAGCTCCACACGTCCCGTACGCTGTAGAGCTTGGGTACGCTGCTCGAGCTCATGGAAGGCATCGATCCTATACTGTGCCTTCGTCCCCCGAGCCTGAGGCTGTCGGCGCATCCAGTCGAGCTCACGACGATAGAGATTGAGCGCTCGCTCTCGGGTAGCCTCCTGCTGGTCGTGTCGCTCCTGTCGCTTCTGGAGGTAGTAGTCATAGTTCCCCTTGTAGCGATAGAGACTACCATTATCTAGCTCGATGATGTGATTGCACACTCGGTCTAGGAAGTAGCGGTCGTGCGTCACCAGGAGGAGTCCCATCGTGGAGCGAGCGAGGTAATTCTCTAGCCACTCGATGCTCTTGAGGTCAAGGTGGTTCGTCGGCTCATCGAGGAATAGGAGGTCTGGCTGTCCAATGAGAGTGCCCGCTAGGGCGACGCGCTTGGCCTCGCCCCCAGAGAGTCGCTCGATAGGACGCTTGTAGTCGTGGATGCCGAGGGCGCCAAGGATCTCCTTAGCACGCTGCTCGTAGTCCCATGCCCCTAGAGCCTCCATCTCGGGTAGTAGATGCTCCATCGCCTCGCTGTCCCCCTCGGATACTGCATACTCCCACTGTAGGGTAAGGCGAGCCACAGGGTCATACTGGCTGAAGCAAGCCTCTAGGATCGTCTTGTCCTTGGGGAGGTCGGGTAGCTGGGGGAGGAAGGCTCGGCGTAGGTCTCGCTCATAGGTGACGCTCCCCGTATCCTGAGGCTCTAGCCCTAGGAGGATACGCATGAGGGTGGACTTCCCTGTGCCGTTGGGGGCGATGAGCCCCACCTTCTGCCCTCGGTCGATGGCGAAGGAGACCTCGGAGAAGAGGACTCTGTCCCCATAGCTCTTAGCCAGACGCTCTACCTGTAGCATACGGTACTAGCGTAGGAGAGTAGAGTCTCGTCGTCCCTGCCAGTGACTCGCCACCTCGGGTAGGCGGCCTGCGCCTAGATAGCGGGAGGTATAGTAGGGGCTATCGTTGTAGCTCTCGATGACGATGCCTCGGCTACAGCTACTATGCATCATCTTGATCTGCCCGTTCTCATTGCTCACCACCATGGCCACATGACCGACACGACTCTGTCCTCGGTTGCGTCCCTTGAAGAAGAGTAGGTCGCCTGGCTGTGGATCCTTGATCTTGTCTGCGTAGACGGCGATAGCACCCGAGGAACGGGGGATCTTGATCCCCTCTAGGGAATAGATATAGCTGACGAAGCCCGAGCAGTCTAGTGGCCACTTGGCGATACCCGTGGTACGGTAGCGATGCCCTAGGAGCTTCTGTCCATGATCCACTACAGTGCGGATGAGGCTCGGGGTACTTGCGGTGAGGGTGATGGGCTTGTAGGAGTAGCCTCGGCCACTCGTGCCGTGTCTGGAGGATTCGGTAGCACAGGCTGAGGCTGTCGTCTTGGCTCGCTTGCTCTTGGAGCGGTGCTTGCGGTGTGTCGATTTCTTTTTTCTGGAGGCTGGTGCGGGGGCGGCTTGGCTGTCGTCTGTAGCTTGGTCGTACAGAGCGAAGGTAGGGGAGGCGAGTTGGTCGCTACTGTCTCGGTAGTCCGATCGGGCTACGGCCTTGGCACCGCAGGCCGTCGTTGCGAATAGAGCGACTGCGATCAGGGTCGCAGTGTAGGGTCTCTGGAGTTGTTTCATCCTGTCGTTGTCTTTATACTAGGCAGGTAATGCCCCATCTCTGGGGTGACCATGTATATCAAAGTAATGTACGTGGCACAAATATACTACATTCTCGTGGGACTGCCTCCCTTCATAGAGGGCTTCGAGACTAGAAGTATAGCATCTTCGTCCCCCCTTCGTTCTGTATAGTATTCCTCAGAGTATGGTCTCATACGACATCGCTATAGTGTCGTTGGGGCTCGACCTTGAGGGGGCTTATATGCTGTCTGTCCATAGCGAGGGGCTCCATCTCCATGTTATCCCGACATCGTAGGCTCATACACACCTACCCCTATTAGAGCCCTGAGGGGGGCTGAATGTGACCTCCTCCACTGGGGGGCAGAGGAAAATTTCCCTGTGTAATGTCCTCTGTATCAAATATACCTGAGGGGCGAAAACGCTCTTACCGAGAGCCCTGATACGCTCTCGGTAAGAGCGTCCTCGTCACCTTACATAGGTGACGAGGACGCTCATTATAGGAGCGCAGAGGCGTACATAGTATGGTCGTTTTATCCCTCTCGGAGCATCCTGTTATGGGGCGTCGGAGACTCTCGGGGAAGAGTCCCCCCTTAGTCTCGATCTCTCCTTGGGATCGTACCTTGCCTCTCTATCCCCATATAGGGTACTATCCGTTAGGTATACTCTCCCGGTCACGTATATATTAATAGTGTATGGTTGAGTTCGGTGCTCTCTACCTCTCCGGGGAGGAGGGGGGACGAAGGTGCTGAGGCTTAGTCTACGAGCCCTTCGGGGTCGTTCATTAGGTAGACTCGCTTGGTGGCACGGGTGAGCGAGGTGTAGAGCCAGCGAGCCATATTGCGGTCTAGGGGGAGGTAGCCGATGAGTCCGAGGTCGATGAAGACACACGACCACTGCCCGCCCTGCGCCTTGTGCGCCGTCGTGGCATAGCCATACTTGACCTCGAGGGCTCCCCAGAAGCGATCCTTGCGAATAGCCTTGCGCCGGGCTACGACAGAGCTGATATCGGCATAGCTATCGGCGATCGCATTGAAGAGCTCCTGTCGCTTCTGGCTACTTCGCTGGGGCTCGGGATCTGTTAGGGCCGAGAGTAGGAGGCAGACCTCTAGCTCCTCCCCGCGGTCGGGGAGGTAGATAGTGGCATCGACGAAGTCCAGTCCATACTCATGATAGTAGCGGTGTAGGCGAGTGACCTCGACGATCTCCCCGTTGGCGATGAAGTCCGAGTGGTCTTGGCGCCGGGTATAGTGGTAGTTGTTGCGCGCCACGATGAGGCGCTCACCACGTACGATCGCTTCCTCGTAGTAGAAGATGTGGCTCCGTACAGCTTGGTTTAGCTCCATAGCTCGCTTGTTGGAGGGGCAGATCAGGAGGCACTCCTCCATCCCATAGCGTCCGTAGGCTGTCTCTATAGTCTCTAAGACGAGGCCATGCTCGACGCGAGTGATGCCCCGCCAGCCCTCTGTCTCTAGGTGTATGGGTAGGAGTTCCTCGGGGTCTTCGTCCTCGGAGCTGTCGATGAGTTCGCGTAGGCAGGTGGCATTATGTAGTATCCCGCCCTTCTTCTGTCGGACAATTTGCCTTAGGCTGGCTTCGTAGACCGTCATCCCATAGCGGGAGGCGAGCGTCTCGGGGCAGAGGGCATCGCTGAGGCTCGAGCCCACGGGGGGGAGCTGAGCGGTATCCCCCACTAGTAGGAGCTTACCCTGCTCGGCCGACCAGACGTAGGCCAGGAGGTCGTCTAGGAGGTTGCCTGAGCCAAAGGGTGTCACTTCGGAGCTATCGCCCGTGATCATAGAGGCTTCGTCTACGATAAAGAGGGTGGGCTGCTTACTCGATGCTGAGGCGAGCTGAAAGGCTCCTCCCTCCTCCTGCATCTGGGTCGTCGCTCTATATATAGTACGGTGGATGGTAGTGGCCTGTCGCCCTGTCGTCGTGGAGAGTACCTTGGCCGCCCGACCCGTAGAGGCCATGAGCTCCACTCGTAGCCCAGCACCTATGGCTGTCTCTGTGATGAGGCGAAGTAGGAAGCTCTTCCCCGTGCCGGCATAGCCACGCAGGAGGAAGAGGGCATAGGGGGAGCTCTCTCGGAGGTATTCGGCTAGCCTGCCTAGGGCGGTAGCTTGGTCGGTAGTGAGCCCCTCAGTACTGTCGTGTAGTAGCTGATCGGCGAGCGCTGTGTACGGCATGTAATAATAATTTCTATCTTTGTTGGTGTGAAGTTAGTGCAATCATAGCATATATGCTCTATCGGTAGCCTAGCTAGATAATGTGAAGACTAATTAAAATACTACATACAATAGCAATGAAGAAAGTTATTCTACTAGTGGTAGCACTAGCTGTGGTCGCCCTAGCGTATGTCACCGTGCAGAGCGTCCTAGCTCCCGTGAGCTTCGACAAGAAGCAAACGGAGATCGAACTAGTCCTGCAAAAACAACTCAAGAAGATCGCTACCTACGAAGATGCCTACAAGAGCGTCTACGATAAGTACGCCAATAAGGAAGAGCTGATCAACTTCCTCAACAACGGCCGCATCTTCTACATCCGTGCAGAGGGCGACTATACGAGCGACATGCGCGACAAGGGTCTCTCCGAGGAGGATGCTGCTCGTCAGGGGCTCATCCGTCGTGACACCGTATGGGTATCCGCTAAGGACTCCCTGCTAAAGGATGGTACGGACCTCTCTAAGCTCTTCATCATCCCCAATAACCCTGACTCCTCGATCCACGTCGTAGCTAGCACGATCGAGCAGGAAGTAGGAGATACGAAGATCAACGTCCCCGTCTTCCAGGCCTCTGCCTCCTACCGTAGCTACCTCCTGCCTCTGGGCAATGAGCGTCGCATCCGTGAAAAGGAAGATGCTGCTAATGCCAAGACGAATGCCTTCGCTGGGCTACGTGTCGGCTCGCTCACGGAGGTGAAGACCAACGGGAACTGGGAATAATGATCGACCACACCGGACACCTCTCCCTCACCATAGAAGAGGCACCCGCACATAGCTTGTCCATCCGACCAACCTCGGGTGGACTTGCTTTTTCTATCACCGTCTGTGCCGAGCAGGAGGCGAGCTTCACCTCCTTCCTCCCCTATGCCTCTGTCGGTACTCCTATCGGACAGCAGATCGAGGAGCTGTACTATCAGAATGAGTGGCTCGCCTTTCCCTATGCTACGACCACCCTCTACTACGAGCCCCATGAAGCTGTCCTCGTTCCCGAGGAGCTCCTCACCTCAGGGCAGGAGGGACTGTGGCTGAGTCCTGGGCGAGATCATGCTACCGAGCGTCTAGCTGGACTGGATACCCCACGGGTAGCCCTGAGTGTCGGACTCCTAGAGGAGGGGAAGAGCCTAGTACTGTCATGGGATCAGCGTGCCTACTCCTTCCTTCGACGCCGACACTCGACTCTGGAGCCCTTGCCCTACTTCATCCCTCTGCTCGTACAGCGTAGAGCTGACTCGCAGAAGGCTCGGGGGCATGAGCTCGTCCTCGTACTCCGAGAGGAGGGGGTAGACTGTCTCCTCCTGCTGGGCGGAGAGTTGGTAGCCTTCAATAGCTACCCGATCGTGCGGCTGCTGGATGCAGAGCAGGTAGCTGGCGAGGTAATGTTCTATGCCTCTACGCTCTGGCGTCACTTCGGCCTCTCTAGTGCCGGTGATCGGATACACATCGTACACTCCGAGGAGGGGACGGAGGCCACGGTGGCGATCCTGCGTGCCAGCGCTCAGCGGCTACGTGACATCCTCGCCCGGTACGTGACGACCGTAGGGGTAGAGCCCTATCGTGTCCTAGCTCTGAGGTAATATGCGTATCATAGGTGGTAAGTATAAGCGTCGACGCTTCGACGTCCCCAAGAGCTTCAATGCCCGCCCGACGACAGACTTTGCCAAGGAGAACCTCTTCAACGTCCTCCAGCACTACATAGACCTCGAGGGTGCTACGGCGCTTGACCTCTTCAGTGGCACGGGGAGTATCGCTGTGGAACTCCTCTCCCGTGGAGCTTCGCGGGTGGTCGCCCTAGAGCAGCGAAGGGAGCATGCTTCCTTCATCCGCTCCGTGGCTCGTGAGCTAGGGGAGGAGGCTCACCTACAGGTCTTGCAGGCCGACGTCTTCCGCTTCCTCCGTGGGGGGAAGCACCAGCCCATCTACGACTTCATCTTTGCTGATCCACCCTATCGCCTTCGTGAGATCGCCCAGCTCCCAGAGCTCATCCTCTCTGCGGGCTTGCTACGTGAGAGTGGAGTACTCGTCGTGGAGCATCCTCAGCAGTACGACTTCTCTGCACTCCCTCATTTCGCCGAGCGTAGGGTCTACGGCTCTGTGAACCTCTCCCTTTTCGCCCTAGACCAAGAGTCCTCCGAGTAGCTAGGCTAGCCTCCCACTCTTGCCTCCTTCGTATGGGCGTGCACTAACTATTTGTAAGATGAAAGCACTTGTTATCTACTCCCACACCTACCCAGAGAAGAGTGTCTCTGGTCGGGCTATTCTCGAAGTCCTCCACGCCACTCCGGGCTTCGAGATCCGCAATATAGAGACCCTCTATCCTGACCTCAATCAGATCGACGTCGTAGCCGAGCAAAGGGCCCTCATAGAGGCAGACGTCATTATCTTCCAGCACCCCGTCTTTTGGTATAGCGGTACCTCGGGGCTCAAGCGCTGGATGGACGAGGTCCTCCAGTTCGGCTTTGCCTATGGGGAGGGTGGAGATAAGCTACGGGGGAAGAAGGTCATCCACTCCTTCACGGTGGGCTCTGAGGCTGGGGACTATGTAGGAGAATTAGAGAGAGCCATCTGCACCCCTATCCGGGCTACTGCCAACTACTGTGGTATGGAGTATCTCCGAGCCTTCCCACTCTATGGACAATATCCGCCTACGAACCCCAATGTAGCGCAGGAGGCCAAGGCTCATGCTGAGAAGCTTGTGGCCTTTGTTCACTCTCTGTAGAGAGGCCTCCTCCTCCCTTAGGGGCTCTCCTCTGGACAGCTAGCCTATGAGGAAGAGAACGAAAGGAGCCCCTACCCGTATCACGTACGGGTAGGGGCTCCCTCTGTTTCCACTGCTTGGCTATCCTTCGTATCCCCGTCTGCCACCCCTTGGGCTAAGAATATTCCGGGGCGATGAACAATTCTCCTCCCATCCTTTTTATTATCTGTGAACGTAAATAACAATCAAGATGAAAGTACTCGTAATCTACTCTCACGCATACCCTGAGACCAGCAAGGCTGGTAATGCCATCCTCGAGGTCTTCCAGGCGACCCCCAGCTTCGAAGTCCGTAACCTAGATGCACTCTATCCCGACCTCGGCAAGATCGATGTCGTCGCCGAGCAGCAGGCACTCCTAGAGGCAGACGTCATTATCTTCCAGCACCCTATCTTCTGGTTTGGGGTCCCTGCAGCACTCAAGCGCTGGATGGAGGTGGTCCTACAGCATGGCTTTGCCCACGGGACGGGTGGAGATAAGCTCCATGGCAAGAAGTTCATCCACTCCTTCACCGCAGCCTCAGGGGCTGATACCTACGCTGGAGAGCTTGGCCGAGCACTCCGTGCCCCCATTGAGGCCTCTGCACTCTACTGTGGGCTGGAGTACCTTAGAGCCTTCCCCCTCTATGGACAGCTTGCGCTAGTAAATCCCAATGTAGCGCAGGAAGCCAAGGCACACGCCGAGGAGGTCGTGGCCTTTGTCCAGTCGCTCTAGGAGGCACTCCATACGCTGAGACTCATCCCTGAGCCCATCGTATCGTCCCCATCGGATGATAAAGGAAGCGGGCTCCTACTCGTACCACATGTACGAGTAGGAGCCCGCTCCCTTTTCCTCATTAGGTTCACTCCTTAGTGCTCCCTCAGCGGTCGAAGAAAAGAGGTAGTGCTATACCCATTCTATGGGATGAAGTCAGTCCAAGGAACTCCAGTACTTCGGCTGTAGAGCGAACGGGGGTACTTGCCCCCTCCTTCACTTCTGAGACGATGAGCTTACCATCTCCTACACAGTGATAGTGACCATTCTGCCTGGGTAGGACTTCATCCTCATAGTCAAAGTCAAATGCCAGCTCAGGATCACGCCTCAAGCAGTACTGCAGGAAGGCCGGCATATCTAGGATACGTATCATCCCCTTGCTGAATGATCGGCCTCTTGCACTGGGGCGCAGATTGTAGGTGAATGAATTAGGGGGGAGAGCTTGCCCTAGCTTTCTTAGTAGTGCTTCACGTACCTCACGTGTGCCGAAGATTGCTTCTGCGGAATATCCCTCTCCTACCCAGACGACGAATATTGCTCCTGCAACCCTACCTGCCTGATCACGATGCTCCTGAACGAGGCGATCTAAGTGGACCTCATAGTCCCTTAGGATCACCTCCCACATCCCCCGTGAATGGGTCAGATGGGGCTCGGCGATTCGCTCCTCGATGCCACAGAGGTAGTCGAGTAGGGTGGCGGCAGTGTAGTCGGGGTCTACTTCGTCGAGTACATCACACTCGTCCTCTGTCTGCCGAGCATTAGGGAGTGAGGCATAGCCCCCTATGCGCTGATAGTAATCCCATAGCCAGCCCTCGGCAGGAATGATTACCGAGAGCACATCTCCTCGCTCCTGCTCTCTACGCAGAGCCTCGGTAAGCAACCCCCTCATATACCCTCGCCCTCTGTAGTCGGGGTGGGTACAAGCAGCTAGGATATAGCCAGCCTGCATGGTCTCGGTGGTCTCTATGAGGGAGAGCTGGGGGTACTGTAGGTGAGCGACTATCCGTCCCTCCTCCTGATAGAGGAGGGTGCTCTCCCTCTGGTAAGCATCGGCAAAGTAGCTGTCGAGGAAGAGATCATCGTCCCCGAAGCACAGCTGCCAGAGCGCCCGTACCTCACCCTCTAGCTCCTCATGTGGTGTCAGTATCCCTTGCATTCGTGGCGACGTACAGCGGCTATCTTAGGTAGGATGAGCTCAGGCTTGTAGGAGAGCTTAGCTCGGCGGAGCCCCTCTATCCCGAGGTCCTCCTCTCTATTGACGTAGATATACTGCTCGGGGATGGTGGAGGCGAAGAGCTTGTTGATCATCGTGAAGGCTCCGTCATAGTCTCTATTGGCCTTCTCGATATGAACACCGAAGGTCGTCTCGTTGATCGGGGAGCCGATCGTGAAGGCTACGATCTCGCCCCCCACACGTAGGATCCCCCCCGAGAGCTGAAGTTGCTCTAGGTGGGTGAGTAGCCTGAGGATGACCTCCTGCTCCATATCCTCGCCACCCTCCTCACTCTCGTGGTGCTCCAGCCAAGACTGCTCCAGCGCCATACACTCTAGGGCATTGGCAGGGGTGAGGGGCTCGTAGGTATAGTCGGAGTAGGTCTTCTCGAACTTGTTGATGTGGTTACGCTTCGCCTGTAGTGCCTTGCCCGATAGGCTGACTAGGCGCTCCCTGAGGTAGATGTAGTCGGCATTACCCTCGCTCTCTAGGAAGGTGAAGGCATCGGGGCAGTGTGCCTGCAGACGCTCCCGGCAGGTCGGTGTCACCCCCATGAGGACGAGAGGGTATCCCCCAGCCTCGGCCTCTATGCCTAGGCGTCCGATAGCTTGCCCCACACAGCCCTCCCCACGAGTGATGGGCACTAGATAGGCCGGATGAGGACGTAGGGGAGAGGAGAAGCGGATGAAGAGGCTATCTCCCTCCACACAGTAGCACGTCTCGTACTTGACGGCCCAGCCGTAGAGGTTGGCGAAGGCGAGGTCGCAGATCTGTCCGTAGCTGTGTAGCGTGAAGGAAGTCACTATCTCCCGAGCTTCGGGGGTGACGGGAGTGAAGAGGAGTCTATCCATAGACTATTGGTGTTGTTGTGATTACTTGGCCTCACCTCGGGTCATACGGAAGGAGGCCTTATAACAGATGAAGAGTGGGATAGCTACACCTACCCCTAGGGCGAACATCGTCAGTAGAGCGATGATCGCATTGCTGGTGATCCCCGGCAAGTACTGCTCCTGAGCCACCTCTTGGGTGCTCTCCATGAAGCGGATCATCCCCAGCAGGGAGCGGTAGGCAAAGCGCCCCGGGATCATAGGTAGTAGTGCCGGGAAGGCGAAGACCTCGATCGGGTAGCGAGCGTGATAAGCGAAGACGACCGCCAGGAAGCCCACAAAGACGGCTGCGAAGAAGGTCGATACGGCGATGTTCACCTCCGCATACTCCATGAGGGAGAAGCGGACAATATTGCCAAAGAAGGCAAGGATGGGGACGTAGCGAAAGGCTGCCCGTGAGGGATTGCCCACGGCGGCAAAGCCGAGGGCGGCGAGGGCGGCGAATAAGCCCTTCTCTAGGATGAGGAGTAAGTCCATGCTCTGGGGTGGGTTAGGATAGGAGTCGAGAGGCTAGAGGAGTGAGAGGTTGAGCATCATCAGCGTACAGCTCAGCCCTACGGTGATGCTGATGACGATCATCACGGCCGTCATCAGGCGGGAGATCCCGTTGAGCATGAAGCCATCGAGGAGGTCCATCATCCCGTTGATGAAGGGTACCCCGGGGATCAGATATAGTACGCTCGTCCCTAGGGCTATCTCGGGGTTGGCCTCTAGCCCGAGCTTCGCCCCTAGCCCCACGACAAAGGAGGCGACGAAGGCCGAGACGCAGATCACGAGGTAGGGATAGACGTGTCGGGCATTGAGCTCCTGCCGGACGAAGAAGCCACAGAGCGTACCGGCAAATACGCAGAGACCCGAGCCGAGATCCCCCCCGAAGAGGAAGCAGAAGGCCATATTCGCCAGACTAATGAGGAAGAGGATGAGCCAGCGGTTGACGGGCGGGGAGGTCACGATAGCCTCGAAGCGATCCTCTAGTTCCTCGAGTGAAGGGTGATGGTCATAGGTGTACCACGAGAGGCGACTGAGCTCGGCATTGAGGAAGAAGTTGAGGGGGAGGTGTCGGTGTCGGATCATCCCCGTCACGGGGTGCTGGGCACGGCTGATATGCGAAGCCTCGGTATTGTCCGAGGTCGCAGGCATGAGGGTCATCGTGATGTTGCGCTGAAACATCATGATCGTCAGCTCATAGCCATAGGCATGTGCGACACGTGTCGTATTGACTACGATACGAGAGGTCTGTACCCCGACGCTGGTCTGTGTCGTAGCGAAGCGAAGTAAGAAGTCCAATAGTCGCTCTGGGTCAATATCAATGAGCGCCCCGGGCTTAGTCTGTGGCATAAGTAAATCGTATATGGAATAACCGAAAATGAGCCTCCACCTGTAGCTCGGTGGAGACTCATTGATACGGTAGTTACACAACTCTTTTTCTAGTTGCGGAGGCAGGATTCGAACCTACGACCTTTGGGTTATGAGCCCAACGAGCTACCACTGCTCCACTCCGCGCTATCTCTTTTGCACTGCAAAGGTAGTATAATATTTCTAATTAGCCAAATGTCCCGAGTATACCCTCAGGGATGACGCATGAAATCACTATAGTGCGAGGGCAAGGTCGTGGGGGAGTATACGCCGAAGATAGAAGTATCTATGTCCTAGGCTAGATATACCAAGCGAATACCTCCTACCTAGGAGGGATGAGTATACACGTGTGTACACAACTGTATACCCACGTGTACACAACAGTATACACGCGTGTACACAACTGTATACCCACGTGTACACAACAGTATACACGCGTGTACACAAG
>NZ_CAJPPN010000006.1 GCF_905372525.1 uncultured Porphyromonas sp.
GGGTGGGGACTACCCTGTGGGGGCTCGGTGGATGGCTACATATTCATCCCTCCGCAGACGTGGATCGTCTGCCCCGTGACGTAGGAAGAGAGGTCACTAGCGAGGAAGGTAGCGACGTTGGCTACGTCCTCGGGCGTACCGCCACGACGAAGGGGGATCTGAGCCTCCCACTGCTTACGTACCTCCTCGCTGAGGGCGTGGGTCATATCGGTAATGATGAAGCCTGGGGCGATCGCGTTGGCACGTACACCACGAGAGCCGAGCTCCTTGGCGATACTCTTCGCTAGACCGATCATCCCTGCCTTGGAGGCGGAGTAGTTCGTCTGTCCTGCGTTGCCCGATACACCGACGACGGAGGCCATGTTGATGATGCTCCCACTGCGCTGCTTGAGCATCACGGGGGTAACGGCATGGATGAGGTTGAAGGCGGACTTCAGATTGACATTGATCACGAGATCCCACTGGTCTTCGGTCATACGCATCATGAGCCCATCACGTGTGATCCCAGCGTTATTGACCAGGATGTCTATGCGACCGAAGTCCTTGACGACCTGCTCGACGAGCTGGTGAGCAGCCTCGAAGTCAGCGGCATTGGAGGCATAGGCCTTGGCACGGACACCGAGAGCCTCGAGCTCACGGACGAAGGCCTCGACACTCTCATCGATCTTGAGGTCTGTGATGACGACGTCTGCGCCCTCCTGTGCATACTTCAGTGCGATAGCTCGCCCGATCCCACGGCCTGAGCCTGTGATGATGGCTACCTTGCCAGATAGTAAGTTCATATTCTTGGTCTTTATTTATATGGGTTGCTAAGCTTATTCGTGCTCCTGCCTACTGGGCTGCATGAGTCCATGTAGGAGGAAGTGGCGGACGACCTGCCGGATCTCCTCCACCGTGCCCTGGGAGCGGTAGGCTCCGCTGATGAAGGGCACCTCCATCCCCTTGACGATATTCTGTAGGAGGTAGGCCGTCAGACGTGTATTCTCGACAGCGAAGTGTCCGGTCAGCTTTCCCTCGCGTAGGAGCTCCTCGATCTGCTGGATCTCCTTGCGGTCGAAGTCCATGCGTACCTGCTCTACGAGCCAGATGTCCTTGAAGAACTCTGCTCGTAGGGAACCATTGCGAAGTACTAGGTCCTTGATCTTGTCTAGGTGGGTAAGCATCATCGTCATGAGCTTCTCCTCGGCACTGATCGGTAGACGCTTGACTAGCTCAAGGTCATGCCATAGGCCATGGAGCTCTCGCTCGATCACAGCGTGGTAGATCTCATCCTTGTTCTTGAAGTAGGTGTAGAGCGTACGGCGACCCTTCTTGGAGGCATCGGCAATATCGTTCATCGTCGTATTGGTAAAACCAAAACGAGCAAAGAGCTGCCGTGCTACTTCGATCATCAGATCTTTTGTCTTCAGGATAGTCGCCATGCGTCTAAGTCTATTCTATATATGGAGATGGACTCTACTTGTCTATAATTATATTGTATGATACCCCAGTCTGCTGGGTAGCTCCTAGGGTGCACTTGATACTACAAAGCTACGAAAAACTGCGCACATTTGCCTGAAACGTGCAATGTGCTCATCGTCCGTCCTTCTCTCGCTCTATGTGTGGCATGCATCCCACAGCTACTTCCTCATACTCTACATCACCTCTCCTTCCGCCCGTAGTCACAGCTCACCCTATCCCCCAGTGCAGGCTGTTTATGAAGCGATGAACTCCCTTTATATCAGGCATTCCGAGAGGGATGAAGCGAACATACCGAGAAGGGAAGGATAGTACATATAATGTTCGCCTCAATCACCTATGTAAGGTGACTGGTGCGAACATACCGAGACGAGGATGGCGAACATATAATGTTCGTCCCTGTCACCTATGTAAGGTGATTAGAGCGCACATACCGACGCCTCTCCTAGGGGATAATATCCCGTAGGTAATGGGCCTGGGGAGTACGTCATACTCCATAATATAATAGGGGGACTTTTTCGCCCTCTCGTTAGGACTCGTTGGGTAAGAATGGAGGGTAGGGCGGAAGATCTTTCTCATAGAGAAAGGAGGTGAACTCGTGAGGCTTACCTCTGAGAGATATATGCTTTTTGCTACCTTTGCAGGCAAACAGGTAGGGTAAGCCATTACACTACCTCCCTCACACATCTAAGCAACGCAGGGCATCCATAGATAAATGAACTTAGTAATAGTAGAGTCACCCAAGAAGGCGGAGCTCATCCAAGGCTTCCTCAAGAAACATAAGCTTACAGACTATCGAGTGATGGCGAGTGCAGGCCACGTACGTGACCTGAGACAGCACTCCTTCAGCATAGACGTAGCGGACAACTTCCGTCCCGAGTATGTCATCACCGATGATAAGAAGACGCTCGTCAAGGAACTCAAGGCACAGGCCAAGAAGGCAGACCTTGTCTACCTAGCCTCCGATGAAGACCGTGAGGGGGAAGCTATCGCTTGGCACCTCAAGGAGGCTCTGGAGCTACCCTCGGAGAAGATTCGACGTATCGTCTTCCACGAGATCACAGCCGAGGCATTCCTAGAGGCTCTGCAGCATCCGAGAGACATAGATATGAACCTCGTAGATGCTCAGCAGGCTCGCCGTGTACTAGACCGTATCGTGGGCTTCGAGCTATCGCCCGTACTATGGAAGCGTATTCGCCCCTCACTCTCCGCTGGACGTGTGCAGTCGGTGGCCGTCCGCCTGATTGTAGACCGAGAGCGTGAGATCAATGCCTTCGTCCCGCAGTCGGCCTTTAGGCTACAAGCGGACTTTGCCCTCACCTCGGGAGAGAGCCTACGTACGGAACTCAATCACCGCTTCGCAGATGAGCAGGAGGCACGTGCCCTGATGCAGTCCTGCCTGACTCTACCCTTTGCGATCGGATCTATCACACGTCGCCCTGCACGCCGATCCCCAGCAGCACCCTTCACGACCTCTACGCTACAGCAGGAGGCAGCACATAAGCTTGGCTACTCAGTCTCCCAGACGATGCGCCTAGCGCAGTCTCTCTATGAGTCTGGACACATCACCTACATGCGTACCGACTCGGTGAACCTCTCCAACCAAGCCCTCCAGGCTATCGCTCAGCAGATCGCTCGGCACCCAGGTAAGGAGTACCACCAGCCACGCAAGTACCAGACCAAGAGCAAGGGAGCACAGGAGGCTCACGAAGCTATTCGCCCTACCTACATAGATAGAGAGCAAGTCGATGGAACCCCACAGGAGCAGCGTCTCTATGATCTGATCCGCAAGCGTACCCTGGCCTCGCAGATGGCTGATGCCCAGCTAGAACGCACGGTAGTGACCCTACCCGTCGAGGGCTCGGAGTATGCCTTCACGGCACAAGGGGAGGTGATCACCTTCCGTGGCTTCCTAGATGTATATATGGAGTCAGGTGCAGAGGATGGGACGCCCGAGACAACGAAGCTCCTCCCTGCGATGAAGGAAGGAGAAAGCCTTACCCTCACGAAGCTCCTCGCAGAGGAACGATTTACCCAGCGTCCCCCACGCTACACCGAGGCCTCGATGGTCAGCAAGATGGAGGAGCTCGGTATCGGTCGCCCCTCCACCTATGCCCCTACGATCCAGACCATCCAGAACCGTGGCTATGTAGAGCGTGCTGACCGCGAGGGGCAGGAGCGCAACTACGTCGTCCTCAGCAGTGACGGCGGTGCGATCAAGCGTCAGGTACGTAAGGAACTCTATGGCGCCGACAAGGGCAAGCTCGTCCCTACGGATGTGGGGATCGTCGTCAATGACTTCCTAGTAGCGCAGTTCCCCAGCATCGTGGACTACAACTTCACGGCAAGCGTAGAGTCGGAGTTTGACACCATAGCCGAAGGGGGGAATGCCTGGACGGGGACTATTGGTTCCTTCTACGAAGACTTCCATCCCACCGTAGAGCGAGTGAGCACAGAGCGTAGTGAGCATCGTGTCGGACAGCGCATCTTAGGTGAGCAGCCGGGTACCGGCCTTCAGGTATCGGTGAGCATCGGTCGCTACGGCCCCATGGCACAGCTAGGCACGGCAGAGGATGAGCAGAAGCCACGCTTCGCCTCCCTACAGTCTGGGCAGTCGCTCGAGACCATTACACTAGAGGAAGCTCTATCCCTCTTCGACTTACCCAAGGTAATCGGAGAGTACGAGGGTGAGCCTCTCACCGTGGCAAACGGACGCTTTGGCCCCTATGTGCGTCACAAGGCCAAGTACTATAGCCTGCCCAAGGATATGGATCCCCTCTCCTGCACCCAGGAGCAGGCCATCCAGCTCATTCAGGAAAAGCATGCCAGCGAGGAGAAGAGTCTCCTCAAGACCTTCGCTGAGGACGCTGAGCTCCAGATACGTGATGGACGCTTCGGCCCCTACATGAAGTACAAGGGGGAGAACTACAAGCTCCCCAAGGATGCCGATCCCCAAAGCCTCTCCTATGAGGACTGCATGAAGATCGTCTCCGAAGCTCCCGCCAAGCCTGCTCGCAAGAGTTCGGCACGCAGGGGTACGACGACCCGAGGACGTAAGTCCAAGGCCTAGCCTCCACCTCGCCCTCCCGATATGCGCTACTTCATCACCCTTAGCTACGATGGTACGGCCTATAGTGGCTGGCAGACACAGCCCAGTGCCGTGACTGTACAGGAGACGATCGAGCAAGCCCTAGGCACGATCCTTCGCTCGCCTACACCGATCCCTATCGTAGGGGCAGGGAGGACAGATGCAGGGGTGCATGCTCGGGGAATGGTCGCCCATGTGGATCTGCCTTTGGGGCTGGAGGAGGTGCGAGAGCTTGTCTTCCGTGCCGACCGCTTCCTGCCCAAGGACATCGCACTACATGGAGTACAGGCCGTATGTGAGGAGGCTCATGCTCGGTTCAGTGCTACCTACCGCACCTACCGATACTATGTGACGCTGAGGAAGAACCCCTTTGCGGAGGGGCGTATGCTCCGCTTGTACTTCCCTATGGACTTCGAGCGGATGAATGAGGCTGCACAAAGGCTGATGGACTACGAGGACTTTACCAGCTTCAGTAAGCTCCATACCGATGTCAAGACGAACAACTGCCGTGTCCTAGAGGCCTATTGGCAGAGAGGAGCAGAAGAGGGGACGTGGATCTTCACCATCACGGCAGACCGCTTCCTGCGTAATATGGTGCGTGCCATCGTAGGGACACTCTTCGCTGTCGGCAAGTCTCGTCTCTCTGTGGAGGACTTTGCTGCGATCATCGCTGCCAAGGATCGAGCTCTAGCAGGAGCCTCTGCCCCCGCTCACGCACTCTACCTAGAGGCCGTGGGCTATCCAGAGGAGCTCTACCTCTAGCCCCTCCAGAGCTCAGATACCCCACAAACGACCCCGCCCCCAGCATTCTCACGGAGAGAATACTGGGGGCGGGATCGTTTATAGGTTGCTATCTAATAGCTGGGCAGAGAGTGTACCTCTGAACCCTTACGACGGCTTAGGGCTGAGCACAAGTACGTGTGGGCTCGGTGCACTGCTCCTGCTCGAGGGCGGTGATCACACTGCGTAGCTGACGACCGAGACCGATCGTGTAGCCCTGTGAGACGAAGACGACACGATTGAAGGTATCTGCGATGACAAAGACAGGGAGATCGCCACTGCGTAGCTTCATCGAGGTACGTAGCTCATCTAGTATCTTGCCCGTGGCATCGATACCGAAGACAGTACCCTTCGGTAGACCCTGGAAGTCCTCACTGCGGTAGCGTGAGCGACTGGTCTCGTCCTTGAAGAGGAGCACAAGACTACGCCCCCAGTGCTCGAAGACTTCACGCTCGGCGATGATGTCCTTGAGGGCATGATTTGTAGGCTCTTCGCCAGCTCCTAGGATACCTAGGATGTAGTAGCCACGGCCTGTGGTAGAGAGGAGCGAACGTTCCTGAGGCTGTGCTGCCGTGACATCGGAGGTCTTAGTCAGGGACTCGGCCTCTCCGAGGTAGCCGTAGAGGTTCTCCGAGTTGAAGCTCCCGAGGACAGCTACAGCGGTGGTGTCTCTACGCATCACGAGAGCTTCGTCTGTGGTCTTGCCCGCAGAGATCGATAGGGTCTTGACATTGACGAGTACGCTACCACTAGCGAGTCTGGAGCCAGAGACGAGGAGGTAGTGCCCTGCATCCATGGGGGCGCCATCCTTGAAGGTCTTTGCCCACGAAGTGCCTTGCTCTAGACCATTGTCTCCTTCGTCATAGCTCAGTAGGTCGAGTGAGCCGTCCTTACCGAACTTAGATAGGGTGAACTGATAGTAGTACTTCGGATTGTCGATGATACCATTGTCTTTGTAGCTTAGGCGAAGTGTCCCCTGCTGGGCAGTAGCCTTGTGTGCGCTAGCCTCGAAGGTCACATCGTGCCAAGCCTTACCCTCGTAGTACTGTACCTTACCCGTGACTCCATCGATGCGGGCAGGCCAGCCCATTGTGCGGGCGAGTGATACGAAGAAGATGCCCAGAGAGTGGCGGTCAGCTCGTCTCGTGCGCCATACGCCGAGTGGCTCGATGGGATAGGAGAGCGGGTTGTTTGCCTCATCTATAGTGATGGAGCGGATGCACCACTGACGTAGCGCCTCGGGGCTACTGCGGAAGGCCTTCTGTAGCTCCTGAGGTACGGCAGAGAGGAACAGGCTCTTGTAGCTGGTCAGGGGCTCGGTAGATACTCTAGGGTTGTAGATGTAGTTCATCACGAGCGCAGCATCGGAGGCGAAGGCTTCGAGGGGCTTGGTATTCGTGAGGTGGTCCCTCAGTACCTCTAGCTCTACGTCCCTTAGATCCTTGGCGGAGATGACACGTAGGAGAGCCAGAGCCTGCTCCTTATCCTTAGCTGTGTCTACGAAGGTGCGTATCGTCTGCCAGTTGCCTCGTGCATCGAGGCCATCGAGCTGCTTCGTGAGGAAGGTCGATACATAGCGCACTCGTATGGAGTCCTCCTCAGCCATGCGGCGATCGTTCTCGGCACGCTGCTCCTTGGTAACCTCGGGATAGCGAGCATCTTCTCTAGGAGGGGTGATGGTGAAGTCTAGGTCCAGCTTCTCCTCGGGGCTATGGTTAAGGGTGAGGCGCACAAGGCTATCTTTGCCAAAGGTCACCTGCTGCAGTCCGTAGCGGAAGCTATTGCCCACAGCCCGACTAGCGTACAGGATCATATCCCCTCTACCGGCTATGAAGGTCGTACGTCCCTTGGCATCTGTCTGCTGGCGAGCTACGGTATGGAATTCTCCGTAGTTGTACACCTTGAAGTCGACCGAGGTGTGGGGCAGTATTTGTCCCTTAGCGTCTACGACCTCTACGATGATCTTGCCCGTGTGGGCATAGTTATCTATGACATTGATCTCCGTATAGGTCGGGGTACGACTGATGACAGCCTCGGGGCCATCATAGCGTCCGAAGGCCTTAGTATGTACGAGCATGGCACGAGAGACGGGTGCGTTGAACCAAGCAAGGTTCAGCACAGGCTCGGGCTCACATGCCCCGAGGAAGTACCACTGTCCATCTACCCAAGCCTCTACCCAGGCATGGTTGTCGTCTGTATGTGCCCAGCGTGGGGTATAGACCTGGCGGGCTGGGATGCCCACGGTACGTAGGGCTGCGACGAGGAGCGTGGACTCCTCTCCACAACGCCCGTAGGCAGTACGGATGGTCGCTAGGGGTGAGGAGGTGCGGGAGTCACTTGGGGTATAGACTACGTGCTCGTGACACCAGTGGTTGACCTCCAGTACAGCCTCTTTCAGAGATAGCCCCTTCACCCGATCCTTCAGCTCGTCGTAGAGGGCGAGGCGAGCAGAGTCGAGTGCTTCGTTATTGACTCGTGGCGGGAGCACGAAGTGTAGCCACTCACGCTGGGGTACACTCTTACCCCAGGGTAGCTCCTGCCGAGCTCTGAGGGAGCTACGTACGTGGTCGAGGAAGAACTGCCCCGAGCGGTTGATGAGGTCGTTGCTCGGCATGTAGGCGTAGAGGAAGGTGAGGGCATCACGCTCCTCTGGAGTCATTTTGCTCTGGAAGATGTCGAAGACCTTGCCTTCCTTGAAGGCTGCCCTTCGCTTCGCTAGGTCACTTTGGACCTGTGTGGTCTGCCGACTGGGCTTCTTTACCACCTTCGCCTGCCCTAAGGTCGGTAGGAGGGCAAGGGCGAGGGTAAATATCATCCGTGTGCGCATATTGTCTGTATGAAGGTACTTTATGTTGCTATGAGTGTAGTTGCTTGAGTGCAGAGAGGGCAGAGCGTATCAGCTCGGGGTCGGTCTCTAGGAGGCTGTACTCGTCTATGGTGACCGTCCCGCCCATGGAGACCCCTGCGTGTCGGTAGTGCATACCACTAGGGGTAGGGCGACGAGCAGAGAAGTGGAACTCACTAGCTCCCGTACGCTCAGCTAGCTGAGCTATGTTGGTTGGGTTCACACCACTACCTGGCATGATGATGATACGGCCTGCAGCCTGCCGGACCATACGAGCGAGCTCATCGGCTCCCTCTAGGGCAGTATTGTGTCCGCCTGAGGTCAGTACATGCGAGCATCCCAGCTCTATGATCGTCTCTAGTGCAGCCTCCCTATCCCGACACATATCGATCGCTCTATGGAAGGTCACGCTCATCCCACCAGCGGCCTCGATGAGTCGAGCCATGAGCGGTCTATCGACCTCCCCCTCAGGGGTAAGGCAGCCGATGACCACTCCATCTACGCCGATGCGCTTAGCCTGCTCGATGTCGTGGAGCATGATCTCCTGCTCGATCGGGGTGTAGAGGAAGTCTCCTCCACGGGGGCGAATGATGACGTTGAGCTTGATGTCTAGGAGGCGACGGGCGGTACAGATCTCGCCATAGCTCGGGGTCGTGCCTCCCTCGGGTAGGGCTGCACAGAGCTCTACTCGGTAGGCACCTCCCTGCTGTGCCCTGAGGGCACTGGTGGCCGAGGAAGCACAGTTCTCTATACGATAGTCCATGTGCTCCCTTACTTGAGTGTAACCTCGACGATATAGTCGATGGCATTGAGCTCGTGTGGAGCCTTGTCGAAGGTCAGGGTCAGCCCCGCCTTGGTCTGGGTGTAGGGGATGGGACGCTGGGTGTCGAAGGAGACGACACGCTGTACTCGATCCGTCAGAGGTAGGGAGAGCATGCGGCTCTTCCAGTCAAGGATGTGTAGGTAGAGTGTCTTGCCTCGCTGGGTGGTCACACCCCATTCCAGAGGGGGAAGGAGTCCCTCACGTACACCATCCTTGACGGTCTTGCCATAAACCTTCATCCAGGAGCCGATCTTGGCTAGGCGGTCTAGTGCGAGGGCAGGGAGAGCACCCGAGGGTTCTGGGCCGATATTTAGGAGGAGGTTAGCATTGCGTCCTGCCGTCTGTACGAGTAGGCGGATGAGGGTGGTGTCGGACTTGTAGTTCTGGTCGATGATCTTGTAGCCCCACATACCATTCATCGTCTGACAAGTCTCTAGGGGGAGCTTACTGATGTCTTGACCTGATAGCCCTGCGGTGTTAGCTCCGGGGACGTCTCGCTCAAACATCTGGAAGTCCTCGCCTTGATGTGGTGCGCTATGGTGGTTGTTCCCGATGAGGCAGGCTGGGTTGATCTTATGGATATTGGCGTACATCTTGTCATATCGCCAGTCGAAGCCTGGGTTCTCGTCCTGATCCCACTCTCCATCTAGCCAGATAGCCTCTGCTCCGTAGTCTCGTACGAGCTCGGCGAGCTGTGCGTTCATGAAGGCATCGTAAGTGTCCCAGCTACCGTGGCTCTTGCGCCCTGTACCTCGTCCCGTACGTCCGATAGGGTAGTAGTCCTCACGGTGCCAGTCAAGGATGGAGTAATAGATATGAAAGCCCAAGCCCTGCTTGCGACACTCATCCCTCAGCTCTGCGAGGATGTCTCGACGGAAGGGGCTAGCCTTGACGATGTTGTAGTCACTCTGCTTGGTGTCCCACATAGAGAAGCTATCGTGGTGGCGTGAGGTAATGGTCAGGTAGCCTGCTCCCGAGGCCTTGATGGCGCTTACCCAAGCTGCGGCATCGAAGCGAGAGGGATAGAAGCCTGCGGCAGCCTTGGCATACTCGGCATGGTCGATATTGGCATTGGTCATATACCACTCGCCCTGAGCGAAGGTGCTGTAGAGTCCCCAGTGGAGGAAGATCCCAAAGCCCTTGTCACGGAAGGCCTCACGTGCCTGGAGGTTCTCCTTCGTAGGCTTGTAGTCCTGCTGAGCTAAGGCGAGGGGGGAGGTGGCAAGGAGGCCAAGAGCTATCCCTGCGGCATAGATCGTAGTACGTACGCTATTCATATCAAATCAAGAAAAAGAAATTAGTTGTATGCTATGTAATTTGTATACCAAAGATAACGAATTTCCCTAGATAAATGACCTCTCTATTGAGCAAAATGACAGATGTATGCCCCGCCCCCTATGAGGGGTATGTACAGATGTAGTGGACTCGGCCCCGCCTCCTCTGAGAGTGAATAAGTAGTATGGAGAGGGGGCCACCCTAGGCATGGAGAAGCCCCTCGGCACCTATCGCCTTGGGGCGAAGAGGCTGCCGAGGGGCTTGGAATATTCTCTACACTAAGGGACGAGCGAGCCCTATGGAGAGGTGGTTCGCGGGGGTGTCTCTTAGGTCGGGCGAGGTTATTTACCCTCTACGGCCATGATACGAGCCAGATCGGTTAGGAGCTTCAGTAGGTTCTCCTTCGTGCTGAGCTTGAGCTCCATGTGCCCGGTTACACCATCGTTGGTTGCAGAGAGATAGGAGAAGGCCTTGAGGCGATCTGACACTTCCTTGGGGGCAAATCCCGAGACAAAGGCTCCGATAGGAGTACCTGTGAAGAGGTAGTTGAGGTCGAGCGCCATCGATGCGGAGTGTCCCTTGAGGATGGAGGAGTAGGTGGCTTCGCTGATGTTGGGCTTCTGTTCCTTGAAGAGCGTAGCCTTGGCACCCTCGCCGAGAGCGAAGTAGGTAGAGCCGTCCTTATAGCCGAAGTATAGAGGTGCCTCCCCTTCCTTACGTGCGACGTACTGGTGCTCATCCTCAGTCTGTACGATATATGGCTCGTCATAGCTCCATACCTCGATCGTCGAGTCTCTGGACTGTTTACTCTTTTCCTCGATTGCTTGGGCGATAGCATCGACACCCTGAGGGCTCTTGCTTTCGGCATAGAAGGTGATCGGGAGACCACCACTCCTAAGAGGGTTAAACGAAGAGATGGATAGGGCGAACTCTCCATCGACTGCGCTGAAGATCGACGAGGGCTCAATACCCATCCCGCTTAGGGACTCAAAGGCCTCAGACAATGCGGGGTTGTCCTTGTAGGAATTGAGGATCTCGGGCCCACTGATATAGCCATTCATGAAGAAGAGGTTGTCCTTGGCGAGGAGCTTCCCATACTTGTTCTCACACCTCTTGGGGGAGACCTTCTTGCTGAGCTCGGTGAACTTCTCCAGGGTCTCCTTGTCCTCGGATATGTACTTGATATCGGTGGTAGTCACTCCGCTCTCGAAGTTGATATGTAGGGCTATCTGCATCTTGCTCATATCTACCCCTTGGGCAGCGAACTGGTTGGGATTGAGTTGGCCTGCATAGTATGAGTAGAGCGAGAAGAGCTTCTTGTAGTCAAGGATAAGAGATAGGTCAGATGCCTTGGACTTGAGTTCCTTGAAGGATGAAGTCTCGTAGTAACGCTTACCCTCCTTGAGCTTGAGTAGCTGGATAGCTTCCACACGCATATCCTTCTTGGTCTCAGTGGTCGGGATGAGGACGAGGAGTGCATCCTTGGTGAAGGCGATGGCATTATTGTCCGTACCGTTTAGGATCGAGATACCATCCTTCTGCTCTATGGTAGCCTGAGGATTCTTGATTTGGGTTAGGTCGGAGAGGAACTTCTTGAGCTTTCCCTCGTCAGATACACGAGCTAGGAAGGCTCCCTGGAGGTCAGGTGTGGTGAAGAGATAGACGGGGCTCTTGAAGTCAATGCCTACCTTTGAGGGATCCTCGAGGAGAGGTCTTAGGATCTTAGCTACGGGAGCACTAGAGTTGGGGAACAGCTGATCGCGGAGCTCTTTGTTTTCCTTGGATAGGATCTCCGACTTCTTGACGAGCTGGTCTATAGATACCGAGAGGACGAAGTCGGCCTCCGCGGGGATGACTTGCTCGTAGACCCGACTCTTACTACAGCTAGTGAGGGTGAGGACAGCTAGAGCAAGTAGACCTAGATAGTAGCGAAGCTTGGTGTACATGCTATGGAGTGATTAGGATGAATAATGGGTGGGGAGGGGATACCTCCCTACGTTGTTTGTGGGGTAAAGGTACTGATTTTTCAGATGATGCTATTACTACAAACTAGCCCCATCAGACCTATGAAGGCAGTCTGATGGGGCTATGTGGGAGGGAGCTCTCTCCTTGCTCTGGTAGAAGAGGCTTTAGAGTGCTTTACTCTAGGGTCATCAGTAGGAAGGCGTACTCAAGGGCTGTATCTCGTATCCCATCGTAGCGTCCTGTCGCTCCTCCATGCCCAGAGGTCATATCCATGTGTAGAAGTAGGAGGTGGTCATCGGTCTTGAGGGTACGTAGCTTGGCGACATACTTCGTGGGCTCGTGGAAGAGTACCTGCGAGTCGTTGAGCCCACCGGTGACGAGGAGGTGCGGGTAGAGCCCTGAGTGGAGATTGTCATAGGGAGAATAGCTGAGCATGTACTGCAGATACTCAGGATCATTGGGATTTCCCCACTCCTCATATTCGCCCGTGGTGAGGGGAAGGGTCTCATCAAGCATCGTCGTCACGACATCTACGAAGGGGACTTGTGCGATGACTGCGTGGAAGAGCTCAGGGCGCATATTCACCACCGCACCCATGAGTAGCCCTCCGGCACTCCCTCCCATAGCCGTAAGTCGCTCGGGTGAGGTATATCCCTCCTGGATGAGGTGCTCGGCGCAGGCGATGAAGTCGGTGAAGGTATTGCGCTTCCGTAGGAACTTACCCTCCTCGTACCAAGCTTCACCTAGGTCACTCCCCCCACGTACCTGTGCGAGAGCATAGACAAAGCCCCTATCGACCAAGCTGAATATAGATACCCCGAAGTGGGCATCCATCGCTATCCCATAGCTCCCATAGCCATAGAGGAGAGCGGGGGCAGAGCCATCCCGTACGAGGTCTCGACGATAGAGTAGAGCCATCGGGACACGTACTCCATCGGGTGCTGTAGCCCATCTGCGCTCCACGATGTAGCGCTCGGGGGAGAAGCCTCCGCCGACCTCTTGCTCCTTCAGTAGGCGACTCTCGCCTGTCGTGAGGTCGTACTCGTAGAGGGAGGAGGGGCGATTGAGTGAGGAATAGACATAGCGTATCGTCGTGGCCTCATACTGGCTATTGCCACGTAGACTGATCGTGTAGACAGGTTCGGGGAAGTGAATCTTGCCCTGCTCCTGACCTTGGCTGGTGAGGATACGTATCTCGGTCAGTCCTTCTCGTCGCTCTTCTAGTGCGATATAGTCCTGGTAGACACCGATGCTATCGAGCCGTACATCCTCTCGGTGGGGGACGAGGAGCGTCCAGCTTAGACGGTCAGAGACCTGGGCCTGTGGGGCGGTATAGACCATGCCGTTTAGGTGCTCCTTATCCTTGTAGTAGATGTAGAAGCGGTCTCTGTGCGAGAGGATCGAGTAGCGTACATCAGCCTCTCTTGGTAGGAAGAGCTTGGGCTCTCTATCCTCGCCCGAGCTCCAGAGATAGTACTCCTCGCTGGTGGTGCTGCTGGAGGTAGAGATGAAGATGAACTCACGTGTCTTCGTCTCGCTGACACTGCAGGAGAAGCGTCCGTCTAGCTCCTCATACAGGAGCTCAGCCCCGGGCTCCGATAGGTGCTGGACATAGATGCGAGAGGACCTCAGGGTGTCGTCTATGAGGCTGTAGTAGATGGTCTCACTGTCCTCTGCCCACGCAAGAGAAGAGACTCCCTGTAGGCAGAAGTCGAGGTCTTCGCCCCGTACGAGGTCACGGATGCGTAGCTCAAACTCTGCGTAGGAGCCAGTCTCGTTGGAGAAGTAAGCGGCTAGGCGGTTGTCTGGGCTAATGGCATAGCCTGCAAAGATGAAGGCTGGCTTGCCTTCGGCCAAGGCATTGACATCGAAGAGGAGCTCTCCGCCCGTGACAGCCTCTGGATGCTCCCCCCATTCGGCCTCGAAGGCCTTAGCCTCGTAGCGGTAGTGCGTCGGGTACTGCTTCCCCTTCTCCGTGCAAGTGTAGTAATAGTAGTCTCGGCGTAGGGTAGGATAGCTCTGGTCATCCTCCTTGATACGCCCGAGGATCTCCTGATAGATCGTCTCCTGCAGCTCCTTGGTTCCCTGCATGACCTCCTCGGTGTAGGCATTCTCTGCCTGTAGATAAGAGAGTACCTCGGGGAGGGACTTATCTCGCATGTAGTAGTAGGGGTCGGTGCGCTCTGTGTCTAGGTGACGTAGTAGCTCGGGTCTAGCCTCTGCCTGAGGGGGAGTAGGGAAGTGGGATTGCTTGTACACGCTTACTTTCGTTTAGGGGATTGTGGGACAGACGTAGCTGTCCCTAAGGATGAGTAGAGCCTCCGGGCCCATATCAAAGAGTAAGTCGAGGATGCTGAGATCGGGGACGAAGCCGAAGCGGTCTCGGTACACCTGATGATAGGGACGAGGCACGAAGGAAGGATCTGGTGCGGGATGCTTGGGTCGTAAGCCATAGCGCCAGTCTTCAGGATGTGAGCCCAGAGGTGTGAAGGTCTCCGTCTCCTGCCAGGACACCTCTAGGTGTAGGAGCCGTAGGAGCTGTGTGAAGAGGGCTTCGTTGAAGTCCCATAGATACCTATATCTCCGCTCATAGATTGGCAGTAGATCATCTATGTAATACTCGTAGAAGGGACTAGCACCGTATGCCGTGCACAATGCCTGTAGATGGAGGTGCCGCCACGAGCCATGCTCCGAGAGACGCACCTCACGGATAGGAGTCTTGAGACTCGGGGACTGCTCTACGGGGATCGTCAGCGCCTGTAGCCCGTTGGGCCCGAGGATATGACAGCGGTTGCGGTAGGTCTGCTTGATATAGTTCTCCTCAGCCTCGATCCCCACGAGTCCTTCACCTACATGATAGAGCTTGGTGAAGTAGCTCACGGGTGGAGCGTAGGCCGTAGAGAGGAGGAGTGAGAAAGGGGACTGCACGTACTAGGGCTTAGAGGGCGAAGAGGACGACACCCTCGATAGCTTCGCTTGGGATGATCCCTAGATGACGTGAGTCGGGAGCCTGGCTTGGCTGATCAATGAGTACCCAGTAGTAGTCTCGGTAGAAGGTGCGACGAGGATCCCGTCGTAGCTTCTCGATCCAGGTGCTGGTATCTGTTCCCAGTCGCTCTCGGCGGTCACGAGCTAGCCCTAGACGCTCCTCCCGCACTAGGGCGGTGCGATAGACCACGAGGCTACGGGGAGAGAGGGTGTACGTCCCACCCCGCCGAGGCACACGCAGAGCATAGCTCTCCTGGGTGCGCTGTGCTCGATAGTCCTTCAGTGGCCGTGCATTGATGTAGGGCTTGCCCTCGAGGAGCTCGACGGAGTCGCCGGGTAGACCGATGACCCGACCTAGTACCAGCTGATGGTGTCGTCTATCTCCAGTGACCTCCTGCACTTGTAGTAGGACGACGTCCCCTCTATGGGGCGTCTTTCCCCTCAAGGCTAGAGCCCATGCTCCCTGTCGTATCTTAGGCTCCATCGTGTGTGTATTCGCCCTAAAGGGGATCAGGACGAAGAGGCGAAGCACGACCACGAGGGTGACGATCCCCAGTGGTAGAGCTCCGTATAGGAGCCAGTTACGGATCTTGTTATCCTTACTTGCCATGGATCAGTCTCATCATCCTGCCCCAGCGGATACCTCCGCTCAGCAGTGGGCGTTCGTTGTTGATCGATAGCCAGAGGAAGGCTGGCTTACCGACGATATGGTCCTCGGGTACGAAGCCCCAATAACGGCTATCGGCCGACATATGCCTATTATCCCCGAGCATGAAGTAGTAGTCCATTCCGAAGGTGTAGGTCGTCTGTGGCTTCCCATCCACGAGATAGGTACCATCTGGCCTCTGCTCTAGGCTATGACCCTCATAGTTCCGGATACAGCGGCTATAGGCTGCCACGGTCGTAGGGGTGAGGTAGATTTTCATCCCTCGACGGGGGATGAAGAGAGGGCCATAGTTATCACGTGTCCAGCCCGTCTTGAGTCCGAGGGGGTAGACCTCTCCCGTGCTCTCCCGGGGGGTGATCTCTACATCCATGGCTCGGATGTAGGGCTCACTCTGTAGTCGTCCCTTCATCTCCTCGGTTAGGGGTAGGTGGTAGATGAGCCCATAGCCCCGACCCTCGATCGGAGCCATCGAGAGGTGCATCTGGCGGATGAAGCCCGAGAGATCCGTCTGATCCCCACTCTGGTAGGAGTAGAGGAGCTGTACATCACGGTCGTTGATCTCGAGCTCGTCCAGTAGGCTCTGAGGGAGCGGAGTGCCATCGGTCTGGACGAAGTAGTTCAGCTGCATATTCCTCGGGTTCTCGATTGCCTTTCCATCGATATAGACTTGGTTGTCCTTGATCGAGATGAATTCCCCAGGCAGCCCGATACACCGCTTGACGTAGTGGTCACGACGGTCTACAGGTCGGTAGATGATCTCCCCGAACTGAGCCCTGTCTGCCCATACAGCATCACGCCCGTAGGCGGAGCAGAGGGTGTAGTAGTCAGGGTTGGGCATGTTGAGGGCTACGGTGTCCCCCGCTGGGAAGTTGAAGACTACGAGGTCGTTGCGCTCCACCCGACCTAGCCCACGGAGTCTGCGGTAGGGTAGTGAGGGCTTGTCCAGATAGGACTTGTGCCCGAAGGCCGTATTGTGTGCCAGCGGTAGGGCGATCGGTGTCATCGGGACACGAGGCCCGTAGCTGAGCTTATTGACGAAGAGGTAGTCCCCGATGAGGAGTGTCTTCTCTAGTGAGGAGGAGGGGATAGCAAAGTTCTGGAAGAAATAGGTGAAGATGAGGCTCACCATCACTACGACGAAGACCACATCCTCCAGCAGGGTCCCTAGGGTACGTACCAGTGGATTGGGGTGCTGGCGTAGGTAACGCCAGTTGATGAGTCTCGTGAAGTAGAAGTCAATGAGCAGCGGTAGTAGGAGGAGCCACCACAGCCCAGCCCAGAGGGCAAAGATGATGAAGAGGGTGATGATGATCCCGCCCTTGATGCGAGTCCATAGCTGTCGGCGGGCGCTCTGTCCTTCGATTGGGTATCTTTTCATTCCTTGGGTCCTTGAGATTAGTGTGTGCCTAGGAGATCCTCCATAGTGAGCCAGCCAGAGTGCTGGGTAGCATACTCCGCAGCCAAGACTGCGCCGAGAGCGAAGCCCTGACGTCCGAAGGCCTCATGGGTCAGGCTGATCCGATCCACCTCGGAGGTGTAGTGTACAGTGTGGATACCTGCGACCTCGCCCTCACGATGAGCTGTGATGGGTAGGACATGTGCACTGGGTTCCTCGGTGAGCTCCCACCGCTTGAGCTCGTGACGCTCGTCTAGGATGGCCTCAGCTAGGGTGATCGCTGTCCCACTCGGGGCATCGAGCTTGTGTATATGGTGGGTCTCCTCCAGACTCAGCTGGTAGCTGGGGGCTGCCTTCATGAGCTCTGCTACTCTACGATTGATCTGGAGGAAGAGGTGTACCCCGATACTGAAGTTGGAGGCCCAGAAGAAGGTCTTCCCTGTCTCCTTGCACAGCTTACGTAGCTTGGGGAGCTCCTCGCTCCAGCCTGTCGTGCCCGATACGGTGGGGAGCCCTCGCTCTAGGGCTCGTAGACAGTTGGCATAGGCCGTCTGTGGGGAGGTGAACTCGATGGCTACGTCCGCCGTGAGGAAGCGCAGGTCGTCGAAGCGATCCTCGTCCCCACGATCAATAGTCAGTACGACCTCGTGCCCACGCTGCTGGGCTATCTGCTCTAGGGCATGTCCCATCTTGCCGTAGCCGATGAGTACGATCTTTAGTCTCTTCATCTTATTCCTTGGGTGTGGGGGCTACATGGAGCCATTCTGGGTGCGAGCCCCTCACGCTTAGCTCTTGTATCACTCGCAAAGATAGCGAAAACAGCCTACTCCCACACCCCCGCCTCCGTGACAGAGTACCTAGTGACGGCCCTCACCTCTTCCCCCTCACCCTCCTCTCCGCGGCCTATACCTAGCCCACTCCCCGATGCTCGGGTACCCTCCTCCCTAGTGGGGGGGATACCCCCTGATTACCCCACTTTAGCCCTAGTAACGAGGGGGGAAGAGTGTACACGCAGGTACACTATTCTGTACACGCGTGTACACAACTGTATACACACGTGTACACATATGTCCTCTCGGTATGTCCTAGGGGAGGGGATATTTCGCCTTCGTAGTAGGCATCACCATACGAGTCACAGGGTACAGCTAGGGGAGGGCAGGAGCCCGTATAGCCCGAGGTGGCATTCAGCTCGCCCCGATCCCTAGACCATGAGTCGTACTGTGGAGTGGAATGTAAAGATGAGGAGTGGCGCAGGAGGATAGTATGTGAGCGGGGAAAAAAGTGTAATTTTACGGCAAGTAGGTGGGACAAGTCCACGTAGTACATCGTCGCTGTCCTGCCGATGAACCTCTTAATTAGGCTATAGATATGAAGATCTTCCTCAGCATCTGCACCCTTGCCCTTGGACTCTGTCTGACCTCCTGCGATCTGTCTATGCTCTCCAATCGTGGTGAGACCAACCGCATCGAGCGTGGTATGACCAAGCGCGAGGTATCGAATATCCTAGGATCTCCCTCCTACCGTCGCCTCGCCTCCGATGGGGCTGAGGACTGGGAGTACCGTCGTACCAATATCCTCGGAGAGACCTCGGTGGTCGTCGTGACCTTCTATGAGGATCGGGTCGTCCGCATGGACTCCTACAGCTCCGACGAATGGGAGCGCCGTCGCTCACAGGGCGACTACCCCCGCTATCCATCTAACCCTACCTACCCATCTAATCCCCGCTATCCGAGCTACCCGCAGGATCCTCGCTACGACGAGCGCCAGGACAGCGAAGCCTTCGAGGAGTTCCTGAGGGCTATCCTTGACAAGAGCTTCACCAAGGACAAGATCCGCTTCATCCGAGATGCCGCCCGGCGCAACGTCTTCACCGTGAATCAGACGGCTCGTATCCTACGTCTCTTCACCTGGGACAATGAGAAGCTAGAGGTGCTGGAGTCCCTCGCTCCACGGCTGAGGGATAGCTACAATGCCTACAAGCTCGTAGACCTATTCACCTTCTCTAGTAACCAGGAGAAGGCTCGGCGCATCCTCGGACTCACCCGCTAGAGTACACTTAAATACAATACTTCCGATGAATAAAGTACGTCAGATGAATAAATACACATGGGCGGTCGTGTGCCTCGCCCTCGTCCTCATAGCCTCCTCCTGTGGAGGAGTCGGGAAGGCACGCAGTAAGGTCAATCAGATCGAACGAGGAATGACCAAGGGGCAGATCACAGCTCTGCTGGGTGCACCTAAGAACAAGAGTGTCCAGGATGATGGCACCGAGACCTGGGAGTACGTCTACACAGACATCCTATCTAGGCAGTTAGATGTGACGGTGACCTTCGCTCAGGATCGTGTCTCCAAGTATGACAGCCGTCAGAGTGTAGTGGAGCAAGATCGTCATGTGAGCTCGGGTCCCGTAGTACCCATTCCTAGCCCCGTCCCAACCCCAGTACCAGGAGGCTATCCCGACCCTAGGGTGCTGGAGGAGGAGGCTCGAGCCTTCGAGGACTTCTACGGTGAGGTACGTCGTATCCCCTTCGAAGAGGAGCGTATAGGCTTCATCCAGAGTGTGGCTCGGCGCAGCCTCTTCACGGTCGATCAGGCTGGACGGCTTATTACCCTCTTCCACTGGGACGAACAGCGTCTCGCCCTACTAGAGGCACTTGCTCCACGACTGAGGAATGGCTACAATGCCTTCCGCCTGCTGGAGCTCTTCTCCTATGGACCAGCCCAGGATCGGGCTCGCCAGATCCTAGAGCGTGTGCCTCCCCTACCTAGGGAGTATGACCCACGCTATGGTGGACAGGTAGAGCCAAGGGAGAGCTTCGAGGAGCTCGTGAGTGCTGTAGAGCGACAGACTTGGGATAAGGACAAGATCCGCTATATCCAGGACGCCTCCCGGCACCGCTCGTACACGGTCGCACAGGTTGGGCACCTGCTGAAACTCTTCACCTGGGACAAGGAAAAACTACAGGTACTGGAGATCCTCGCTCCACAGATACGGGATGGCTACAATGCCTACCGCCTAGTCGACTCCTTTGACTTTATCTCGGCCAAGGAACAGGCTCGCCGTATCCTAGGTCTCGCAGAATAAACCCCACAGGATAGATCCTATGAAGAGATATGCTTTGATGTTTATTGTCCTCGTGGCGGGGGTGCTTGCTCTCTCCTCCTGCTCTACTATTGGCCCTAAGCAGGTCGCTGCTCGTAAGGTGACCAAAGGGATGACTCAGAGACAGGTGTGTGCCCTCCTCGGAGAGCCGAGTGGCAAGGATGTAGCAGGCAACCGAGAGATCTGGTCATACTACTTCAGTGGCATCAGTAGCTCCCTAACCGCCGAAGCTACTTTCCTAAAGGATACCCTAGTGCGCTACCGCTTCATCGAAGGAGAGGGACCTAGATATTATCTCGATAAACGCTCGCCCCAGCCCCCTGCAGTCCAGCAGAGCCCCACTCCAATTCCAGTTCCTATTCCCCAGCAATCAGTGCGGGAGCGGAGATACAACGAGGAGGAGCGAGCCTTCAATGACTTCCTTCGTCAGATGTCTGGTATGCCCTTCCCCGAGGAGCAACTTACTCTACTGAGGCAGACTTCGCAGCGCTGTACCTACTCTGTGAAGCAAGCGATACAGATATTGGGTATCTTCGACTTCGAGGACGAACAGCTCAATGCCCTACGGATTATTGCTCCGAGACTAAGGAGTGGCTATAGTATTGGTCGCCTACTTGAGTTCTTTGACGAGGGGCCTGATCGTGATGAAGCGAGCCGGATCCTAGAGCAAGGCTCTAGGATGTCTCCTCAGAGGTAGCGACGGCACTATACCTACGATACAGTAGAGCCCCCACTGACCGAGGTCAGTGGGGGCTCTACTGTATCGTAGGGCGGGATACTCTAGCGGATGGCGAAGGTCTTCCGGTGAATGGGGGTGAGGCCAAGCCTACGGATAGCCTCCTTGTGCGCTGGGGTTGGGTAACCCTTGTGCACCTCTAGTCCATAGCCGGGATATTCGGTAGCTAGGCGAAGCATTAGGGCATCTCGGTGGGTCTTGGCTAGTACCGAGGCAGCGGCGATACTGGTGTACTTGCCATCACCTCCTACGATACACTCGTGGGGAATATCCGAGTAAGGGGTGAAGCGATTACCATCAATGAGTAGGAGCTGGGGACGAAGGATAAGGTCGTCGATAGCTCGGTGCATCGCTAGGAAGGAAGCCCGCAGGACGTTGATCTGGTCGATCTCCTCAGGGGATACACTTCCTACTCCCCATGCTAGAGCCTCCTGCTCGATAATGGGGCGTAGGAGCTCTCGCTGCCGCTCTGTCAGCTGCTTGGAGTCGTTGAGTAGGGGATGAGAGAAGCCCTCGGGGAGGATCACTGCAGCAGCCACCACGGGCCCAGCCAGACAGCCACGACCAGCTTCGTCACAGCCACACTCGATGAGTCCTTCGTGGCCGAAGGTAGGGATTAGGGGCGTGTGTACCTTTGCTTGCCTAGCCATACACCTAGAGGAGCATCGGGATGACCCGATGGAGTGCTTCGAAGAAGTAATCTACTTCCTCCCGAGTGTTATACAGCCCAAACGAAGCACGTGCCACAGCCTCGTACCCGTAGCTGTGCAGGAGGGGCTCGGCGCAGTGATGCCCCGTGCGAATAGCTACCCCCATGTGATCAAGGAGCGTACCTAGATCGAAGGGGTGTATCTTCCCGATCCCAAAGGAGAGTATCCCCCCCTTGTGGGGAGCAGTGCCTAGAATGTAGCTCTCTGGGAACTCACTCAGTAGTCGCTCTGTCGCATAGGCTAGGAGCTCCTCCTCGTGATGTGCGATGGTCTCTATCCCTAGCCGTTCGACGAAGTCTAGGGCAACGGCGAAGGCGGTAGACCCGACATAGTCAGGTGTGCCTGCCTCGAACTTGAAGGGGAGTACATTGTATGTCGTCTTCTCGAAGCTTACTTTTTCGATCATCTCTCCCCCTCCCATGTATGGGGGCATCAGCTCCAGTACCTCGGGACGACCCCAGAGGGCTCCGATACCCACTGGCCCGTAGATCTTGTGCGCACTGAATGCGTAGAAGTCCGCCCCTATCTCCTCTACATTCACCCGAGTATGTGCCACTGCCTGGGCCCCATCGATGAGGACAAGTGCGCCCACCTCGTGGGCTAGACGCGTGACCTCCTCTACGGGATTGACCGTGCCGAGGACATTGCTGACGTGGGCGACAGAGACGAGGCGTGTGCGTGGGGAGAGTAGGCTTCGGTAGGCGGACATATCGAGCTGCCCATCGGGAGTCAGCGGTATGACCTTGAGCTTGGCTCCACGGCGAGCTGCGAGGAGTTGCCAAGGGACGATATTGGAGTGATGCTCCATCGTGCTGATGAGGATCTCATCACCTTCGCTCAGGAAGAAGGCTTCACCTGCGGAGTAGGCTACGAGGTTGATGGCCTCGGTCGTGCCTCGTGTGAAGATGAGGCCTTCAGGTGAAGGTGCTCCGATGAAGCGAGCGACACGCCGACGAGCCTCCTCGTGGCGCTCTGTAGCTAGCTGACTCAGATAGTGTACCCCTCGATGCACATTGGCGTTGGCCGAGAAGTAGGCTTTGTTGATGGCCTCTACTACACAGCGGGGCTTCTGGGTCGTGGCGGCATTGTCGAGGTAGACGAGAGGCTTGCCATGCACCTCTTGACTCAGTATGGGGAATTCTTTTCTTATCTCTTCTATGTGGTACATAGGCTGATTTGTCCTAGTCTGTTATACAATTAAAAGCACGACAAAAGTACGTAAAACGAGATTTCTCCTCCTCCAGCCCCTGCTTGGGGGAGCTGAAGGAGGGTACCATAAGTGTATGGGAGGGATGGAGTGTCGGTCTTAGTATAAGGAGTGGTATGCCCTAGGGGCAGGGGGTAGAGGATGTACCTCTACGCAATAGGGAGCGGAGAGTATACCCCGCTCTCTCTAGCCACCTAGGCTAGAGGGCCTTCGTCGGGAGTAGGAGCATAGTCGCTATAGCGAGGCTTGGGGGTATCCCCCCCGGCCCCTTGACCCTGTGGAGGGGGAGATGCGGATGGATCTTTCGACGATGGGGTAGTAGGGACGTCCTCTCTTAGCCGCACCTGCTGACAGACGATCTCGGTGATGTGGATGAGGTTACCAGCTCGATCGCTCTCTGTCGCATACTCGATCCGCCCTGCGACGGAGATGGTATCCCCCTCATGCACGTGAGTCTCTACGTACTTCCCAGCCTCGCCACGCAGCACTATTCGGTGCCAGTACCTCTGCTCATAGGTCTTGTCGGTGAGACGCTGTGAGAGTAGCTCTCGGGTCATGAGCCTCAGACGCACCTCGGGATAGTCGGGGGCTAGGTAGCGGACGATGGGCTCGTCTGTGACGATACCTGTTAGGATGACCTGATTGGTGGGGATGGTGGGGGTGCTCACCAGGTGGAGGATTAGCGTCCTAAGACCTTGTTCTTAGCGATGACTGCAACGTACTCCTTGAGGTAGTTGGGCGTCCAGTAGGCTGTATCCACAAAGTCCTTAGCCTCATAGTGGGCAGTGGCGAGGGGGATCATTACGGCGGCTTCGGGTGCAAAGCCTTCGTCCCAGACTTCGTAGTCCATCTCGGGCCATAGACCTTGCGCCTTGCTGGCACCATTGCCCACGAGGATGTATTTCCCTCGCTGTAGAGGGCAGGCTTGCTCATCTAGTATCAGGGGGGCATCCTCGGAGAGTCGCTGCCCCTGAGCCGTGAACTGTGCCGTATAGACCTCCATACGCCGTGCATCGAGCATAGGGATAATCGTCACTGGGCTATCCTCGGGGAGCTGGACGATAGCTCCCTGAGCGAGGAGCTCGAGCGTATCGATAGCGATGAGAGGGAGCTGTAACCCGAGGCAAAGCCCCTTGGCTAGGGAAGTAGCTATACGTAGCCCCGTATAGCTCCCGGGGCCAGCACTTACGGCGATCGCTCGGAGTGTGTGCCCATGAGTCTGTGCCTCCCGAAGAACCTCCTCGACCATCGGAGCGAGTACGGCAGCATGTCCACCTTCGGGAGTCTCAAGTGCACGCTGGGCAAAGACCTCCCGCCCCCAGCCTATAGCGACGCTACAGCGAGCCGTGGAGGTCTCTAGGCAAAGTATCATATCCATATCTGTGTCTGTGGTGTGGTCTGTGACGTCAGTCTAGGATGAGCCCTACGGGACAGTGGTCAGAGCCGTAGATCTCCGTGTGTATGCTGGCAGAGCGAAGACGAGGTGCAAGCCGCTCCGAGGCTACGAAGTAGTCGATACGCCAGCCTGAGTTACGCTCTCGAGCCTTGAAGCGGTACGACCACCAGGAATAGATGTCCGTCTGATCGGGGTGGAAGAAACGAAAGGTGTCTATGAAGCCTGCCCCGAGGAGCTCCGTGAACTTACCACGCTCCTCGTCGGTGAAGCCGGCATGGCGCCTATTGCTCTTGGGGTTCTTCAGGTCAATCTCCTTGTATGCTACGTTGAGGTCTCCACAGATGATCACGGGCTTCACCTGGTCAAGCCCTACGAGATAGGCACGGAAGGCGTCCTCCCACGTCATGCGGTAGTCGAGGCGCCGGAGGTCGTCCTGTGAGTTCGGTACGTACACCGTGACGAGGTAGTAGTCCTCGTACTCTAGTGTGATGACCCTCCCCTCAGTGTCGTGGTGGTCAATGCCTATGCCATAGGAGACGCTCTGAGGCTGGTGTCGTGTATAGATAGCGGTGCCTGAGTAGCCTTTCTTCTCAGCGTAGTTCCAGTAGCTCATATAGCCAGGTAGATCAGCCTCTAGCTGTCCAGCCTGCATCTTCGTCTCCTGCAGGCAGACGAAGTCAGCGTCTAAGTCCTTGATGATCTCTGGGAAGCCCTTGGCATAGATAGCACGTAGGCCATTTACATTCCACGAAATAAACTTCATTGATTGTCTTTAGTCGTTAGACCTCAGGCGGAGATACTTGATCTCCCCCCGAGGCTATTATACTATTCTTTGTAGGGGGTAGGGTCTATGATCCCTGCCGCCTGCATAGCCTCTCTACGCTCGATGCAGGTGCCACAGGTGCCACACTGTAGGCTATCCCCCTCGTAGCAACTCCAGGTCTCGGCATAGTCGATACCGAGAGACTTGCCATGGGCAGCTATCTCAGCCTTCGTTAGGTCGGTATAGGGAGCTGCGATAGCGACATGGTTCCCTGTGCCCTCATAGATCGCCTCGTGCATAGGACGGATAAAGGAGCTACGACAGTCTGGGTAGATAGCATGGTCACCGAAGTGGTTGGCTATATATACCCGCCTCAGTCCTCTCGACTCCGCTAGTCCAGCAGCGATAGAGAGCATGATGCCGTTGCGGAAGGGGACGACTGTAGAGGCCATGTTCTCCTCGTCGTATCGCCCCTTAGGGATAGCACCTCCACTGACGAGGAGTGCACTATGGAAATACTGACCGATGAAGCTGAGGGGGATCACGAGGTGCTCGATGCCGAGACGCTCGCAGTGTAGGCGGGCAAAGGGGAGCTCTCGGGCATTGTGCTTCGAGCCGTAGTCGAAGGATACTGCTAGTGCAATATCCCTCTGGTATTCGTAGAGGAGGGTCACGCTGTCCATCCCGCCTGAGAGGACGATGAGCCCGTGTCTGTCATTCATTCTAGGTGTGATGCTATCTTTTAGACGAAGAAGCTAAGGAGGATCTGTGCAGAGATGATACGAACGAACATCGCTACCGGATAGACGATCGCATATGCGACGGAGCTAGAGCGGGACTCATTGATACTCATCGCATACTCTAGCGCCATGGAGTTGGCCATCGCTCCACAGAGCACCCCTACGGTCTCTGCGTGTGTCTTGCGATAACCGAAGAGGGATAGAAGGCCTACAAGGATCGTCGGTAGTACGGTGATGAGGAAGCCAAGGCCGATCCATAGGACACCATCACCGTGTATGATCGTCTCGAAGAAATGCTCTCCACTCGCTAGTCCCAGCCCCGCTAGGTAGATGATGATGCCGAATTGCTTGAGGAGCTGCGTAGCACTATTGCTCATGTAGGTAGCTAAGCGAAAGCGTGCCCCAAAGGCTCCCATGAGGATCCCCATAATGATCGGCCCCCCAGCCAGACCTAACTTGATGGGCATACTTAGTCCCGGGATAGCGATCGGTATGGAGCCTATGATGCATCCGAGCGTTAGCCCAGCGAAGAAGCTCACGAGCTTCGGCTTGTCTAGGGTGTTGATGGAGTCCCCGAGGTAGGAGGCTACCTTAGTTAGCTGCTGCAGTTCACCCACGACGGTGAGGCGGTCACCTAGCTGTAGACGTAGGTCGGGTGTAGCTAGGATCTCGATACCTGCTCGGTCGATACGGGTGATGTTGATCCCATATTCATTGCGTAGACGTAGCGCTCCGAGCTTGACTCCATTGACCTTGGAGTTGGTGATGATGATACGCTTGGAGACGAGTTGGGCATCGATGGCATCCCAGTCGATGTCGGGCTTATTCCAATCTCGAGACTCTGCACGATGACCGAAGAAGGCCTCGAGGATACGAAGGTCATCCTTGTGGATCAGGACCAATAGATGGTCTCCCTGCTGCAGGATGGTCTGCGAGGAGGGGATGATGAGGTTCGATCCTCGCCAGATACGGGAGATGATGAACTTCTTCTCTATGAGGCCGACAGCCTCTAGGACACTTCGGCCAAAGAGGGCGGGATTGGTCAGCTCAAGCTCGGTGATGTAGGTGGTCTTCGTCTCTGCCTGTGGGGTGTCTTTCCCTTTATTAGGGTCTATATAGTGCAGGAATACGATCGCGAGGATGACGCCTACGACCCCGAGGGGATAGGTCAGAGCACAGGCGAGTGCTAGGTCTGCTACCTGCCGAGCTCCCCCTGAGCCTAGGATGTCCTGTAGGGTACTCTGCACGGCCGCTAGCATAGGGGTATTAGTGACCGCTCCCGACATGATCCCCAGCATATTAGGCATGGAGACGTCGCAGACGAAGTGGAGAATGACGATGAGTATCAGCGCTAGCGTGATGAGCAGGAGACCAAGACCATTGTAGAGAATACCCTGCTTCTTCAGCGAAGGGAAGAATGAAGGTCCCACCTCTACCCCTAGCGCATAGACGAAGAGGGTCAAGCCTAGCGTCTGGGCAAAGCTATTCATAGACTCGTTCACCCTCACCCCGAAGTGTGCCCCGAGGATCCCCACAAAGAAGACGAAGGTAATCCCCAGAGAGAGCTTCCCGACACGTAGCTTGCCTAGTACTAAGCCAATAGCCGAGACCAGCGTGAGCATTACGAGGGTCTGGAGGACGGAGGGGGTGACGAAGACATCACGTAGCCAAGTATTGATTGTATCCATTCTGTCTACTATCTGCACGAGCTAGACCTGCGAGTAAGGTCTTAGCTTCAGCAAAATTACCACTTTTTGGCTAAGGCTGGTTATCTAGCTCCCCTCGCTAGGGTGCTACTGCCTATCTGTGCTGTTGTGCTCGGAGTCGTGAGCTAGTAGTAGACGGGTCTCGTCCCTATAGCTCCGGGTAGTAGCCCCTAGGCTTGGGGGCTATTCGGAGAGGATCATCTTCACTAGGACGATCTTCGTGGAGGTGCAGCGGAGCATCTCGAAGCGGATACCATCGATCTCAAGCACCTCGCCCTGAGATGGGATACTCGGGTGATGATGGAGGATGAAGCCTGCGATCGTCATGAAGTCCTCGTCCTCGGGGAGGAAGAGACCGAACTGTTCGTTGATATCGTCGATCTCCATACGTCCGCTGAAGATATAGGTATGGTCGTCGATACGCTTCGCGATGCGCTTCTTGTGGTCGTGCTCATCCTCTATATCTCCGAAGATCTCCTCTACGACGTCCTCTAGGGTCACCATACCAGCCGTCCCCCCGAGCTCATCGATGACGATAGCGATGCTCTTCTTGCGCTGCATGAGGAGCTTCATCAGCGTGCTGGCCTGCATACTCTCTGGGACGAAGATACTGGGGACGATACGCTCCCGCCAGTCACCACTGCGAAACATCTCGCTGGAGTGTATGTAGCCGATGACCTCGTCGATATGCTCCCGATAGACGATGATCTTAGAGAGGCCTGTACGGACGAAGAGCTCCTCGAGGTGCGTCTTCGTCACTCCATACTCTACACCTACGATCTCGTTGCGGGGGAGCATGCAGTCACGTACCTGAAGCCCAGAGAAGGTGATGGCATTCTGGATAATCTTGACCTCCGTCTCTATCCCAGAGGCCTGCCCATCATCAGAGCTGTGTGTGAGGTAGTACTCTAGGTCAAGTGCTGACAGAGCTGGGCGGATAGCGACGCTGCTGGTCTTCTGGCCCGCTAATAGGAGCACCGCTCGTGTAATCAACCCGATGATCAGTACGAAGGGATAGAGTAGGATATAAATCAGGAAGACCAGCCCAGAGAAGAAGCGCATGGTACGATTAGGGTTGGCCCGGAAGGTCACCTTCGGGAGAAACTCACCTACGAAGAGGATGAGTAGCGTACTGAGGATCGACTGGGCGAGCAGGAGCACCCCATCATTATCCCCGAGCAGGGATATGAGCCAGGGCTCCATGAGCTCAGCCATGAGGAGCCCATAGATGACGAGGGCAACATTATTCCCTAGGAGCATCGTCGTGATGAAGCGGTCAGGGCGACTATACAGGAGTCCTAGGATCTTGGCCGAGAGTCCCCCCTTGCTCCTATCGAGCTCTAGACGCAGCTTGTCTGAGGAGAGGAAGGCGATCTCCATCCCAGAGAAGAGTGCCGAGGCGATGAGGGTGAGTAAGATATATAGATAGAGCATGGCCTAGGGGGGCTACTTAGATGGAGCTTTTTGAAGGCTATCGGGTCGTGGGGTGACCGTCGTCGGTGAGGGGACCGGCTGAGTGGTTCCCTCCTCGTCGTACTCGATCATCCCCTTGTTATTGAGGATCTGATACCAGCTGAGGTCATCTGTGGCCTCGAAGCTGGAGCCACGTAGCTCCCTACCCTGAGTGAAGAAGTAGGTCGTATCGTGGGAGTACAGACGACGCTGGTCTCGCTGCCAGAAGAGGCGGTGAGTATTCAGTCGTTGCCCTTCGGGTCCCTGTACCTGGACGTGGCCTATTAGCTCCCATTCCTCGGTCGCTGTGCTACGTATGGCGGAGTCGGCCTTGATGAACACCTTGTTCCCGCTGACCGTATCGTAGGGGCGTAGGATGAGCCCTTGGGGAAAGACCCATTCGTTACGCTCTGGACGCTCATAGATCAGTAGGACAGGGGCGATCATACGATAGCGTATCATCCCCGAGTCAGAGATGAGCGTATTGAGCTTAATCATACGTGCCGTGTAGAGGGAGTCGATATTGACGTTGAGGCTCTTCGTCTCCACACGTTCCTTGGAGCAGGCTGCGACAGCTAGGATCGCCAGTAGGGCGAGGGCGGTCTGCAGTAGGGGGGCTAGAGGGGAACGAAAGAGACCCCCTACCGAGGGCTGATGATCCTCGGTAGGGAGTCCTGGTTGCTTCCCGTTCGCTCTCGGCGAAGGAAGGTCAAGCATAGACTATACTATGGAGATTAGGGGATGACGACAGACTCGCCACCGATGTTGAGCGTGCTACCCTTCTTCAGCTCTGGGTGCATGAAGATGTCCTGAGCAGAGGGGAGGAAGCGAGAGTAGGTGGCGATGAGGCGGTTGGCCTGTCCTGCTACCTTGGGGTCTACGCTCGCTGCTCGGCGGAGCTTGTTGATGACGAGGTAGTAGACACAGCGCTGCTTGATCTTGTCATCGGGGAAGTAGCTCGAGGCGGCATTAGCCGTCATCTGTGCCAGCACGATGAGTGCCTGACCCGAGTTGGGGTTCTCTGCCAGTACCTTGTTAGCATAGTTACGAGCCTGTGCCATGTTGTTCTGCTTCATCGATAGCTGGATCAGCACCTCGTAGCACTTTATACGATCGCTAGAGGACTTGGATAGCTCGATAGCCTTGTTGAGGTACTCGGAGGCTTCGGAGAACTTGCTCCCTTCGATCGCTGCTCCAGCTAGCTGCATAGCTGCAGTTGCAGAGGGCTCGATGTCGAAGAGATACTTGCTGGCGTGCTGGGACTCGGCACTATGACAGCCTGCACGGCTGAAGAGGGAGACGGCTGTCGTGAGATAGGTCTTATCCTTCTTGTGCGCATCGATCTTAGCTGTCGTGTAGATCTTTGTCAGCATCTCACAGCCAGCCAGACCACTCTGAGCGAATTCAGCGTCCATACCATTCTTGAAGGTATCGACAGCCTTGCGTGCCTCGGGGTTGTTAGCAGTCGCTTCTACCGAGGTCTCGACGTACTCAGCTGCGTCTAGGTAGTCCTTGATGTACTGCTCTGCCTTGGTCTTGTCACGTAGAGCTACGGCACGAGAGGAGTAGGCGAAGTAGTAGAGGAGCTCAGCGGGTGTCTGGCCCTTGTAGCGAGCTACGACGGGCTTGAGCCAAGTGTAGACCTCGGCATAGTCCGCCTTGTCACCCATAGCGGTCAGATACTCCTTAGTCTTGGTGAGCATGATCTGATCAGCACCCATCTTGGGATCGTCGCCGAAGTAGGTGGCACGGTCATCGTAGAGCTTCATCAGGTCTGAGAGAGCCTTCTTCTTGCCAGCAGCATCCTTAGCCTGCTTGAGCTTCCATTGTAGGATCTTCGCCCCGATGATGTATATGTTCTTAGAGGACGCCGGGCACTCGTCATAAGCCCTCTTCCAGTGTTCGTAGGCATCTTGGTAGTTACCTGTCTTCCCGAGACTGGTGAATAAGCTGATGCTTTGGCGGCAACGGATACTGTCCTGTCCTGAGCCAAAGGGGGTCCCCGAAGCCTTGCCCGTCTGGGCATAAGCAGCTGTGGAGAGGAGGCCCAGAGCTGCTACCAGGATCATTCTGTTCAGTTTCATTGTGTCTAGTTTTCTATTTGATTACATCGATATAGATCGATACTGCTTTGGATTGTCCTTTACACTGTACGTTTAGTTGATACGTGCCTTGCGGAACCAGCCTTCGTTGAAGGTGATACCCACAGTGAAGCCTATAGCATGCTCACTGACCATCCCTGAGACACGGGGCTTCAGGTAGCTATAGTCGAGGGTGAGGCTCACCAGAGAGCGACGATCGATGAGGGGCATACCGATACCGAAGGATGCACCATACTGATTGTAGCTCGCGAGCCCTCCGTTGGGGGCAGGAACCTTCACGTAGGAGTTAGAGCCATTCACCCCGAAGCGGTAGTAAGAGCGACTGAAGACACTCCGCCCGCGATAGTTAGGGATCCAAGATCCTCCTAGGGCGATGCGGTAGCGGTCGGCAAACTGTGCTCCAGCTCCCGCCTCTCCTGCTCGGCTCCACTTCATATAGGAGACATCTGCTCCTAGGGTGAAGACATCCTGATAGCGGTAGGTGAGCCCTGCAGAGAGACTCATAGGACTCAGGTGCTGGGCGCTAGAGGTCAGCGTATCGGCCTTGATGAGCGTACTGCGCTGTGTCTTGGTATCGTACTGATACTGTAGGGAGACTGCCTCCGAGCGAAGCTTCATCTCTGGGGCAAAGGTCGCCCCGAGGACGAGGCTACGTCCACGCTGCGCATCCAAGGTCAGCTCATACTGAGCCCCGATGTCGAACTTGAAGCCCTTTAGGTGTAGCTGGGACTGGTCGATCGGGTTGATCGCATTGTTCCCCGAGCTGTAGACCACCTGATGCTGCTGTGTCGTATAGCCGAAGAGGTACGAGGCATTCACCCCGAGGGAGAAATGCCCGATACGCCCCCCGATACCGAGGTAGAGGTCGTTGAAGCTCCCGCTACCGGAGTAGGCTCGCTGATAGAGGTTCTGCTTCTCATCACCCTGGAGTGGCTCCGTATTGCCGAAGCGGTAGCCGACGGTAGAGTAGGGGGTGATCCCCCCACTAATAGCTAGGTGCCGACTCACGGGGAAGAGGATCGTGAAGTAGTCGATATTCCCGAGTACTCGGCTATCTCTCTTGCTTCCCTCAGCGAGGTAGGAGCCACGTAGGGATACTGCCAGATCCATGATGAAGGTCAGGGAGTCTACGGCTGTGTAGGAGGCGGGGTTGGCAGGGTTCGTGATATTGGGGTCTCGTAGCCCAGCACCTAGTCCTCCCATAGCACGAGCGCCTGCGGTCTGGCGTTCGCCGAGTCGCCCATAGCCGTAGCGACTGTAGGGGGAGCGCTCGCTATTGCCCTGCCCATACAGCGGGGATGCACTGAGTGCTCCGATGAGCCCAGCCCAGACGAGCTGGTGGATGATCTTCTTCCTTGTTATCATTTGTCTCTATTGTACTCCAGTATCTTATTTAGTCCATAGAGGACTAGGTTGGGCTCCACACAGACCTCTTCGCTGAGGAGCTCTTGTATCATCGGGGCATCGCCTCCTGTGAGGAAGACTATAGCCTCGGGGTTGGTCTGACGGAGAGCCTTGATGTAGCCCTCGACCTCGTAGATGAGCCCCTGTAGGACCCCTCTGCTGATGGCCTCCTGCGTCGTGGCTCCGAAGCCTAGGGTCGTATCCTCCAGATCGGAGAGTAGGGGCAGGCGCGAGGTGAAGTGGTTCAGCGCCTTGAGGCGGGTATAGAGACCCGGGGAGATATTCCCCCCGAGGTACACTCCCTGCTGGGTAATGCGCTCAAAGGTGATCGCAGTGCCCGAGTCGATGACGAGTAGGTCGCTTCCCTTTGGTGCTAGGGAATATGCTCCGACGACGGCTGCTAGGCGGTCACTGCCTAGTCGCTTGCGGTCGTAGGCTACCTCTAGGGGGATCGCTGTCGTCTCGTCTACCTTGATCATTGAGTGCAGACGCTCTGAGAGGAGTCCCAGTAGGGGCTTGTCCACTCTCGCTACGGAGCTATAGACTGCAGCCTCTAGGTCCGGGTGGGCCGAGAGCACTTGTCCAGCTTCGCGCAGGGATAGATGTGGGTAGGTATAGTGTTGTACGAGCCTTCCTTGGGCTGCCACGGCCACCTTACACACGGTATTCCCTTGGTCAATGATTAAGTTCACTTAAGAATAGGTAGTGTCAATTAGACCACAAAGAAACGCTTTTTCCTTGGAATAAGCCTGCTCCAGGAGAGCTCAGACACGATGATCCATCTCGCAGTCGCACCCTGATGCTCCTATCCTAGGGGGTTAGTCGAGTAGGGTCTCTCCCTCCCCGAGCTCCTCCCTCAGGAGGGATAGAGCAGCCTCCTCTGCCTGGCGCATACGCTCCTCGTCCTCGTCCGTCTTGTCGTTGAGTCCGCACAAGTGGAGTACCCCATGGATGATCACCCGATGGAGCTCCTCGGCATAGTCTGTGCCGAGCTGCTCGGCATTACTCCTGACAGTATCTAGGCTGATGAGCATGTCCCCTGCGATACGATCGCCCTCACTCTCATCGAAGGTGATGATGTCCGTGTAGTAGTCGTGGTCTAGGAAGTCCTGATTGGTCTGCAAGATACGCTCATCCCCGCAAAACTGGTAGCAGAGCTCGCCTACCTTGCGCCCGTAGCCACGAGCGACCTCTTCGATCCAGCTACGGAGGAGCTTCTTGTGGAGCCTCGGCTCCTCGACATCGTCATCCGAATAAAAGGCTATCATTATCTATTCTATGGCTTAATATTCTTTCTTTAATAAAGGCTCTTCGTCCGCTAGGCGACCATGCCCCAGACGGAGTACCTCGAAGGGCTCCTCTGTACAATCAACGACCGTAGAGGGGGCGAGTGGTATATCCCCTGCGTCAAAGACCCCTGCGACCTGTGACCCGAAGCGTTCGTCGATGAGCTCTGGGTTCGTTGCATACTCCGGCTCCTCACTGTCCTCTATGGGGAGTGAGGCCGTGATCAGGGGGTTGCCTAGGTGCTCGCTCAGGAGCTGCCCGATGGGGTGCTGTGCCAGACGTACGCCTACCTCTCGGCGATGCTTGAAGACCTTGGGTAGAGCCCCAGAGGCAGGTAGGATGAAGGTATAGTTTACCTCATGATCCTTGATGAACTTAAAGGCTCGGTCATTCATCCTACAGTACTCAGAGACCTGGCTCAGCGAGGTACAGGCGATGGAGAGGGCTTTCTTCTTCACATCGATCCCCTTGAGCCTACAGATCTCCTCGATAGCCCTTGCATTCAGGGCATCACAGCAGTAGGCATAGCCCGAGGCCGTGGGGTAGATGAAGACCGCCCCATCACGTAGCTGATCGATGAGCTGACTGAGGAGCCGATAGTCGGGATTGTCGGCGTAGAGCTTGATGAGCATAGTCTCAGATATATCTATGGCGCACTAGGACAGGATATGTTACTTCTTTGCTTGGCGCACGACCTCGTAGATGAGGATCCCTGCGGCGACGGAGACGTTCAGCGAACCTATAGCTCCCACCTGGGGGATGCGTACGATATGGTCTACCATACGCAGTACGTCTGTCGATACCCCATGATCCTCGGCTCCGAGCACGAGACCCAGGGGAAGGCGTAGATCCGTCTCCGTGTAGAGGTCACTCGCCTTCTCTGAGGCTGCGACCACCTGGAGTCCGCTCTGCTGCAGTAGAGCTACTGCGGAAGCAATAGAGCTGACACGACATACGGGCAGCCGGTGCAGAGCACCAGCCGAGGTCTTGATGGCATCGGCTGTCACACTCACGCTCCCACGCTCGGGGATGATGAGGGCATCGACGCCGGCGCACTCTGCGGTACGTGCTATCGCCCCGAAGTTCCTCACGTCGGTCAAGCCGTCCAGCAGTACCACGAATGGGGATCGTCCCTGCTCGTAGATCATCGGGATGAGCTGCTCTAGTGACGTGTACTCGATCTCGCTGACGAAGGCGATGACCCCCTGATGCTGTCCCCGAGTCAGACGTGATAGACGCTCCTCGGGTACCATCTGTAGGGGGATGATACGCTCACGTGCCAGAGCCATGATGCGACTTACTTCGTCGCTTCTTAGCCCTCGCTTCAGTAGTATTTTGTCGATTTCACGCCCTGCTTCTAGTGCCTCGAGCAGAGGGTGCATACCGAAGATCAAGTTATTTCTTCCCATTAAGTACAGTCCTAGAGTTTCTAATCTCTATAAGACAAAGGTAACAAAAGATTAGCTCTCCCGCATTTCCCTCCCCCCGGAGGGGGTAGTGCCGATACTTCTTCTCATTGGGGATGCTCTGCCCTTTGGCTCTATGGGTGGCTTGTCCATGTCCGAGGAAGCCATAGGTGCATATATGGAGTGTCTAGGCTTTATCCCCGAGGGATGGACATACGGGAGAGCTCCACAGAGGACATACTTAGAGCGATGTTGTGTACACGTGTGTATACAGTTGTGTACACGCAGGTACACTATTGTGTACACACGTGTATACTTACCCCTCCTAGGTAGTAGGTATATGCTTGGTGTGTATACTCCTAGGATACAGATATTTCTGTCTTGAGTATATGCTGCTTGACCACATTGCACTCCCCCCTCTCCAGACTTCATGAGTCTACTCTATCCCGAGGAGCCGAACATCCACCAGTTTTAGGTGGGTAGAGGGAGCGTAAGGTGCGAATTATCCCACTTTGGCTCGCCCTCTATCGAACACTCCGAGAGTGGAGGGCTAGAGGACATGCCGAGAAGGAGAATATGGATATATAACGTTCGCCCCCATCACCTAGGCAAGGTGATGGGGACGAACATACTGTGTCCTCAGATGAGGTGATTATAGGCTCCATGGGGGGCACTTGAGAGGAGTGCCACACACCTTGGGCAATCGGGGCTCTTCGGAGGGCAATATCTCCGTAGCTATCTCCGGCTTGCTACCCCCTCACTCGTGTATCGTATAGGGAAAGGTGGGTTAGGTGTAACCTAGAGGCTAGAGCCCGAGGCGGTAAAGGTGTAGGCCTCGTATCTGGGTGCTCCCTCCTTCGCTGAAGAACTCCAGAGAGGTGTAGGGAGTGCGGGGGAAGATGAGGTTGGACATTGCGATCCGTCCCCCCTCAACAAAGAGCTCTGCTAGGCTACGATCAACGAATAGACGTAGACGGTAGGTCTTGCGTGCGCAGAGCCCAAGTGGAGCCCAGGTGGAGAGGGCGAAGTCGTTCTGGTAGTTCAGCCCATCACCCTTGCGCCAGTCCGCGCTCTCCCGCTCGTGCGGGGTAGCTTGCTCTCCGAAGGCGATCAGCCCACTCTGTGTCCGATCCATAACGACACGTCCCTTGGAGAGGTCAAGGAAGATAGGCAGACGATCCCCCTGCTTATTCGTAAGGATAATCCCGGCTTGAGTAACCCCAGCCTCAGGATTTAGCTCAAGCTCGAGCTCGAAGCTATCACTATAGGGGGCAAGGAGATCCTCATGGCGCACTCGTTCGGAGAGACGAGTCTCGGGGAGAGTGATGCTATCCTTACGGAGCTTGGTCACCTCTGTGGCTGGTCGTGCCCCGACATAGGAGCGTCCTCCAGCCTCGAAGAGGAAGAGTTCACGAGGTAGGCCGTTTACACCTCGGCTCTGCTTGTAGGGGGTGACATTGGCATACTGCCAGTTGCTTGCCCAAGGGATGCCGAGTACACGACCTGGGGTGCCGTGGAAGGTGACAAAGGCATAATGATCCTTGCCGAAGTCCAGCCAGCGAGCGACCTCGGGAGCGGTGTCAGGAGTAAAGGTCTTCCCATCAAAGTTCCCGACGAAGTACTCCGTAGCACTCCCTCCGAAGGCTCCCCCGGGGTTGATATTGACCAGCATGACCCACTTGTGCACCCCCGTGCCCTCCATAGGGAGCTCGAAGAAGTCAGGGCACTCGAACTGGCAAGGACGTGCTCCATATCCATCGCCGAAGGCACTGACATAATCCCACTGCCGTAGGTCAGTCGAGCGATAGAAGCGCATCTCCCTATCCGCAGAGACGATCATATACCAGCTCTTATTCGGAGCATACCAGAAGACCTTGGGATCACGGAAGTCGCTGATACCATCGTGGGGGCTGAGGATGGGATTACCCGTGTACTTGGTGAAGCTCATCCCCTGATCCGTGCTATAAGCTAGGCACTGTGCCTGCCACTGCTTGCCCTGACGCATCTTATGCGCCGTGTAGAAGGCAAGCAGAGCACCTTTCCCAAAGCCTGCCTGTCCCTCTCGGTCTATGATCGTACTGCCCGAGAAGATATGCCCCAGCGTATCACGTGCTAGGGCAGGCTCATGCGTCTGCCAGTGTAGGAGATCCTCCGAGGACGCATGTCCCCAGTACATATTGCCCCACTTGGCTCCGTAGGGATTGTACTGGTAGTAGAGATGGTAGCGACCATCTAGGTAGACAAGCCCATTAGGATCATTCATCCATCCGTAGGGTGGAGCATGGTGTAGGGCTGGTCGGTAGTAGTCCGCAGGAGCAGGGGTGAAGGTGTCACTTAGGCGGATTGAGTCCCAGGCAATAGCCTTAGCTCCTAGTCCGATGATCTCGACTTCGCTCTCTCGATCCATCGGTAGCGCAAGAGGGACAAAGTAATCAATGCTATCGACCGCAAGGCGTATGTCGAGCTCCGTATCCTCTGGACGATTGCCGATGAGGCGAACGAGTACCTCGGGCTGGCTCTCCTGTATGGGGAGTAGGAGGTATCGCTGTGGGGTATGTATCTGTACGAGGGCTGTCGTGTCACTCGTGTGCTGGATATGCATAGGCTGGGTGGTGTGGCTACAGCTCGCCATCAGCAGTAGGAGGGTGGTGAGGGCGAGGGTGAGTGAGAGTTGCTTGTAGGACATAGTAGAGACAGAGTGTATGAGACCTTATACAACACGGCTAATATCTGTGCGCCCCTCTAGGAAGCGCAGTACATTCTCCGTCATCTCCGCTGTCATCATCAGACGGCTGTCACGTGTCTGCGTCCCGACATGTGGAGTCATCACCACGTTGTCTAGCTCGGAGAGTGCAGGTAGGGGGAGGTCGTTATGCTCGAAGACATCTAGCCCAGCAGCTGCTATCTGTCCACTGCGAAGAGCCTCGACGAGGGCAGCTTCGTCGACGACTGCTCCACGAGCGGTGTTGATGAGGATAGCATGCCGAGGCATGAGTGCTAGCTCACGTGCCCCGATCAGGTGGTGTGTCGCAGGGCTATAGGGTGTATGTAGGGAGATCACATCACTCTCACGGAGTATATCCTCCAGGGGACGGTAGGTGAGCTCTTTGGCTTGCTCGACCTCGGGGGCGAGGCGGTGTCGCTTGTAGTAGAGGACTTGCATACCAAAGGCACGACAACGCTCTGCTACAGCCTCCCCGATATTACCATAGCCCACGATCCCGATTCGCTTGCCTTGTAGGAGCCAGCCTAGGCGGTCGATACGAGAGAGACTGACCTTCACCCCGGGCTCACGACGTACGAGTCGGTCTAGCTCGGAGACGCGACGAGCGCAGTCGAGCAGGAGTGCTAGTGCTAGCTCAGCTGTAGGGACGATGATGGAGTGGGGGGTATTGGTGACGGTGATGCCGTGTGTACGGGCATACTCGATGTCGATGTTGTTGTAGCCGACAGCGTAGTTGGCGATGAGTCGTAGACGCTTGCCGAGGGCTATAAGTTCAGCAGGGACAGGGATGTCGAAGACACTACAGAGCACATCAGCCTCGGGGATGAGCTCTCGTAGCTCCTCGGGGGTGAAGTCCCGACCATGAGGGGGACGGATGAGCGTATGAGCTTGGGATAGTCGTTCGAAGCCTTCCTCTAGGGTGTCGAAGGCAACAAGTATGGTAGCCATAGGAGTGTAGGGGTTATAAGTATGAACTATAGGGGCGAAGTTACAATAAATATAGAGCTCATCCCCCTCGTATGGCGGGATGAGCTCTAGTAGAAATGGGGATACCCCTATGGGTGGTAGAACGTCTACCCCTCGATCAATGAGGCTACAGCGGAGGTAGAGTCAGCATGCTACGCTCCTCTCTCACACTGGGGGCAAGCGGATCTATCGTATAGGTGGGTGGGGTGCTACCTCCCCAGTAGGCTCTGCGCCCCTCTGGATAGAGTAGATAGAGACGCCGGATGCGGAGGAAGGCCTTGATGCCCTCTTGCCATGAGGCACGTATGGCCTCTTCGCTCTGTCCCGCTAGAATCTGCTCTCGTAGCCTCTTTGTCCCAGCTAGTAGGTCGAAGGTACGAGGACGATCAATGAGCTTCAGTCCAAGACGCATCGCTCGCTGGTGGAGTTCGATGAGCGGGGCTAGGCTAAGGCGTCCGCTAGGGAGCGAAGTCTCGGAGAAGTCCATGCCGTAGCATGCCTTCCCACGATGCTTGGGGTTGGAGTCTTCCCCTGGCTTGACTTGTGGCGTGAAGACATAGCTCCCAAGTTGCTTATTAGGATGGCCTATCGCTTGGAAGGGCTTATCTGTACCTCGGCCTACACTTAGGATAGTGGCCTCGAAGAAGCAGAGCGAGGGGTAGAGGGCTATGGAACGATCGTTTGGGAGATTGGGACTAGGACGCACGGGGAGACTATAGGCATCACCATGCTGCCAGCCTAGCAGAGGGATGACCTTTAGCTGGCAGGCTTTTCCCGAGCGAAGCCACCGCTGTCCATTGATCATGAGTGCTAGTTCGCCGACAGTCATCCCATGTGCCACTGGTAGGGGATCGACTCCGATGAAGGAGCGACAGTCCGACTCTCGTATAGGCCCATCTACGAAGTCATAGGGATTGGGGCGGTCGCAGACGACGAAGGTCTTACCTGTCTCTTGGGCGGCCTCCATGAGGTAGTGCATGGAGGAGATATAGGTATAGAAGCGTACCCCCACATCCTGCAGATCAAAGATGAGGACATCTACATCGGAGAGCATCTCGGGTGTAGGGCGCTTGGTCTGTCCGTAGAGGCTGATCACGGGGAGCCCCGTACGTGGATCTGTACCACTAGATACATGCTTGCCTGCATCGACCTTGCCCCTTAGGCCATGCTCTGGGACGAAGATCTTCGAGATCTGGACACCACGGCTTAGGAGTGTATCGACTAGGTGGGTCTTTGTCTCACCGACGAGGGAGGATTGATTGACCATGAGAGCTACACGCTTCCCCTCTAGCAGGGGTAGGAGGAGCTCCATACGCTCTGCTCCCATGACGGGGCGAGTAGTACCCTCTGCCCACCCCTTCGTTATGAAGGCGAGGCAGAGAAGTAGGGTATAGCTTAGGCGGAGGAGGTACTTCATCCCTTATCTATCTTGACACGTATAGCATCTACATTCGTCCCCATAAAGATGGAGGCGAGCTCCTCGAACTTCTCGGGGCACTCTGTCGTGCGGTAGGATACTTGTCCCCCTCGGCTTAGACGCTGCTTCATCTCTGGATGACGGAGCAGGTAGTCTGCAAGTGAGGTAGCTACCAGCTCACCCTGTGCAATGAGCGAAACACTGGGCGGTAGGGCCTCCTTGATCTTGGAGCGGAGGAGTGGGTAGTGAGTACAAGCAAGTAGTACGGTATCGATCTCCGGATCCTTGGCCATCAGTTCTGCGATGTACTTACGGACAAAGTAGTCTGCTCCATCCCCTTGGCTCTCACCGTACTCCACGAGAGGTACCCACATGGGGCAGGCCTGCTCACTCACCCGCACCTCAGGGAAGAGCTTGCCTACCTCCGCCGTATAGGAGCCCGAGGAGACTGTACCTGGGGTCGCTACTACTCCCACATGTCCTGTCTGAGTGAAGCTCGAGATGGCCTCCACCGTAGGACGTATGATCCCGAGGATACGCCGTGTGGGATCTGAGGTATAGGGTAGATAGTGTTGCTGAAGCTCCCTAAGAGCCTTCGCTGAGGCTGTATTACAAGCCAAGATGACCAGTGGGCATCCCTCGGAGAAGAGATACTCGACAGCCTCATGTGTGAAGCCCCTGATTACGTCGAAGGAGCGGGTACCATAGGGGGAGCGTGCGTTGTCCCCGAGGTAGATATAGTCGTATTGTGGGAGTCTCTTTCGGATCTCCGAGAGTATTGTCAGGCCTCCATAGCCTGAGTCAAAGACCCCGATAGGTGCAGAAGTCATGATGAGGAGTGGAGTTGGGGTGATGCCTTGCCCTAGTGACTAGGCAGGGACAAAGCTATAGAAGATCATACCGAAGCCCCCAGCTAGGGCTAACAGTAGGAGTGGATTTGTCTTGAAGCGATAGGACGCAACGAAGGCAAGGGCAAAGAGCGCAACACTCGCTACAAACTGCACAAGAGCCTCCCGAGGTGCCCCGAAGTTCTCCGCATTCATCAGCACTAGTGCAGCGGCGGCAACGAGCCCTACGATGGTAGGCCTTAGCCCAGAGAAGATAGAGCGTACCACGGGACTATCCTTGTGACGGAGGAGGTATCGACTGATGACGATCATGAGGATGAAGGGTAGCCATAGGACGGAGAGTGTCGCTAGCAGTGAGCCTAGGATGGCAAGTAGTGGCGGATAGCCCTCGTTGATCACTGAGGTGTAGCCCACGTAGGTAGCGATGTTGATCCCTAGGGGCCCTGGGGTCATCTGGCTCACTGCGACCATATCCGTGAACTCACTAGAGCTGACCCAGCCCTGCTTGCGTACGACTTCGTCCTGAATGAGGGAGAGCATAGCATAGCCCCCACCGAAGTTCACAATACCTATCTTGGAGAAGACGAGAAAGAGCTTGAGGAAGATCATACACTATCCTTGCTACGAGAGATGCGACCATACAGCCAGCCACTGAGACCAGCTACGAGTATAACGTAGATAGGAGAGACATCTAGCAGATAGATGAGCCCTGCTGCTACGATGGGGATCCAGAGCGTATAGCGTGTGAGCCCCGCTGTACGTGCCATCGTGAAGACAGGGGCAGCTATTAGGGCAACGACCACAGGGCGTATACCTCTGAAGGCGTATTCGACGAGCTTATACTCCTTGAACTGACGAAATATGCCTGCTAGTAGAAGGATGATAAGGAACGAGGGTAGGATATTCCCCAATGCCGCCAGCACAGCTACACGCAGTCCCCCGAGCTTGTAGCCGATATGCCCCGCCATGTTCACAGCGAAGACTCCTGGGGTAGCCTGCGCGACGGCCATGATGTCGATGAACTCACCTTCGCTTAGCCACCCCTCCTTCTGCACGATCTCGTGCTGCATCATAGGGATCATAGCGTAGCCCCCTCCGATGGTACCTACCCCGATCCGGAAGAAGATCCCGAAGAGCCTTAGTTGCTCCCGTGCACCGATCTTTTTGCTGGAGGGATGCCCCTCCTCGTGTTTATTCGCCATAGATAATAATGATCCCGTACAGCCTGCCTCTCAGCTAGGACTGTACGGGATAGGATGATGAGAGCTACCAGACGGCGATACGATCCTTAGGAGCGATGTACATCTTATCCTTAGGACGGATATTGAAGGCCTTGTAGAATGGAGCTATGTTCTTCAGTGCCTGATTGACACGAAGTATCCCTAGGCTGTGGGGGTCAAGCTTCGTCAGGCGGCGTACCTCCTGCTCGGTGATATTCTGTCCCCAGAGACGAGCATAGGCGATATAGAAGCGCTGAGCAGGGGTAAGCCCCTCGAGCTTCTTCGTTGGGCTATCTCCGCCAGCGATCTGCAGAGCGAGGTAGGCGATGGTCAGCCCTCCTTGGTCGGCGATGTTTTCCCCGAGGGTAAGCTCTCCGTTGGCATGCAGGCCTGGTGCGACGATGTTACCCGAGAACTGCTTCGCCAGGCGCTGTGTCGTTGCCTCGAACTTCTTGCGGTCCTCAGCGGTCCACCAGTTGTTCATGTTGCCATCCTTGTCGAAGTTGGCACCTTGGTCATCGAAGCCGTGGGTCATCTCGTGTCCGATGACGACACCGATAGCTCCATAGTTCACAGCGTCATCAGCATCCATATTGAAGAAAGGAGGCTGGAGGATACCTGCGGGGAAGCAGATCTCATTGGTCGTAGGCATGTAGTAGGCATTGACCTCCTGAGCGTTCATGAGCCAGCGTGTGCGGTCTACGGGTTTGCCGAGGTCCTTGAGGTTGTCCTGCTGGAAGAAGCGTACGGCAGCCTGTAGGTTCTCGTAGTAGGTCTTGGCTGCGTCGATCTCCATCGAGCTATAGTCCTTCCACTTGTCGGGATAGCCGATCTTCACGACGAAGCTACTGAGCTTCTCCTTGGCACGCTGCTTCGTCTCTGGGCTCATCCAGCTCAGGCCTTCTACACGCTGCCCAAGAGCTGTCTGTAGGTTCCTTACCAGCTGGAGCATACGCTCCTTAGCCTCGGGGGAGAAGTACTGCTTGACATAGATCTCACCCAGAGCCTCTCCTAGTAGACCCTCTACGGTGCTTAGGCTACGCTTCCAGCGTGGGTGCATCTCCTTCTTACCACTGAGTTGCTTACCGAAGAAGTCAAACTTTGCCTCCACAAACTCATCGCTCAGGGCATCGGCTGCCCCACTGACGGCTCGGGCTATGAGGAAGTCTCGGAGCTCCTCGAAGGCAACACCTGCATACCACTTGTCGAAGGCCTTGAAGAAGTCGAGCTGGGAGAAGTTAGCTCGCTCTAGCTCTAGCCCTCGAGCCTTGAAGTAGCCAGCCCAGTCGAAGCCCGTATGCTGCTGTGCGAAGTCCTGTATGCGGAGCATGTTGTAGTTACGCTCCGTGTCTCTGAGTTCCGTATTGGAGTAGGAGAACTGTGCCAGCTCGGTCTCTAGCTTCAGCGTATTGTGTGCTATACGCTGGGCATCGCTGGGGCTATAGCCTGCGAGCGTGAGCACACGTACGAGGTAGGCCTCGTAGCCAGAGCGGATCTTCTTCATCTCCTCGCTCTGCTCTACGTAGTAGTCTCGGGTATGTAGGCCTAGGGAGGTCTGTCCTAGGGCGAGGATGTTCATCGTACTATTCTTCTCGTCTGCCCCTACGTAGGAGGAGAAGAGAGTCCCCTCTCCATAGGTCTGATCGAGCTCGGCAGCGAGGCGGAGTACGTCTACCTTGTCCCGGAGTTCGCCGAGGCGGGTGAGCTCGGCCTTGATGGGGGCAGCACCGAGGCGATTGCGTGTGACGCTATCCATCGCCTGATTGTAGAGGGTAGCTACACGATAGTTGTTAGTCCCCTTGACCTGCTCATGGGTCGTGAGCTCGGCGATGATCCTGTGCACCTGAGCTGTGGTCGTATCTCGGAGGACATCGAAGGTACCGAAGCGGCTATAGGCTGGCTTGAGGGGATTCTTACGTATCCATCCGCCATTGACATAGTGATAGAAGTCCGTCTGTGGGCGGACGGCCTTGTCCATATCGGCGAAGTTGATGGCAGGGACCTTTGTCGTCCCTGCCTGCTGTGCGCTAGCTGTGCTGACAGCTCCTTGGGCTAGGAGTGCTCCTAGAGCGAGCGTGGTGATCGTTCTACTTATCTTCATGAGTCATATGTCTTAGAGGAGATGCTTTGCTCCCTATTGAGTCTCGTTGTGGGGACAAATGTACATATTTTGTACCGCTCTTCCCCTAGAGTGTGACCACCTCTACGCCCCTCCCCACATGGGAGGGTGTAGAGGTGGTATAGATAGGTACAGTATACCTATGAAGGGTGAGGCCAGCCCTAGAGGGGAAGGGTCTTAGCACGTAGCCAGCTGGCCTCCTCTGCCGTGAGGTCGGGGGAGAGGGTCTGATAGACACGCTCCTGATAGGCATTGTACCAAGCGACCTCCTCGGCAGTCAGTAGCTCCTTCTTGACAAGCGTATTGTCGAGGTAGCAGAGGGTGACGGTCTCGAAGCCAAAGAAACGTCCAAACTCGGTCTCCTCCCTTAGCTCCGTGACTACGAGGTTCTCGATGCGAATACCGTACTTACCCGAGCGGTAGATGCCAGGCTCGTTGCTGGTGATCATCCCTATCTCGAGCTCAGTAGGATTGACCTCGGTACGGATGTTCTGTGGCCCTTCGTGCACGTTGAGGAAGTAGCCTACGCCGTGTCCGGTACCATGACCATAGTTCAGCCCACGATCCCAGAGTGCCTTGCGGGCCAGGATGTCGAGCTGGCTACCACGTGTGCCCTCGGGGTACTGAGCCAGAGCGATCTGGATGTGTCCCTTCAGTACGAGCGTGTAGTCCGTGCGTAGCTCATCGCAGGGGGTGCTGAGGGCTATGGTACGTGTGATGTCCGTAGTCCCATCGAGGTATTGGCCTCCGCTGTCGAGTAGGAGTACGCCCTCGTTGCGTACGGTAGCCGATCCCTCGGCAGTAGCATGGTAGTGGACGATAGCTCCGTTGCCTAGATAGCCACAGATGGTAGCGAAGCTGTCTCCGTAGAAATTCTTCCCCTTGGCTCGGTGCTCGTTGAGTCGGATATCGAGCTCATGCTCGGTGTAGGTCTCACCCCGGGCTAGAGCCTCCTCGAGCCACTTGAAGAAGCGGGTCAGAGCTACCCCGTCACGAGCCATCACTGTACGTAGGTTGGAGAGCTCGGTCTCGTTCTTGATCGCCTTCAGCTGAGTGAGGGCAGATACCCCGATCACCTTGCGGCAGTGTGCTGGGATCTCGGCGTAGAGGCGGTAGGTGATCCGCTTAGGGTCTACGAGCAGACGTACATCATCGCCTAGTGAGCGGACGAAGCTGTCGATCTGGTAGTAGTCCTCGATGCGTACTCCATTCTCCGTTAGGGAGGCTCGTACCTCTGGTGTGACCTTCTCGGGCAGGACGAAGAGGACGGCCTCCTCGGCGCCTATGTAGCCGAAGCCGACCCCGACAGGGTTGTAGGCGACGTCATAACCACGAATGTTGAAGACCCAGGCGAGCTCGTCGATCATAGTGATGATCGTAGCATTAGCCCCCTTGCTCAAGAGACGTGTGCGCACCTCGGCGATACGCTCGGCCGCAGTACGCCCTGCATACTCGGCGGGGTGGACGAAGAGCGGCTTGCTGGGGATCGAGGGACGGTCTGGCCATATAGCCTCTAGTAAGTCTTGGTCTAGGCGGTACTCGATCCCGTAGACCTCCAGCTGACGCTTCGTATCCTCGACCTCCTGTGCTGATAGGCAGACACCATCGGCAGCGGCGATAGCTCCCGAGGGGAGCTCCTTGGCTAGGAAGCCCTCTATGCTGGGTGTCCCTGGGACGCCCATCTTGTAGAGGTCGATCGTCGAGCCCTCCAGCTGAGTCGTTGCCTGGAGAAAGTATCGGGAGTCGGTCCAGAGTCCAGCCTTGTCTAGGGTCACGACGACTGTGCCCGCCGAGCCATTGAAGCCACTGATCCAGCTCCTACCCTGCCAGCGGAGCGGGGTGTACTCGCTCAGGTGGGCGTCAGAGGAGGTGATGATGTAGGCGGAGATGCCCTTAGCCTTCATCTCTTGGCGAAGGCGTGCCAAGCGTTCTGTGATTACACTCATAGTGATTGATGTTATTTGGATGTATCCTAATATAATGTCTATGTCCTGCCGTGGCGTGAGGTGCTAGCCCCGGCTCTGGTGCTCGCTGCGCAGGAGGTCGTTGACCTCCTTGACGGGGTTGAAGGTCTCGAGGGGAACCTCCACGAAGAGCGTGTTCCAGTCGTGCATCGCTCCGTTCCATAGCCCAGGCAGCTCTAGTGCGAGGAGCTCCTCCCCGCCAACGCTCTTGTGAGCAACAAAGGCTGTACGGGGGTTGACGTACTTCGTCAGGTCAAAGGGCTCGCCCTTGTAGTCTCGGATCGCACAGACGAGGTCTACGGGGTTGAAGTAGCTCCCAGCCTCGAAGTAGGCACGCTGCGTCGCATCATTCATATTGATCTGGCTGCTCTCCAGGATCTGGAGCGAGCTACTACCATCGACCTCTCGGATGATGAAGGGCCCTCCCCCGGGCTCACCCTCGTTGCGTACCATGCCACAGACACGTATGGGGCGGTTAAGCTTACCCTGTATCCAGGTCGTTAGGCTCTGATCATCTCGCTCTAGGGAGTCGGGGAGAGTGATACAGAGCTGGCTGTCCATGAAGGCGATGATCTCCTCTAGGAGTGCGTGCGAGGGCTTGCCCCGATCGAGCTGTCTTAGGTAGCTGAAGATCTGCCGACGTACCCCGATGAGTATCCCACCGAGGAACTTCTTGTAGATCACCGTCGCACTCTTGTACTGGTCGAGGACGACGTTGTCGATGTTCTTGATGAAGACGACATCGGCTGGGAGTGTCCCGAGGTTGCGGATGAGGGCGCCATGACCCCCAGGACGGAAGAGGAGTCGCCCGTCTGCCTTCCTGAAGAGACTACCATCTGGGTGTAGTGCTAGGGTGTCGGTCGAGGGGTGTTGCTCGCTGAAGTCTATGTGGTAGAGTACCCCATAGTGCTCCTCATAGCTGGTCTTGACACTAGAGAGGAGGGACTCGAAGTCTCTGAGGTGCTCCGGAGAGACGGTGAAGTGTAGACGGACGTGTCCATCCCGATCCTTGGCATAGAGTGCTCCCTCGACGAGGTGCTCCTCGGCGGCCGTGCGGGTGTAGTCCTTGTACTTGTGGAAGAGGAGGAGCCCCTTAGGCTTAGCTCCATAGCCTAGTCCCTTGGGTAGGAGGAGGTTCTCCACGATGGCACGATAGTCTCCCGAGGCGATGAGCTTGGGGATGGTCTTCCAGTTGTTGCGTAGGCAGACTTCGTTGAGACTCTCATAGAAGGCAAAGCTACTGATGTGGTCAAAGAAGTACTGTTCGGCGGGCTTCTCGGGTTGGGTGTAGGGGGCGTCGAGGAAGTTGTAGAGCATCTTGAACATCCGAGAGGCTGCCCCTGAGGCCGGAGTCATCTTATACACATGGGCTTCACCCGAGAGGAGGTACTCCTCCCACAGATCCATATATCGAGCCTGCTCCTCAGCCTCGACACGGATGATCCCTCGCTCAAGTGAAGCCGAGGCAATGATGCTGAGGTAGGGGAAGCCACTACGGATATCGTGCACCTGTGCCTCGGCCTCCTCTACGGAGATACCTCGTAGCTGGAGCTCCTCGATGTCCTCTGGGCTAAATAAAACACTGTCCATAATCATGAGTCCTAAATTAAGCTGTGTAGCTGTGTCACGCTCGTACGATCCTCCGCCCGTATGGACTCTGGGTACGATACGTCACAGAATGGTCACCGTAAAGTTAGTGAATAACTACATACGGCGTTCTCCCTAGAGGACGGACGCATGAAATCCCTATAGACTGAGGACAAGATGATCGAGGAGCACAACCTCAGGTAGAAACATCCGCCCTATAGGTGCAGATTCACTCGGTATAGACCGACTACCTAGGAGCGAAAAGTATACACGTGTGTACACCTTTGTGTACCTGCGTGTATACAAGAGTGTACCTGCGTGTACACAACATCGCTCTAAGTAGGACCTCCGCAGGGGGCTCGTATGAGCATCCCTTGGGGCTAAGCTCAGGTACTGCTAGAGCCTATGCCTAAGGCTTCTCAGAGTTCGTAATAAGCCCCCCGAGGAGTCTGAGAGAGCGAAGTACCCAACGGGTACATACAATGGGTGCTGTTTCCCCGGGAGCTCAATCAGGAAAGGGTACTTAGAGCACAGAAATGCTCCTATATAAAGAATGTCCCCGCCACCTTAGGTAGGTGGCGGGGACGTTCATGCGGAGTCCGCTGAAGGAGGATAGAGGTTACCGCTGTCGAGTTATCTGGGTCGGTGTCACAATGCCACCCGTGACCCAATAGCGAGGAGGGAAAGAGCCTCTGTAGGGTAAGAAGCTGCTAGAGCTCCCCTCCATCCTCAAGCTCCTCGAACTCCCCCTCGACAGAGAAGAAGACGAGAAGAGACGGGCCTAGGTGTATGAGCTGGGTGGCCTCTGCCCACGGGCTGTCATAGGGTAGTCGTTCCATAGTATCAGCGTGTACTAGAGGTCCCTGAATAGGCGGACGCAGGCATAGTTGGTTGGGGCTCCGAAAGTGCCATGTGCAAACCAAAATCTATTTAATCCAAGGATCTTATGGTAGTCCTTATACTGGCTGTGGTACGGAAAGCATAAAGTGCTCGTCCAATAGTAGAATGCCACTCCAGGCTCGAGGGGATGGTGAGGATCCTTGTTTTGTGGAGCCCATCTCCCCGCCATTGGTAAGTGGCGGACGATCACATTAGTATGTCTGCCCCACCAACTCTCTGAGGAGATATCGTCAATCCCCTCATGAGCCCCTGGACCTAAGTAACAAGACTTGACTACAGCCCTTCCTCCCTCTGTACTATATCTCCATGCGCTATAGCATCGACTATTAGATGAGGCTTGGAAGCGTGTAGCATAGCAGATGGAATGAGGGAAATCCCTTTTGTAAGAAGACTGTATCGTTCGTTTTTCCCCACCCTCTTGGACTTCTTCGCTCTCCTTAGATCGTTCACTGTTCCTGCCGCCGTACTCTCGCTCAAAGGCAAAGCCAGCACCCATCACTGTTGTCCAGTCCCGCTCGGTAGGTAGTCGCCATCCCGGTATCCTCTTTCCGAGCTCCTCTGCCTCCCGATAATAGTAGAGTTGAAGGGTGGTATTACTGAAGTCTCTAGTTCGGGCTGCATGAGGATATGCACCCGTGTAGTTCATCTCATCCACTTGCTCAAGGGGATTTCCAGCAGGAAGTATCCGGGGGTGTATGGTAAGGCAGATACCGTCTCGAAGTGTCTTGCTGGGAGGAGTAATATACGCTCCGAGAGTCGAGAAGAGGGGGGATGAAGTATGCCTCTGTCGCTCGGAGACACGATCTCGCACCGTAGCCTTGGTTACCGAGAGAGCATGGGCTCCCCATAGGCTGATCCTATTAGGCATCATCCAGAGGTAGTAGTAGGCATCGTCATCCTCCCCAGCAGACATATCCCTGGTGGGTTGCTCTAACTCATATTTACGTACCCATCCCTGCTCTGATAGCTCATCATCGAAGCTCCACCGAGGGGGCTCACCGTAGGAGATGTTGAGATCGAAGGAGCCCTTAGAGTCGCAGATACGTGACTGGATTTCATATCCGTATACTTGGATATGGGCGTAAGGGAGTGCATTGGAGGCTCGTATTCGGAATAGGGTTCCTTGGGGTCTGAAGGTGAGTTTCTCCTTCGCCCCTGCATCATAGCTCCCATTGGGCTGTTTTCGTAGCTCGAGCTCAACCCATTGGGAGATGTAGGGGACTTCGAGACCGATACTGTGTCCCACCGTCACCCGCTTGAGGGGAGAGGCTCCGCTATCAAAGTGTACTCTCCCAGACCCTTCATTAAGTTGGCCACCGATAAGAGCCATTAGATACCATCTATGTCCACCATCGGGAGAGAAGTCTTGTTGATTGGCTCTTAGGCGTATTTCGGAGAGTTCTAGCTTGAGCTGGTTGTCCCCTTTGACCTTGAACTCTGCAGTAACGAACGTAGCAGGAATGTTAGGGTCTTCACAGCGGACGACGCAGTGGATGGGAATGAATGGGGTCGAAAGGTGTACTTTAGGGAGTCCCTTAGGATCTACCTTGTAGTCTAGGTAGCGAGCTTCGTTTAGCTTCCCCTCAAGGGAGAGCCTGATCATACACGTATCGCTGGATAGGCGAGTGTTGTTGTCCTTTGTCTTTGGCTCGTCTACGAGTCCCCTGCTACAGGCATTGAGTGAGCAGAGGATAGAGAGTAAGATGAGATAGAGCCTTACCTTTGTCTTCATTGTCTTTTGTGGATATGCGTGTTTATTATGATAGATGGTTCACCAGATTTGATGGTGCAAGTAGTCTGTGGGGCAGGTGCGAGGTCGTCATGCCCAGTACGAGAGACACCGCATAGCGTAGACAGCCGAAGGTACAGAGATGTATGATATACTCTGACCTGTGACTGTGCCACGTCGGTGTGCCCCCCTCGAGGAAGAGAGGGTGATAGATGTGCTTGGAGCACCCTAGGGGAGCTGTAGCAGTGAGGTAGGTGCTAAGGGGAGCGTGTGTTCGTAGTGTGTCCTCAGGCATCCTAGCAAGACCCTTGATAGGGAAATGCGGGTGCAAATGTAGTCAAATTCCTTGGCTCTACACTCCTTCGACCAACTTGTCTCCTGCCTCATGCCCTCCTTGATGAGACAAACGAGGAGAAGATAGTGTGGAGGGATAGAGGGGAGATAAGGCTTGGTGTATGCAGGCTGGTATATCCCCCCTATCGGAGAATATATGCGAGGAGGGCTTAGCTCTCTCGCTTGTTGGAGAGCTGTGCCATCAGGTCAGAGAGAGAGCTATCGCCCTTGGAGGAGGCAAGCTGAGCATGTGTCTGGCAGAGGTGGCCGAGGAGTAGATCGAGGACCGTCCTTTGCTCCTGCTCTAGGGGCTGGGAGACGAGCATAGCTGCTAGACGTAGCTGAGGGAGTACCTTGGCGAGCTCTGCACGTCCTAGAGGGGTGATGGAGACGAGCACACTCCTGCGGTCTCGCTCATCGGGACTCTCCTGGACGAGTCCCTTCGCTGCTAGTCTCCGTATGACCTCTGCCCCGGTAGTCTTCTCGATCGCATTGAGGGTATTGAGAGCAGTCTTGGATAGAGGCCCTCCCATCAGGCTGACGAGGTAGGAATACTCCTCTTCGCTCTGTAAGAGCTGAGACACGGCGAGGGCACGCTTGATATAGCTCCTTGAGTAGCGTTGTAGGAGACTGAGCTGTCGAGCGATCGATACCTCATGAGATAGAGGTGTAGGAGAGCTCTGTAGTGTCGGTCGGTCGTGTAGGAGACTGCTGGCAAAGGCGATGAAGCTCTGTAGACTGAGCTCCTGCTCCGAGGGAAAGGCCTCCTCGAAGAGCTCCAGATAGTCGAGTAGCTCTGTGAGTAGTCGTTTACTTCTCATCCAAGGGGAGGCTAGCGGGTGAATCCCTTCTTCTTGATATTACGACGGGCTAGGTCGAGCTGAGCCTCTACCCGCTGAGCCGAGTCTACTCTGCTAGAGTAAGAGAGCCAAGAGAGGACGATCTGATAGCTCATATCATCATGTAGAGGCGAGGTACTATCCGCAAGTATCGCCTTGTACACTCGGAGCATCGTGGGGAGCTGCTCGTCTGTACATTGCTCCAGCGAACGCGTAAGAGCAGGGCTGACCCGAGCTGTATCTAACCCTGAGATGAAGCCACAGAAGTCATAGATCCTATATTCGATAGCGTCGGGCTTGGCGTCTGCAGGGAGCTCATGATCCCAATAGTGTCCGATGATATAGTCCAGCTGGTCCGTTAGCGATGTGATGTGCTGAGGCACCAGTACCTGCCCCGAACTAATCGATTGCATCCTAGGACGACAAGCCGTGATCATCAGCCCTAGGATGACGGCGAAAGGAAGGATGTGTCTACTAGTCATAGAAGTTGTTTCGAAAAGCAGTAAACTCTCTCCTGCGCAGGATGTGCTTCCCCCACCACGCTCTCACAAATCCCGAGCCATAACCCCAGAGCTGGATGAAGCATGCAGGGACAGCCCATAGTGCCACCTCGGTATCCTTGGTCTTCTGATAAGCGTCTATGAAGAAAAGGAGGGCAAGTAGAGCGAGCAGTGCCACCCCCACACTCGATAGGATGGCGATGATATAGACGAGAGAGAGTAGAGCTGAGGGATAGAGTGCGTACGGAAACCCAATGCGTAGGAATAGCTTCGTACTCACCCAAGCAGCTATCACGAGGGCAGAGAGTACGGTGAAGAGAGTCGGGAGGCAGTGTACCAGACGAGTACTGCCTGGGTGGCGAGTCTCTAGGTGGATACGAGCGATGCCCGAGTTGTGCACCTGCTTGAAGAAGCGACGAAGGTCTACCCTTCGCTTATGGTAGACATAGGCCTCAGGGATGAGGACCGTGCGGGCACCTGCCTCCTGCAGACGCAGACTAAAGTCAATGTCCTCGCCGAAGCGCATCCCAACATCGAAGCCCCCTAGCTGAAGGAAGAGTGTCCGACGACACCCGAGGTTGAAGCTCCTAGGCTTGAACTGCTCCATCGCATCGGCACTTCCCCCTCTAATCCCCCCTGTGGTGAGGGTCGAGGTCATAGCATAGTTGATCGCCTTCTGTATCGGAGTGAAGTCCTCAGAGGCTGTGTCTGGCCCTCCGAAGGCATCGATATCTCCACTAGATAGAGCCTTGTCTACGGCACGTAGGTAGCCCTCCGGGAGGACGACGTCTGAGTCGAGGATGATGATGTAGTCGCCCTTGGCATAGCTAGCCCCGATATTGCGTGCTCGCGAGGGACCTCCATTGGGTATCTGATAGTAGTAGAGAGAATAGATCTGCGGGACAAAGCGCTGGATGACCTCCTCTGAGGTGCGGGTAGATCCATCCTCTACGACGATGACTTCGTAGTCCCCTAGGCTCTGATGCATGATGCTCTCGAGGAGCTCCTGTAGCTCCTCGGGACGATTGTAGACAGGGATGATGAAGCTATAACGCATAGGCTATCGATATATAGCTATAGAGACCACTCGGTCCCCTCCTTGGTATCCTTGATGGTGAAGCCTAGAGCCTCCAGCTCCTTACGTATGTGGTCTGAGGTAGCCCAGTCCTTCTTCCCCTTGGCCTCGGAGCGCACCGCTAGTAGTAGGTCTACGGCACCAGCGAAGGCCTCGTGTGAGGCACTGTCTCCCATACGCTCATCACGTAGACCGAGTAGGTCAAATAGGAAGAGGCGGTAGGCCACCTTCAGCTCCTCTAGTTCTGCCTCGGTGATGGTCGCCTGGGCATTGTGTACGGCATTGATGGCACGTGCGGCCTCGAAGAGCTCGGCGATGACGATCGGTGTATTCAGGTCATCACAGAGTGCCGTGTGGCAACGCTCTGCTAGCCCCCCCACCGAGACGCTGGAGCTGTCACTCACTCTCAGTGTATCGAGGAGACCTGCTGCATCCATCAGACGTGTGAGCCCCTTCTCCGCTGCTTGTAGAGCCTCATTACTGAAGTCTACCGTCCCACGATAGTGAGCACTCAGGATGAAGAAGCGTATGGTCATCGGGCTGTATGCCTGAGTGAGTAGGGGATGATCGCCCGTGAAGAACTGATCGAGGGTGATGAAGTTCCCAAGGGACTTGCCCATCTTCTGTCCCCCGATGGTGATCATATTGTTGTGCATCCAGTAGCGTACCATGGGCTCGCCATGCTGTGATGCCTTTGCCTGAGCGATCTCGCACTCGTGGTGAGGGAAGATAAGGTCCATACCGCCCCCATGGATATCGAACTGCTCCCCTAGGTACTTACGTCCCATCGCAGTGCACTCTGCGTGCCAGCCGGGGAAGCCTTCGCTCCATGGGCTAGGCCAGCGCATGATGTGCTCTGGCTGAGCCTTCTTCCAGAGAGCGAAGTCAAGCGGGTTACGCTTCTCATCCTGTCCATCTAGTGCACGGGTATTGCTCTGCATATCCTCGATACGTCGCCCACTCAGTTCTCCATAGTTGTAGCTCCTATTATACTTCTCTACATCGAAGTACACGGAGCCTTCGCTGACATAGGCGAAGCCTGCATCTAGGATCTGCTGTGTGAGCTGGATTTGCTCAATGATATGTCCCGAGGCCATGGGCTCAATACTTGGGGGCAGTACACCGAGGCGATCCATCGTATGGTGGTAGCGTGTCAGGTAGTACTGCACGACCTCCATGGGCTCTAGTTGCTCGAGCCTAGCCTTCTTGGCGATCTTGTCCTCACCCGCATCGGCATCGTGCTCTAGGTGCCCCACGTCGGTGATATTGCGTACATAGCGTACCTGATAGCCTAGATGGCGGAGGTATCTGAAGAGTATATCGAAGGTAATGGCAGGACGAGCATGTCCTAGGTGTGCATCCCCATAGACCGTAGGGCCACAGACGTAGAGCCCGACGTGGGGGGGGTGGTTAGGTACGAATTGCTCCTTTCTGCGATGTAGGGTATTATAGATGGACAGTGGATGCTCCATTGCTTGCTTCAAATCACTTATGTTGTATATCGTATCTGCAAAGGTAACACTTTACTAGGTCTTTACATCGGTCTGTTATTTATTCCCCACTTGGGTATCTCCTAGGGAGGTACTCTATCCTACATGTTCCCGTCGTAATCTATCCCTCAGCTCCCTATAATAGTGGAGGGCTGCTCCCCTAGGCACGATGCCTATCGGGGAGCAGCCCTCTCTGTCGTTGGGTGAGCCTCCCTCGGTGAGGGGGGATCATCAGCTGGGAGGATTACTTCGCTACCTTAGCTGAGTGAGCTCTGCGACGCTTAGCTACCTCGTAAGCAATAGGGGTAGCTACGAAGAGTGTACAGTAGGTGCCGAAGACGACACCGAGTAGGATCGCGAAGGTGAAGCTACGCATCGAAGCACCGCCGAACATGAATACGATAGCCATCACGAGGAAGGTCGTGAACGAGGTGTTCAGCGTACGGGATAGGGTAGAGTTCAGAGCACCGTTGACGACCTCGAAGCGGTCAGCCTGTGGATGATTGTTCACCTCCTCACGGATACGGTCAAAGACGATCACGACGTCATTGATGGCGTACCCAATGATAGCCAGTAGGGCAGCGATGAAGTTCTGATCTACCTCCATGGTGAAGGGCATTACCTTCCACAGTAGTACGTAGACAGCGATGATCATCAGCGTCGTCGTCGTGACAGAGGCGAAGGCACCGATGGAGAAGGCTACGTTGCGGAAGCGGATGAGGATGTAGATAGCCATGAAGAGCAGGGACAGCCCTACGGCGATGAGAGCCTGACGGGTGATGTCGCTCGACATGCTTGCGCTCACCTTCTGCGAGCTCACGATGTACTGGTCTGCGAAGTCTGCCTGAGAGGGCTGGCTCTTGTAGAAGCCGCTGAGCCCCTTGTAGAGTCTGTCTACAATCTTCTGTTCGACATCATCGCCAGAGTCTTCGATGAGGTAGTTGGTGGAGATACGTACCTGATCACCCTCTGTACCGATAGCCGTTAGTACCAGCTTGCCATCGAGCTCAGGAGCGAGCCGTTCACGTACCTGCTGGTTGTCTACCTGCTGGTCAAACTTGATGATGTAGTTACGACCACCGGAGAACTCGATCCCCTGGTTGATACCCACCGTGAATAAGCCTACGAGGCCAGCCACGACGAGGAGGACTGGGAGGGCATACCCCTTGAGGCGTGCGCTGAGGAAGCTGTAGGTAGGATTGACCAGGAGGTTCTTGGTCATGAAGGTCGTGTAGGTGACCTTGTCTAGCTTATGACGCTTGTCAAGTGCCTCGAAGATCATACGGGTAAGGAAGACCGCCGTGATGAAGGAGGAGATCAGACCGATAATAAGCGTCGTCGCAAACCCTCGGATAGGACCTGTACCGAAGTAGAAGAGGACTACCCCAGTGATGATCGTCGTGAGGTTGGAGTCAAAGATAGCACTGAAGGCATTGCCATACCCATCGGCGATAGCACGGGTCATGCCCTTGCCATGGCGGAGCTCTTCCTTGATACGCTCATTGATAAGCACGTTAGCGTCCACGGCCATACCTAAGGTAAGTACAAGACCGGCGATACCTGAGAGGGTCAGTACGGCATTGAAGGAGGCCAAGATACCTAGCGTGAAGAAGCTATTGATGACGAGTGCGAGGTTGGCGATCATACCTGGGATGAAGCCATAGGCCAGACACATATAGATCATCAGCAGCACGAGAGCGATAGCGAAGGAGATGATCCCAGACTGGATCGAAGCCTTCCCGAGGGTCGGCCCGACGACATTCTCCTGCTCGATGACGATGCTGGTCTCCATCTTACCGGAGTTAAGCACGTTGGCTAGGTCGGTAGCCTCTTCGATGGTGAAGTTCCCCGTGATGGAGGAGTGTCCACCGGCGATCTCTCCATTGACGTTCGGAGCGGAGTATACGACACCATCGAGGACGATGGCGATAGAGCGGTTGGTATTCTCCTTTGTTAGGCGAGCCCAGATCTGGGCGCCCTCTTGGTTCATGGACATCGAGACCTGAGTCTGAGCACCACCTATACCTCGGTTGTCGACATCGGCCTTGGCCGTGGTGACGACGTCTCCAGAGAGGTCTGGCTTACCCGTGCGGTTGGTACGGATAGCATAGAGCTCATAGAGGTCTGTGACCTTGTGGGTCTTGGGGTCCTCGATAGCCTTAGCGCCCCAGAGGAGCATGAGGTCTTCGGGGAGGAGCTGATATTCGTAGGCGATGGACAGGAGGGAGTCGATACGATTACGATCTCGGTCACGAGCGATAGCTACCGTAGCCCCACCACGACCACCGAGCATGAGGTAGTTGCTCAGCGTGTCACGTACAGCTATAGGAGCCTTAGCCACGGGAGTGGGCTCCTGCGTCTCTACGGCTGCTAGGCTGTCTTGTTGGGTCTGTTCAGAGATGGGGATGGGCTGGGCCTCGGGGGCAGAGAGCGTCAGGAGACGTGCACTGAGTCCCTGTAGGTCATTGGCTACCTCCTCGTACTGATAGGTACGCCAGAACTGGAGGTTGGCACTACGCTGTAGGAGCTCGCGTACGCGCTCTGGATCCTTGACGCCAGGGAGCTCTACGAGGATACGTCCCTGACCCTCTAGTCGCTGTAGGTTTGGTGCTACGACACCGAAGCGGTCGATACGTGTACGCAGGACATTGAACGAAGCCTCAACCGCGCTGTTGTACTTCTCCTTGAGGAGCTCGATGACCTTAGCCTCCGAGGTCGAAGGGTTGATCTGATCACGTAGGTCACCAGCACCGAAGAGCACCGCTAGGTTGGCATTAGGCACCAACTTCTTGTATTCGGTGACGAACTGGTCGATGTAGTTGCTCTGCGAAGTGCTCTTCGAGGCAGCATCGATCGCCTTCTTGAAGTTAGGGTCTTCGGAGTTGTTGGCTAAATTCTTGACTAGATCACCAGCATTGAGCTTGAGGACTACATTCATCCCGCCCTTGAGGTCGAGACCGAGACCGATCTGCTGGCGACGTGCTTCCTTGAGCGTGTAGCCTAGGTAGACCTTCTCATTAGCCATGGAGTCGAGATAGGCCTTACCTGCCTCCTCTCCCATCTTCTCTGCCTTCGTATCATAGTGGTTCGTTACGAAGGAGAAAGACAAGTAAAAGGCACAGATCAAAGCCAGGCTCGCTGTGATGAAAGTCACAAATCCTTTGTTTTGCATCGTGTTTATTACTTAGTTGTTATATCTTGAATTCCTTGTCTTATATATATCTACTAGGTACAATATGCCCACAAAAATAGCCGAATTTTCCGTAATATCAGTTAGCTCTCCCCTCCGTTGCCCTCCTTTGTCTCCCAGCCCTCAGCATATTACCGCCCATACTTGCTCCCTCAGTGCCCTCCTCTTGCCGAGCATTCCTTGGGCTCCCCCTCGGTCTTCCCCTCCATCTATACAATATAATATATGTGTGGTCTCCCAGCTCTAATAGTGTGGCGTGGGGGCGGACGTATACTCCCACAGCCTGCCCGGCTCTTGGGCTCTTTGGAGGGATTAGCTCTTGTCCTAGGAGGGAGATGCTGTCCCTCTATAGGGCTCGCCGTTAGCCCTAGGAGACCCATATGGGAGAGCCCTACAGCGGTCATACCTAGAGCGGGGTTGTGTACACGTGGGTACACACTAGTGTACATCCTATGTATACTCTAGTATACACGCGTGTATACTTTTCCCCTCTAGGTAGTCGCCCTATGCTCGATGAGTCGCACCTAGGGTATAGAGGTCGCTATCCGAGGTGGCGCACCACGACTACTTCGCCTCCACCCCTTACGTGGCTCCATCCATTTGCCCTACGTCGTAGCGTGGAGGACAGCGGTGGAAGACCCCAAGAGATACCTCCCAATATCGTATAGTTCATTGGCTCCGGGAACGGGGTCGGGTAGTAGGTTGCTTCCTCCAAACGATGGTTTTTAACTAAATCTTTGCATTTATATAGAATGTTCACTATCTTTGTTCCTAAGGTCTGATCATGTTACCTACCCATACAAGGCCCTACATAGCGCCGCACATAGAGATCAGCTAATCTGGGTAGGAGGAAGGTCCTGACGGCAGTGACTGAAGTCATAGTCTAGGACTGAAACGTGAGCCTTGGCAGGATATACACCCTCTCAGCAAAATAATCCCAACACCCCTATGTACTAACCCAGGGGATGGTATCCTACTAAGACATGGACCGTAGATGGAGGCAGACAGCTCCATCCCCACACTATTTTGTTTCACTCAAACACCATTAAGTTCAATGAAAAAGAGATTACTCTTCTTCGTGCTCCTCTTTGTATCCATCGGAGTGACATGGGCGCAAAAGAAACAAACGGTCGTCACGGGTATTGTCATCGCCTCGGACGACAAGGAGCCTATCGTCGCAGCTGCCGTGTCGTGTGTTGAGTTCCCTTCGCATGGTACGCTGACAGATGCCCAGGGGAAGTTCTCCCTAACGCTCCCAGCCGAGGCCAAGACCCTGAAGGTCTCCTACATGGGCTTCACGACGCAGACCGTCCCTATCACGGGCAAGGAGCTACAGATCCTCCTACAAGCACAGGAGCGGACGCTCGACAAGGTCGTCGTCGTGGCCTACGGTACCCAGAGCAAGAACTCCTTCACGGGGTCAGCTGCTCGTATTGATGTAGCTGCTCTGACCAAGAAGACGAGCGCCAATATCACCTCTGCCCTCGAGGGTGCCTCCCCTGGGGTGCAGGTCTTCACCACGAGTGGACAGCCTGGTGCGAGTGCGACCGTACAGATCCGTGGGATCGGGTCGGTGAACTCCAATACCTCCCCACTCTATGTCATCGATGGGATCCCCTACAACTCGCTCCTCAGTAGCTTCAATATGGCGGACGTCGAGACCCTCTCTGTCCTCAAGGATGCCTCCGCCACAGCCCTCTATGGAGCTCGTGCCGCTAATGGAGTCGTCCTCATCACGACCAAGCAGGGGCGTGCAGGACGGGTCTCCTTCGACGCTGAGATCAAGCATGGGCTCAACGTCCGGTATCTCCCCCAGTACGACGTCATCTCGACTCCAGAGGAGTACATGGAGGTAGCCTACGAGGCGATGAAGAATGCCTATGAAAAGTTTGGACTCAAGCAGCAGCTAGATAATCTCTATGCAAAGCCCAATCTTAGGTTCAAGCCCAATAGGACCATCGCCGACAAGCCTACCACCCCCGGAGACCTCCTCTTCTTCCCAGGGATACTAGTGGATGATGCCGATCGCCAGGGGATCATCTCCCGCTACAACCTCTGGGATGCGGCCTCTTCACAGCTGATAGATCCCTCGACAGGACGCTTCAATCGCCTAGTGAAGCGCCGCTACAGCCCCGAGTCGTGGCGTGACCATATCTTCCGTACAGGGCATATCACGGAGACCAATATCCGTGCCTCGGGAGGATCAGAGCGGGTGAACTTCTCCTCCTCGCTCGGCTATCAGGATAATATAGGGTACTACATCGGCTCAGAATTCAACCGACTCAACCTCAGGAACAACGTCACGGCTCGTATCTCCGATGCCTTCAAGGTAAGCCTCGGGCTCTCCTATGCCCGCTCGCTCTCCAAGAGTCCTGGGCAAGGAGGGAGTGCGAATAACGGCTTCCGCTTCCTCAACGAGATCCCTCCCATCTACCCCGTCTATGAGCGCAACACCAAGACGTGGCAAATAGAGATGGATAAGAAGATCCCTGGAGGACTGAGCTACGACTACGGGCAGTACTCTGATGAGAGCCGTGCCTACGCCGGAGGGGTCAATCCCGCTGGGGCGGTACGCCTAGACCGCAATGAGGATCAGCGAGACCTAGCGACGAGCAACCTCAATATCGAGTATCGCTTCCTCAAGGACTTCAAGCTAGCCGTGAACTACGGCCTACAGTTCTCCGCCACCAAGAATGAGCAGCTACAGAACCCCTACTATGGTGATGGTGCCAATATCGGGCGTATATACAATACGAACACCAATAGCTTCAGCTGGACGCTCAATGAGATACTCTCTTGGAACCATACTTTCGACAAGCATACCTTCGATGCCTTTGTGGCTCATGAGGCTTCACGGGATGTGCAGGACACCCACTACTCTGCCAAGGAGAAGGTCGTCCTCGGGGGGATCACCAAGCTCAACGATGGGATCATCCGTAGTGACATCTCGGGCTACGACCTGAGCTATGCTATCGAGAGCTACTTCGGTCAGCTCCGCTATGAGTATGACAAGAGATACCACCTCACGCTCTCGGTACGCCGTGATGGCTCCTCGCGCTTTGCCCCGGAGCATCGCTGGGGTACCTTCGGCTCGGTCGGTGCTGCTTGGATCCTAAGCCAGGAGAAGTTCCTCTCCTCGGTCAAGTGGATCAATAACCTCAAGGTCAAGGCCAGCTATGGGGTTCTCGGGAACCAGGAGCTGGATCTCGGCTACTCAGCCGGCACTCCAGACTACTACCTCTACCAGGACTTCTATGAGGTCGATAACCTCAATGGCAAGCCCTCCTTCTCCTTCTACTCCAAGGGGAATAGGAACCTCACCTGGGAGCGTTCGGGTACGTTCAACGTCGGGGTAGAGTCTCGTCTCTTCGATGTCCTCGACCTCAATGTCGATTACTTCGTCAAGCGTACAGACAACATGCTCTTCAAGAAGCAGGTCGCTCCCTCTCTCGGCTATGCCTACTATCCTGTCAGCGAAGGTATCCTACAGAACCAAGGGCTCGAGCTCGAGCTCAACTGGGATGCCTACAAGAGTAAGGACTTCGCCGTCAGCGTCCGTGCCAATGGGGGGTACTACAAGAACAAGATCGTACGTATGGCCTCTGACCCCTTCGGTGCTCCCAAGCACTACGAGATCCAGGGTGCCTTTGCCTACAAGAAGGGTCACTCCGTACAGGACTACTATATCCCCACCTGGAAGGGGGTTAGCGATAAGGGTCTCCCCCTCTGGAAGGCCTACACCTACAAGGATGCCAATAATCAGGATGTCTACGTCTCCGACTACGAGAAGTACATTAGCTCAGGCGGGGATGCCTCCAAGCTCACGGAGACGACAACCTCAGTCTACAACGATGCCGTCAAGGAGTTCGTCGGCAAGAGTGCTATCCCAGACTTCGTCGGGGGCTTTGGCTTCGATGTCCGCCTCTATGGCTTCACGCTCTCTACGAGCTTCAGCTACGGCCTAGGTGGCTGGGGGTATGATAGTGTCTATGCTAGCCTCATGAGCAGTGGTTCGCCTATCGGTGAGCGTAACTATCACAAGGATATCCGCAGCTACTGGAGGCAGGGACAGCCCACGGGCCTACCCATCCTGTCGCATGACACCGAGGAGCTGATCTATGCTAACTCCACCTCCACGCGCTTCCTCACGAGTCGCTCGTATCTCTCCCTCTCCAACGCTCGTCTCAGCTACGACATCCCCAAGTCCCTCCTCCAGCGTCTCAGCATCAATGATGCCTCAGTCTACGTCAGTGGGGACAATCTCTTCCTCATCTCTGCTCGTCGGGGCTATGCCTCTATGTCTAGCCAGAGTGGAGGATCGGGGGTTAGTCGCTACCTCCCCGTCTCGACCTTCGTAGCAGGGGTCAAGCTCAGCTTCTAGTAATGTCTCACTCCTATACACCATATATATCATGCGTACAAGTATCCGAAAGAGCCTTTGCCTGGCTCTGACACTCGTCGCCCTCACTAGTTGCGGCAAGGGATTTCTCGATGAGCAGCCCTCTCAGCTCCCATCAGGTGATCAGCTCAAGGAGGCCGGTAAGAAGAGTGAGGACATCTCTCTAGGCTTCGTCAATGGTGTCGTCTCCTCCTTCTTCAAGGCACTACAGTCCACCGGTGGCAGTCATGATGACTTCGCTCAGAAGGCCTTCGACATCTCTGCTGACCTCATGTCGGGAGATATGGAGATGCGCCAGTCGAACTATAAGTGGTTCCAGCTCCCAGCCCGACTGACCTCCTGGCAGAAGGACGAGATCAACAACTACTCCGTCTGGCGTATCAGCTACCGGACGATCTCACTAGCCAATGGCTTCTTCGTCACCGCCGGAGGGGATGAGACCGTACCTGGCAACAGCGTTGCTCCCGAGACTCGCTTCAATTGGGGGCAGGTCAAGGCTCTACGTGCCCTGGCCTACCTCAATCTCGCTCGCTTCTATGGCGGCCCCTACAGCGATGCGACTAAAAGCAAGCCGACTGTACCCGTCTACAAGGCAGCTGATGACGCCAGCAAGCCCAAGGGGCAGTCTACCCTAGAGCAGGTCTATGAGCAGATCGTACAAGATCTCAAGCAGGCCATCGAGGCTATCGAGGGCTCAGGCAAGAGCCGTCCCGACAGACAATACGTGGATGAGACTGTCGCCCGTGTCGCACTAGCCCGTGCCTATATGGATCTCGGTAAGTGGGACGAGGCCTACGATGTAGCTAACAAGGTGATCACCGATCAGGCGACGACCTACCCCCTCATCCCAGCGAAGGAGCTCCTGACCAATGGCTTCAACGACTACCAGACGCCAGAGTTCATCTGGGCGATCGATATCACTAAGGATAATACAGGGGCTCTACTCTCCTTCTGGGGGCATGTGGATGTCTTCACCTACGGATACGCCTTCGTCGGGGCTCGTAAGGCCATCAATAAAAATATCTCCGATCAGATACCCGCTACAGACCTTCGCGGGGACTGGTTCCACCCGACGATGGGAGTACCCTGGTGTAAGTTCTTCTCTGCTTCGGGTAAGGCAGCCTGGGAAGCCTCAGGGCGGCAGCGATATGGAGTAGACCGCACATGGCTCAGTGATATCGTCTTCATGCGTATGTCCGAGGTCTACCTGATCGCCTCTGAAGCAGCTGCACGCAAGGGGGATGATGCTACGTCCAAGACGCTCCTGCTCACCCTGCTGAAGCAGCGTACCCGAGATGGCAAGTACACCGAGGTAGAGACTGCCACCAATGCGCTTAGCCACGATGATCTCCTCAAGACTCTCCTCTACAACTGGCGTGTAGAGATGTGGGGCGAGGGGCAGTCGCTGGCCGTGATGAGACGCTTCAAGAACAATGTCGAGCGCTCTGTACGCAATGGTTTCCTCTCTGGGACGACAATCAAGTGGGATGACCCACGTCTCGTCTATGAGATCCCCCAGCACGAATCCTCCAACAATCAGCTGATCCGCTAAGAGTAATCTCCTATCTTCCATCCATAGCCCGGCCTTTCCCCCGGACTATCTGTACCGAGGTAGCCCTCCTCTCCACGTCCGTGGGGAAGGGGGGCTACCTCCATATAATGATGTATACATATATATAAGGTATGCACACGTCCTATCTAGGCATGTGTTCATCCCGCTCGTATGATGTGCGTCTCAGCCTCCCCTCGATTGCCTCGTCTCCTAGCTCCACAGAGGCCTCGTAGAGGGTATCTTGTCCAACCTATGGAGTATACATAATCACCCCCAGAGGGCTCTAGGTAAGAACGTCCCCGTCACCTTACATAGGTGATGGGGACGCTCCTTATAGGAGCGCACAGGCGCTCTCGGTATGTCCGTCTGGACGACCCTAGAGTGTCCGACACAGAGCCTATTAGCTGGTCTGAGTGAAGTCTCTGCCACCCTCTCCGTCGGATGGGGTAGGGGAGCGAGGTGTGAGGGAGCACGATCGCCCCCTACGTGTAGGTGCCTAGGGGCTGGTCGTGGGCTTAAGTATTCTGGTCAAAAAACTTATCTTTGCACTATCATTCAGTAACTACGTACACGCTATGAGATTTATAGTAACAAGTAACGACCTCCTACAGCAGCTATTGACCGTAGCGAAGGCTATCTCCTCCAAGAGCGTAGCAGCTATCCCCGTCCTAGAGAATATCCTCTTTGAGCTGAAGGGCAATACCCTACAGCTGACGGCCTCCGACCAGAGCAATCGACTGACCTCCCTGCTAGAGGTACAGAACCAGGGCGCCGATGGTACCTTCGCCGTTCGTAGCAATATCATCATAGACGCGCTCAAGGAGCTCCCCGACCAGCCCATCGAGGTGGAGGTCGAGGAGGAGGCTCACAAGGCGACTGTGACCTATAGCAACGGGATCTATACCTTCCTCACCTCCCCAGCAGACGTCTATCCAGAGCCTACTAAGCTGGAGGGACAGGTGCGTACCGTGGAGCTCCCCGCTCAGGCACTACTGCGTGGACTAGAGCGGACGGCCTTCGCCGCTAGTGATGATGATCGTCGCCCGATCATGACAGGTGTCTATCTGGATATCTTCACCGACAAGCTCGTCTTCGTGGCTTCCGATGGACGTATCCTCGTACGCTACACCGATACCAATATCAAGAATGATGCTCCAGCAGCGATCTGTCTGCCTGCTCGGGTGTGCGCTCTGCTGACCCGTGGCTTGCTCGCTCGGGAGACAGCTCCCATACGTGTGAGCTTCGACGATCGGAACGTGATCTTCCAGATGACGTCGGGGACGCTTACCGCTCGTCTACTCGAGGGGAAGTATCCCAACTACAATTCGGTCATCCCCATCGAATCTCTCCACAACATCACGGTGGACAAGGATCTCCTCTTCTTCGCTAGCAAGCGTGTGTCACTCTTCTCCAATAAGGCTAGTAGCCTCGTGATCTTCGAGTTCTCTGAGGGGAATATCCATATCACGGGGCAGGACCTAGAGCTCTCCATCGCAGCCGAAGAGACCATTCCCTGCTCTGGCCAAGCTCCTGGGACCAAGGTGCGCATAGGCTTTGACTTCAACTATCTACAGCGACTCCTACAGGGTATCCCCTCGGAGCAGATCCTCATCAGTCTGACCGACCAGACACGAGCAGGGGTCATTACCCCGATCCAGAGCGAGGAGGGCATAGAGATCTGCTCGCTCATCATCCCCATGAAGCTCATCGGCGAATAGTCGCCGATGAGCCCTAGCTCCCCATACTCTAATACTCACCCCAATGAAGCTCCAGCTAGAGCGCCCCATCGTCGTCTTTGACCTAGAGACGACCGGGGTGCAGATCACACGTGATCGTATCGTGGAGATCTCCATCCTCAAGGTACACCCTGATGGCGAGGAGGAGACTAAGACCCGCCGTATCAACCCCGGGATACCCATCCCCCCAGAGGCTACTCAGGTACATGGTATCTCGGATGCCGATGTCGCCGACTGCCCAACCTTTGCACAGGTGGCCCGTAGCCTCTATCAGTGGATCGATGGATGTGATGTCGTGGGCTTCAACTCCAACCGCTTCGATGTGCCGATGCTCGTGGAGGAATTCCTACGTGCAGGTATCGCAGTAGACTTTGCCGATCGGTGGTTCGTGGACGTACAGACGATCTTCCACAAGATGGAGCGTCGGACGCTCGAGGCGGCCTATCGCTTCTACTGTGACAAGGTGCTAGACAATGCCCACTCTGCAGAGGCCGATACGCGGGCTACCTATGAGGTACTCCAGGCTCAGCTCGATCGCTACCCCGAGGAGCTCACCAATAGTATCCCTGCTCTGGCGGAGGTCTCTAGCTACGGCCCTAGGGTGGACTTTGCGGGTCTACTAGCCTATAATGATGCAGGGGAGATCGTGGTGAACTTTGGGAAGTATCGGGGACAGCTCCTCACAGAGGTCTTCCGCCGAGACTCCAGCTACTATACTTGGGTGATGGGGGCACAGTTCCCCCTAGAGACAAAGGCTTGGTTTACCCGTGTCTACCAGTCTATGCGTGTGTGAGATGAGCGTACTTAGCGGTAAGCATATCGTCCTCGGCATCACGGGGAGTATCGCAGCCTACAAGGCTGCTGTCCTGACTCGCCTCCTAGTGAAGGCAGGCGCAGAAGTACAGATCGTCATCACCCCAGCAGGCAAGGAGTTCATCACCCCGATAACCCTCTCTGCTCTGAGCTCCCGTCCTGTGATCAGCGAGTTCTTCAGCGGGCGGGATGGCACGTGGAATAGTCACGTGGATCTAGGTCTCTGGGCAGATGTGATGCTCATAGCCCCCGCTACGGCAGCTACGATCGGCAAGCTGGCTCATGGTGTGGCAGATAATATGCTCATCACGACCTACCTATCGATGAAGGCTCCCGTCTTCATCGCTCCAGCTATGGACCTAGATATGTGCGCTCACCCCTCCACGACGGACAATCTGGACCTACTAGCCCTCAGAGGAAACTTCATCATCGAGCCTAAGTCTGGGGAGCTCGCTAGCCACCTCGTCGGCAAGGGACGTATGGAGGAGCCCGAGGCGATCATCGCTGCGCTGGAGGAGTACTTCTCTACGGGGCTAGACTATCAGGGGCGGCGAGTGCTCCTGACAGCAGGTCCTACCCACGAACCTATAGACCCCGTGCGCTTCATCGGGAACCACTCTACAGGGCGTATGGGCATAGCCCTTGCCAATGAGCTCGTTCGCCGAGGGGCCGAGGTGACCCTCATCCTGGGCCCTTCGTCTCTACGGCCGAGAGAGGAGGTGCGGGTAATCCCTGTGACGACAGCCGAGGAGATGCTTCGCGAGGCAGAGGAGGTCGTCGGGGAGGTAGACCTAGCTATCTTCGCCGCAGCAGTGGCTGACTATAGACCACGCTATACCCATGCAGAGAAGCTCAAGCGCGAGGGGCAGGAGGAGCTCGAGCTCGAGCTCGTCCGCAATCCTGATATAGCTGCTACGCTCGGGGCATGGAAGCGCCCCGACCAATATTTCGTAGGCTTTGCCCTAGAGAGTAGTGTGGGAGTAGAGGAGGCTAAGCGTAAGATGCAGCAGAAGAACTTCGATGCGATCGTCCTCAATAGCCTGCAGGATGCAGGGGCGGGCTTTGCCTGCGAGACGAACAAGGTCACGCTATTCGACCGAGAGGGTGGGATAGAGGCCTACGAGCTGAAGAGCAAGGAGGCTGTCGCTCGTGACATCGTGGACTTCGTAGCCCGTCGCCTCGGACTCTAGCCCCCTGCACGTCCATCTATATATTCTATTCATCTGATCATGTATGCTGCAGCGACTAAGCATTAAGAACTTCGTCCTGATCGAAGAGCTGACGATCGAGTTCGGCCCAGACTTCTCTGTCATCACGGGGGAGACAGGGGCCGGTAAGAGTATTATCCTCGGTGCCATAGGCCTACTCATGGGACAGCGAGCTGACAGCAGTACGCTCCTAGCGGGTGCAGACCGCTGTACTATCGAGGCTCAGTTCACGGGACTCGACGATGCGGTAGGGCGGATGCTCGAGGAGGAGGATATCGACCATGATGATACCGAATGTATCATCCGAAGGGAGATCAATGCCAAGGGGAAGAGCCGTGCCTTCGTCAATGATACCCCAGCCTCCCTACAGCTACTGAAGCGGCTCAGTGAGTATCTGATCGACATCCATTCACAGCACCAGAACCTCCTACTGGGCGATGCTCAGTTCCAACTCTCTGTCCTAGACCTCTATGGGGGGCACACCGAGCTCCTCAGCGCCTATCAGGACTCCTATCGCACCTACCGTACTCTATCGGGACAGCTCCAGGAGGCTCGGCTCGCACTAGAGGCTCTACGCAAGGAGCAGGACTATCTGCAGTACCAGTATACCCAGCTAGAGGAGGCCGAGCTAGAGGAGGGCGAGCTGGAGGAGCTCACCGAGGAGGAGCGACAGCTCTCTCATGCCCAGGAGATACGGGACGAGCTACAGCAGGCCACTAGTGCCCTCTCCGAGGATGAGCATGGGGCTATCCCAGCAGTGACCTATGCCCTCCGCTCAGTAGAGGCTATACGTAGCTATCATGCTGGGGCAGAGGAATGGTCAGAGCGTCTACATAGTGTGCGGATCGAGTTGCAGGACCTCGTCTCCACTCTGGAGGATGAGGCGGAGGGGGTAACCTTCAGCCCGAAGCGCCTAGCTCGTGTCGGAGAGCGACTAGACCTGCTCCGTGGCCTCCTACACCGTCACAGCCTACGAGAGATCACGGAGCTCATCGCCCTACGTGATCGCTTAGCTCAGGAACTAGAGCGTATCGATAGCTCAGATGAGGAGCTTCATCGGCTGGAGCAGAGCGTAGGGGAGAGCTATCAGGCCCTCCTCGAGCAGGGGCAACGACTGCGGGAGGCACGTCAGAGTGCTGCACACGCCATCGAGGGGGCTCTCATCGCCTCGCTCCATGAGCTCGGGATGCCCCATGTGCGCTTCGTGATACGCATGGAGGAGCATCCTACACCTACAGCCATGGGACTAGATCAGGTTACCTACCTCTTCTCTGCCAACAAGGATACTTCTCCTGAGCCCGTCGCCAACATCGCCTCTGGTGGGGAGATCTCTCGCCTTATGCTTGCCCTCAAGGCTCTGATCGCTGACCGCCGTAGTCTACCTACGATCATCTTCGACGAGATCGATACAGGGGTCTCAGGGGAGACGGCAGAGCGCATAGCTGTGATCCTACGTCGTATGGGGTCGAGCATGCAGGTTATGGCAGTCACACACCTCCCTCAGATCGCTGCTGCGGGGATTGATCACTTCTACATCTACAAGGAGCACGGAGCAGATAGTACCCGTAGCCACCTGCGTCATCTGAGTGAAGAGGAGCGGGTCGAGGAGATCGCCCGTATGCAGAGTGGCTCACAGCTGACCGAGGTCACCCGAGCAGCAGCCCGTGCCCTGCTGGAGACGTTTCACTCCCCTCGGCGTACTACGTCATCTCGCTCATCATCTCATCCTGCCACGAAGTCCTAGGTAGCTCAGACTCCTCATTTCTCCCCCGAGAGGGGATAGGGAGGCTCCTAGCCTATACTCGTCCACCTTCGCTCTTCATCTCGGCTCATCTTGGGCTCCCCCAGAGCCTGAGTCATCAGTCCAGACTATCCCATATCTACTAACTCCCTATATGTACGTAACGCAACGACTCTCTCTTGCCCTCGCCCTTAGCCTTGCTTTGCCCTTCCTAGGTGTCGCCCAGAGTAAGAAGCGACTCATCGATGAGGTCAATCCCTTCATCGGTACGAGCAACTTCGGTACGACTAATCCTGGTGCTCTCGTCCCTAATGGTCTGATGAGCATTACCCCCTTCAACGTCATGGGCTCATCGGAGCTAAATAAGTATGACAAGGATGCCCGCTGGTGGAGTACACCCTACAGTGCCGATAACAAGTTTTTCACGGGCTTCAGTCAGGTCAATCTCAGCGGGGTAGGCTGTCCTGAGCTAGGGAGTATCCTCCTCTCGGCCTCTACGGGAGACCTGGATGTGGACTATACACACTATGGTACGACTCTGAGTGAAGAGAAGGCGCACCCGGGCTACTACACGGCACTCCTGGACAAGTATCAGATCCGAGCCGAGGTGAGTGCGACCCCGAGGACCTCCATCGCAGCCTTTACCTTCATCAAGGGGGGGAAGAGTAATATCCTCATCAACCTCGGTCAGGGTCTGACCAATGAGAGTGGTGCTACCGTGCGCTTCCTCAATGACTCGACCCTCGTGGGCAGTAAGCTCATGGGTACCTTCTGCTACAATCCTCAGGCGGTCTTCAACCAATACTTTGCAATCCGTATCAGCCGGCGTGCCCCCCAGTGTGGCTACTGGAAGAAGCAACCCCCGATGCAGGGCGTAGAGGCGGAGTGGGATCATGACCACGGACGCTACAAGCTGTACCCTACCTACCGCAAGGAGATGAGTGGGAATGACGTCGGGGTATGGTTCACCTTCGATACTCGCCCCGGCGAAGTCCTCTACGTCCAGACGGGAGTATCCTTTGTTAGTGCAGAGAATGCATTGCTGAACCTCGAGACCGAGCAGCGAAGCCTAGACTTTGCCTCGGTAAAGGCCTCTGCCGAGGATGCTTGGGAGCAAGCACTACGTGTCGTAGAGGTCGAGGGAGGGACACAGGAGCAGCGTACGGTCTTCTATACCGCTCTCTATCATCTGCTGATCCACCCCAATATCCTACAGGACGTCAATGGGGAATATCCGATGATGGCTAGCCTACGCACAGGTAAGACCAGCCACGACCGCTATACGGTCTACTCCCTATGGGATACTTACCGCAATGTCCATCCGCTCCTTAGCCTGCTCTATCCACAGAAGCAGCTCGCTATGGTACAGTCCATGCTCGATATGTACCGAGAGGGAGGTTGGCTCCCTAAGTGGGAACTCTATGGGCAGGAGACCCTGACGATGGAGGGGGATCCCTCACTGATCGTCCTTAACGACACGTGGCAGCGTGGCATACGGGACTTCGATGTCAATCTAGCCTATGAGGCGATGCTCAAGGGGGCGACGACGCGAGGAAAGGACAACCTCATGCGCCCCGACAACGATGACTACCTGAGCCGAGGCTATGTACCGCTGAGGGAGAAGTTCGACAACTCTGTCTCCCATGCCCTAGAGTACTACCTAGCGGACTGGAACCTCAGCCAGTTCGCCCGAAGCCTAGGGAAGGGGGATGCGGGGCTCTTCCACAAGCGCTCCCTAGGCTACCGTCATTACTATGACCGGGAGACGGGACTCCTACGTCCTATCCTGCCCGATGGGAAGTTCCTTACCCCCTTCAATCCCACCCTAGGCCGAGACTTCGAGCCCAACCCTGGCTTCCACGAGGGGAACTCTTGGAACTATAGCTTCTTCGTCCCCCACGATATCCTAGGCCTGTGCAAACTAATGGGAGGGGAGCAGCGCTTTGTCAAGAAGCTACAGGGCATCTTCGATGAAGGGAACTACGATCCAGCCAATGAGCCCGATATCGTCTACCCCTACCTCTTCACCTACTTCCCTCGCGAGGCTTGGCGGACACAGCGTCTGACAAAGGAGCTCCTAGCTAAGCACTTCCACAATACTCCCTCGGGGATCCCGGGCAATGATGATACGGGGACGATGAGTGCCTGGGCGATCTATACGATGCTAGGCTTCTACCCAGACTGCCCTGGTAGCACGATGTATTCGCTGACTACCCCTACCTTTCCTCGGGTGACGATCCATTTGGATAAAAAATATTACAAGCAGCCGACACTCGTCATCGAGCGTCGGGCAGAGCAGGGGACAGGAGGAGATTACTTCCAGAGTATAAAGGTGGGTAACAAGCTGTATAAGAGTACTTATCGGATAGATAATTCTGCCCTCGTAGAGGCTGGTACACTGACGTTCCTCACCCAAGAAACTCCCCCTCGAGGTCGCTAGGAAGGTCTAATAGAACGTAAAAATAATAAGTGTAAATGTCTACAATGGTTGTATAATCAAAAAAAGCCGTACATTTGGTGCAGAATAAGGTGAGTAGAGGCCCCTCTACATCTAACACCAATAGTAGTAGGGGTACCCACCTTAGAGGTGAGACTATACAGCTCATTGTCCAACTCTAATAATAATCGTTATGAACAAGACTGAATTCATCGCACGTGTAGCCGAAGAGGCTGGCCTAACGAAGGTCGATGCCCGTAAGGCCGTAGAAGCCTTCGCCGAAGTAGTCGCTGCCGAGCTCAAGAAGGGTGAGAAGATCGCTCTCCTCGGCTTCGGGACATTCTCTGTCGCTGACAAGCCAGCCCGCGAAGGTATCAACCCTGCCACCAAGCAGAAGATCCACATCCCTGCTCGCAAGGCTGTGAAGTTCAAGGCTGGTGCTGCCCTAGATCTCAATGCCGCTGTAGCCAAGAAGGCTCCCGCAAAGAAGGCTAAGAAGTAAGCCTCTCTGCCCCTAGGGGCAGCAAACACAACAACCACACAAAGAGGCTACCCACATCCCCTCCCATAGAGGAGAGTGAGTAGCCTCTGCATTTAGTATCACCCCACACAGGCTTATACCAACAAACATACATGATCCAGCTAAGAGAAGCAGAGGACAGCGGTCGCATGAGCTATATCCTAGATGACTCCAAGCGGGAGATAGGACATCTGACCTTCACGATCGCACCTGGCCAGATCGCTATAGCCGAGCATACGGTCGTCGATCCGTCGTACCAAGGGCTAGGCTTTGCGGGCGACCTTGCTACGGCCTTCTTCAGCTACTGCATCGAGCTAGGACTACGTGTCCGCCCTCTCTGCCCCTATATCGCGACCTATCTCAGGAGACACCCTGAGCTACAAGATATGGTCGTAGAGTGATCACTCCCAGATATTAGATACTAGAGATGCCCCCTCACTCCCCTCTCCGGGAGTGAGGGGGCGTCTCTATTTATAGTCTCGGATGAGTGTGTGCGGGTAGTATACTATCTCCCTAGGATACGGGGCTGGTCACCTTGCCACTATTATGACTGGTCTTCTATGACTGGTCTTCGCAGCAGGGCTGACGCATGAAATCACTATAGTGTGAGGGCAAGGTCGTGGGGGAGCATACGCCAAGATAGAAGTATCCGTGTCCTAGGTGTAGAGATCCCCAGCGTATACCTCCTACCTAGGAGGGATGAGTATACACGCGTGTACACAACTGTATACCCACGTGTACACAACAGTATACACGCGTGTACACAACTGTATACCCACGTGTACACAACAGTATACACGCGTGTACACAAC